>CAZZLY010000098.1:0-10053 GCA_964655175.1 uncultured bacterium
GGGTGCGTTCGAACGTCAGCGCAGCTTCGCGCGCAGGAACTCGATCGTGCGGGGCCATGCCGCCTGTGCCGCGCGCAGGTTCGCTCCGTCGCGGCCGTCCTGCTGCCGCATGAAGCCGTGCCCCGCGCCGGGGTGCACCTGGGGCGTGAACGACCGGCCGAGCTTCGCGAGCGTGGCGCGCGTGTCGTCCACGGTCGCGGTGATGCGTGCATCGTCGCCGCCGTAATGCGCGAGGACGGGGGCCGTCACCTGTCGCAACGTCGCACTGTCGGGGGCCGGGCCGTAGAACACCACGCTCGCCTGCGGTGCGGGGCGTGCAGCGGCCGCCGCGAAGCTGCGCCCGCCGCCCCAGCAGAAGCCGAGCGACGCCCACTTGCCGTTGCTCGAGGGGATCGTGCGTGTCCAGACCTGCACCGCCGCCAGTCGCGCGGCCGACTCGTCGGGCGTGAGCGCGCGCACGATCTGCACCGCCTCGTCGCGACTCGTGGTCGCCTCGGTGCCGCCGCCGTGGGGGCCGAGTCCCGAGAGCAGATCAGGCGCCACCGCGATGAAGCCCTGGGCCGCGAGCGCGTCGGCGACACCGCGCACCCACTCGGTGAGCCCGAAGATCTCGTGGATGACGAGCACGACCGGCGCCTTGTCCGCACGTTCCGGATACACGACCCAGGTGCGCAACGGGGTGTGCCCCGGGTAGGCCACGTCGACGTACTCCCCATGACGCGGCGAGTGCTCGAGCGCATCGTGTGCGGTGGACTCGGCCGGCGGCAGGGCGGGCGCGGTGGACGCTGCGAGCACGGGGGTGGCGGTCAGCAGCAGGGACGACAGGGCGATCGCGGCGAGGCGCATACGGGCTTCTCTCGGTGGGAGTGAGGCGTGGCTCCGCGAGAGGGGCGGGGCGCGGGGGGCGCCCGGAACCACGGTGAGGCGACCCTAGCACGCGCGACCGCGATGCACCTCGACCCGAGTCGGCACCGATGCAGCGAGCCGGGGGGAGCCAAGAGGAAGCCCCCGACGAGCAGGGTGCTCGTCGGGGGCTTCACGTCACTTCGTCGTCGCCTCAGCGGGTGACGACGATGGGCGTCGCGGTGTGCCCGGATCCGTCGGCCGCGATCGGCCGCGCGAAGTAGAGTCCCGCACCCAGTGACACTCCGTGCGTGCCGCGCGCATCCCAGCGGCCATGACCGCTCGCATCGAGCGTGACCTCGGCCACGCGGCGACCGGCGACGTCGAGGATCTCCACGCGCGGCATCCCGGCAGGCGCGCTCAGGCGCACGTCCTCGCCGCTGCGTGCGGGATTCGGCGACAGCGACAACGCCAGTGCGGGGTGCGAGGTCGGCGCGTCGAGCACGGCGGTGGTCGCGTGCGCGAAGCGCAGCGAGGTCGTCGTGCCGTCCCAGTAGCTCAGGCACGGTAGGCCGCGGGTGTCGCAGGCCACCGAGGTGTACAGGCCGGTCACGCCGGGCGAGTCGTCCACGAGCAGCTGGCCCCAGCCGGTGCCGGCGCGCTGCGCGAGCACGGGCTTCAGACGCGTGGCGTCGTGGTAGGCGATCACCGGGGCGCCCGAGGGTCGCAGCGCGATCGAGCAGTCGTAGCCGGTCATGGACGCGGACGTGTCCACCGTCTGACGCACCCATGGGCCGCCGTTGTAGACGCGGTTCGCGTACTTGAGGTCGAAGTGCGTCAGGTCCATGTACGCCAGATGCAGGCCACCGGTGCGATCCGCGACCATCGTGCAGTACAGGCCCACGTCGGTCGTGGACGAGTCGATCACCGAGACGCCCCAGCCGGTGCGCGTCTGGTCCGCGATCTCGAGGCGACCCTGCGTGAGGTTGTACCAGGCGACGTGCGCGCGCAGGGAATCGTCCACGACGATCGAGCTCCAGAAGCCCGAGAGGTCGTACGACGTGTCGAGGTCCTGCCCGGTCCAGGTGTTCGTGCCCGTGCGACGCGACAGGCGGGGATTGCCCGTGCCGCGATCGTACGACGCGATCCACACCTTCTGCGTGCGATCCACCGTGATGGACGGGTACCAACCGCAGTCGAAGCTGCTCGGGTCCACCAGTTCGCGCGTCCACGTGGTGCCGTTGAGGGTCGCGTAGCGCAGCTTGCCGGCGGTGTCGTCGTGATAGGCGATGTGCGGCCGATCGAGCGAGTCGAGCGCGAGCGCGGCGAACAGGCCGACGTCGTTGACGCTCGGGTCGGCCACCTGCACCAGCCACCGGGTGCCGTCGAACCGCGCGTACTTGAGATGTCCGTTGCCGGCGTCGTAGTAGGCGATGTGCGGGCGGCCCTGGCGATCGAGCTTCATCGAGGCGTACTCGCCCACGACCTGCCCCGCACCGCCATCGACGGTCTCCAGCACGAACGGCGCGACCGCGCGCGCGGGCGCGACGAGCCCGCACAGCACCGCCAGCATCAGTGCGAGGCCGAGGCGCGACAGCATGCGGGGACGCGGGGACACGATGCGCGAAGGCATGGGTTCTCGTGGGAACGGGGGAGAGCGTCGGGGCTCGCCGCCATGGCGGGCGGCGACAGAGAGCGTGTCCTCAATTCTAGGAGGCCCGCACCCGCCCGTGGAGGGGATTCGCGACGACGGCGGCCGACGCGTGTGAACCCCCTTGCAAAGCGCCTCATCCGGCACTTCCTGCCGTGCCGTGCGCATCGTGCGACCCGCAACGAGGGGCTTCGAATGGGCCCCGGCTTGCCACGGGGAGGTGCCTCCAACGTGTTGGGCCCGAACGGATTCGGGGACCGGCGAGAGCGCGAGAACAGCCCTTCAGTCCGTGGGGTGTCCGGCCGATAAGAGACACAGGGCACATGGAATTGTGCCCGATGCCTCTCCCCACCCGAACAGGGACCGCCATGAGCATTCCATCCCAGATGCTCAGTGGGTTCACTCGGGGGGCCGTCCGTGCACTGGCCGCGTCCGCGCTGCTGGTCATGTGGGCTCCCGTGTCCGCCCGCTGTGCCGACCTCGATCCCGACAGTCTCGCGCGCGTGATGCCCGGCATGCTCGCCGGCTCCAACGTGTCGCGTGCCTTGCGCATGCCCAGCGCCGATCAGCGTTGGAGCGGGCTCGTGCGCTTCGGACACGACCTGTTCCGTGACGCGAACGCGTCCGCGCCGCTCGAGGGTGGCCCGGTCGGCCCCGACTACGTGCTCGGTCCCGGCGATCAGCTGCAGGTGTTCGTCTCCAGTCTGGCCGACACGAGCTACGCACTCACGCTCGACCGCGAGGGCAAGGTGTTCCTGCCGCGCGTGGGCTCGACGTTCCTGTGGGGCATGGGCTTCGCCGATGCCGATCGCCTGGTCCGCGCGCGACTGGCGACCGTGTACCGCAACGCACGCGTGCAGGTCTCGATGGGCCGCATGCGCACGCTCGAGGTGTACGTCCTCGGTGAGGTCGCGCAGCCCGGCAAGGTCCGCCTGAGCGGTATGGCGACCGCGTTCCAGGCGCTCGCGGCGGCCGGTGGACCGACCTCGCGCGGTAGCCTGCGCGATCTGCGTGTCATGCGCGGCGACAAGGAGGTCGCGCGTGGGGACCTGTATCCGTTCCTGCTCAACGGGGATCGGGCTCAGGATCCGCGGCTCGAGAACAACGACGTGCTGTTCGTCGGTGCCGGCGATGGCCGCGTCGGCGTGCGTGGCGACGTGGCACGGCCCGCCGTCTACGAGCGTCGCGGCACCCTGACGCTGCGCCAGTTGCTCACGTTGGCCGGTGGCCCGACCGCCTACGCCGATCTGGCGCGCGTGCGCATCGAGCGCGTCGTCGCGCACGACGGCTTCCGACTCGAGGACGTGCGCCTCGCGGCGGGGGTCTCGCCCGACTCGGTGCAGCTGGCCGATCAGGATCTCGTCACGGTGCTGCCGCTCGCCGCGCGCACCGACAACACGGTCACGCTCGACGGCGTCGTGCGTCATCCGGGGGACTACGAACTCGTCACCGGGATGCGTTTGTCGCAGCTCGTCACGCGCGACCGCCTGCTGCCCGAGGCCGACCTCGAGCACGCGGAGTTCCGCCGGGTCGATCCGGTCACGCTGGCCGCCCAGGTGAGCACGCTGTCGCTCACGCGGGTGTGGAGCGGTGAATCCGACATCACGCTGCAGCCGCTGGACGCCGTGACGGTGTTCTCGAGCGCGCGCCTGCCCGCGACGGTCACCGTCGCCGGCGAGGTGCTGCGGCCGGGCCGCTACTCCATCGCCCCGGGCGAGCGGCTGTCCGCGGTCCTGCAGCGCGCCGGTGGCGTCACGCCGCGCGGTTCGCTGCGCGGCCTCGTGTTCCATCGTCCCGGCTCGGCCGCCTACATGCGCAGCCTGCGCCGCGAACTGCTGCAGCACCGCGCCGCCGAACTCGACCGTCAGCAGTTGCGCGCGGCCGGGGACAGCGTCGCACTCAAGGCGATCGAGGTGCAGCGCACCCTGCTCGCCGAACTCGATCGCGATGCCGACGTCGACCGCATCGCGCTGCGACTCGAGGAGCGTCAGCGCTGGGCCGGTACCGTGAGCGATCTGGTGCTCGAGGACGGCGACCAGATCACGCTCCCCGTGCAGCCCGCCACGGTCACCGTGCTCGGCAACGTCATGAACCCCGGGACGCTGGCGGCCCGTCGCGGCGCGAGTGCGCAGGACTACGTCGCGCGCGCCGGTGGCTTCGCGCGCGACGCGGACCGCGGTAAGTCGTACGTGTTGCGCGCCGGGGGCGAGGCGGTGCCGTTCGCGCGCGCCGGACGCATCGAGGCCGGCGACGCCATCGTGATCTCGCCGCGCGCCCCCGAGGGGCGCGGCACCGGCCGTGCGCTCGCGGGCCTCTCGCAGTGGTTGGTCCAGATCGCGACCGCGGCGGCGCTCGTGTTCGCGGCGGTGCGCCGATGACCACGCCCGTCTGGCGGTTCTCGCTGCCCGCGCTCGTGGCGCGCATCCACGTCGAGCGCACGCGTCTGCTGCGCCTTTACGCCGTGGTCGCGGCACTCGCGATCGCGACCGCGTTCCTGCTGCCGTGCTGGTACGACTCGAACGTGACGCTCGTGCCCGCGGCCAAGGACGGCCTGTCGCTCGACCTGACCGGAGCGGGCGGGGCGCTCGGCGGGGCCATGTTCGGTGGCCTCGGGGCGGGCCCCACGCCGCAGGACCAGCTGCGCGCCGTCATCCGCAGCCGTGCGGTCGCCGACTCGATCGTCTCGCGTTTCGCGCTGCAGCAGCGCTGGAACCTCAAGCGCCACGCCGACGCCCGTCGCGCGCTCGGCGAGCACACGCGCATCACCACGCCGCGCGAGGGCGAGGTACAGGTCGAGGTCGAGGCGCGCGAACCGCGCCTGGCGCGCGATCTGGCGGACGCCTACGCGCACTACGCCGGCAGCGAGAGCATCCGGCTCAAGGCCAGTCTCGCGGCACAGCGGCGTCGTTACCTCGATGCGCGCCTGACCGAGGTCGAGCAGGAGATCGCGCTCGCCTCGGCCAAGCTGCGCGCGTTCGAGGAGCAGCACGGTGCCGTGAGTCTGCCCGAGCAGGCCAAGTCGACCGTCGAGGCGTACGGTGCGATCCGGGCGCAGCGCGCGCTGCTGCAGACCGAACTCGCGGCCGCCCGGCGCTGGTACGCCGAGAGCGCGCCCGAGGTGCAGACGCTGCGCGATCGCATCGCCGAACTCGATCGTCAGGTCGGGTCGTTGTCGAGCACGGGCGGGCCCATGCAGCCCAAGGGCGACGACCTGCCGGCGCTGCGCCAGCAGTACCTGGACCTGTCGCGCGATCAGCAGGGGCTGGTCGCGGTCGCCGAACTGCTGCGCCGTGCGCGCGAGCAGGCGCGCGTCGAGGAGGCCAATCCGGTACCGGCGTTCTCGGTGCTCGACGCGGCCGAACTGCCCGAGCGTCACTCGCGTCCGCAGCGCGGTCTCACCGTCGTCATGGCCATGATGCTGTGCGTGGTGGGTTCGCTGGGCTGGCTGTGGTGGACCGATCCGGCCAGTCGCGGCACGTCGTCGTCCGAGACTGCGACGCTGGCGGTCGTCCCCGGTCGTGAGCAGGACGCGGCATGATCCGGCGCTGGCGCACGATCCTGGATCCCGAGCGGGTCGACCACCTCAATCCGCCCACCGCGCGTGAGGCGGTGGCGATGTGGTTCCTGGGCAGCGCGTGGCTCGTGTACGGCGTGTGGCTCGCCGTGCTGGGGCTGCCCGTGTGGCTGCCGGCCGTTCCGGTCGTGGGGCTGCTGTCGCTGTGGATCTGGAAGCGTCGTGGCGCGATCTTCACGTTCCCGCTCGTGCTCGTGACCGCGATGACGCTCGATGCGCGGCTCGAGGGCGTCCACCACGCGCATCTGACCGACCTCGTCATGTTCGGCACCGCGCTCGTCATGGTCGCGCGCTTCGTCGGGCGTGGCGACGCGCGTCGGCCCGCCACGCGCGCCGAACGTCTGCTGCAGGTCGTCGTCGCCGTGGGGCTCGTCGTGGGCTTCGTCGATCCGACCGGACAGTTGCCGCAGGGATTCCGCACGGCGCTCACGCCGATCGCGGTCGGCGTCGCCGCGTGGCTCGGTGCTCGTCGTGCGGCCGCGCACGCGCGGTTGCAGCTCGTGTTCCCGTGGACCTCCATGATGCTCGGCACCGCGGTGCTCACCGCCCTGCTGGCGCATCGCCCCGCGCCGACCAGCGCCCATGCCACCACGGTGACGGCGCTGCTCGCGGCGACGCTGCCGTTCGCCTGGAGCGGAGCCTCGCGCCGCGGCCGCACGCGCGCCGCCCACGTCGTCGCCGCCATCGTCGGTTCGCTCGCCCTGCTGCTGCCTCTCGTCACGCAGGCCGGCGCCGTCGGGGTGCCCGTGCAGGTCTGGGCGCCCGGCGTGCTCGTCGTCGTGGCCGCGTCCGTACCGCGTCTGCGTCATCTGCGTCTGGCGGCCGCGGTGGTGTTCGCGTTGCTCGCCGTCGTTGCGGGTGAGGCGCGGCTGGCGCCCGTCGCGTTCGTGATCGCCGCGCTCGCCGCCGGCCTCGTGCTGGGGGAGCCGGAACGGCGCGCCCCGCGTCGCGGTCGTCGTCGCGTCCCCTCGAACCCCCTTCCCGTGGAGGCGCCGTGCGTCCGTCGGTCAGCGTGATCCTGGTCAGCTACCGCTCGCGCGAGGTGCTCGGGCCGTGTCTCGAGTCGCTCGCCGGCTGTGCGTCGCGCGTGTCGCTCGAGGTCATCGTCGTGGACAACGATTCGCGCGATGGCACCGTGGAGTGGCTCGCGCAGGAGCACCCGGAGGTCCGCGTCGTCGCCAATCCCCACAACCACGGGTTCGCGAGCGCCGTGAACCAGGGGCTCGCCATCGCGCAGGGTGACGATCTGCTGCTCCTGAATCCCGACAGCCTCGTGACGGCCGACGGGCTCGAACGCCTGCGCGCGACGCTCGCGAAGGATCTGTCGTGCGCCGTCGCCGCGCCGATGCTGCTCGACGACGACGGCACGCCGGCGCGTTCGTGCGGTCGGTTCCCCGACCTGTGGACGCTCGCGTGCGAGCACCTTTGGCTGTCGCGTCTGTTCCCGCGCGCGGCGTGGGCGGCGGGTTACAAGTACGCCGGGGTGCCGCTCGAGTCCCTGGACGTCGTCGGCTGGGCGTCGGGTGCGGCGCTGCTCATCCCGCGGCGCGCCCTGCGCATGGTCGGCGGACTCGACGACGGCTTCTTCATGTACATGGAGGAGGTCGATTGGTGCCGGCGTGCGACCGCGCAGGGCTGGTGCGTGCGCTACGTGCCGTCCGCCGTGTTCACGCACACCGGGCAGCACGCCTCCCGCACGAGCGAGGGGCGCACCTACCTGCACAACCTGCGGTCGCGCGTGCGGTACTTCCGCAAGCATCACGGCACACTCGCGGCGTTCGTCGCCAAGGGCATCCTGGGCGCGAGCCTCGTGCTCAAGTGGCTGTCCACGCGCTTCGGTGCGCGCGGGGCCGAGGCCTCGTCGGTGTACGTGCGCGGGCTGGAGGCGGTATGGGCCGCCTGAGTCACGGGATCCGGGGCGCGGTCGTCGTCGTGGGCGCGTGCGTCGCGCTCGCGGCCGCGGTCGTGCCCGCCCGTGCCGGGGCCCGCAGTGCCTACTTCTACCATTACATGGAGCCGTCGCACCTCGATCGGCTCGCGCAGGCACGCTTCGACACCGCGGTGATCCACTGGATCGGCGACACGCTCGGCGTCACCGGTGCGCGCCAGCTGCGCGCGTTCGTGGCGCGGGGTGAGGCCGTCGGCATCACGGTCGTGCCGCAGTGGATCCTGCAGCAGCCGTCGCGCCTGCCGAGCGAGCCCGCCGATCGGCGCTACACGTGGGGGCGCGGCACGGTGGAGCGCGACATCCCGTGTCCGCTCGATACGACCTACTGGCGTTCGGCGCTGCTCGAACGCGCCGACGAGATGCTCGCGGCCGCGCCGGGCACGCGCCGCCTCGCGGTGGACCTCGAGATGTGGACCGGCGGTCGGCACCACTGGGACGCCGGCGCCTGTCGCTGCCCGCACTGTGTCCGTGAGTACCGTGGCAAGGGCCGCGGCAAGGTCGATCCCGCCCGGCTCTCGGGACTGCTGGCGTGGGAGGAGGCGGCGCTCGAGCGACGCCTGGTGCCGCTGCTCAAGACGTTCGCGGCGCGTCACCCGGGCGTCGAACTGGGCGTGTTCGATCTCGACCTCGAGGCGTTCCCGCACCGTGCGCTGGCGCGTGCGCTCGCACGCTCGGGCGTGCCGACCGCGGATTGGACGGAATGCACCTACTCGACCGGTAGCCCGGCCGACGTCGTGCAGGCGCGTCGCCGACTGGCCGCGCTCGGACTGCCCAAGACCCCGGTGATCGCCGGGCTGTGGCTCAAGCGTTTCCGGCCGAACGGGCTGCCGCGCGTGGCGCGTGCACTGCGTGGGTCGGCCGACGGTTGGTTCGTGTTCACCACCTACAGCCTGTGGCTCGAACCGTCGCAACTCCAGGGTCCGTACCTGCTGCCCGCGGACCCCGCCGACTACTGGACCCCCCTCCGTGAGGCGAACACGCCATGAAGATGCCCTCCACCTCCGGTCCCTTCCAGGAGCGTCGTCGCGGTGAACTGCCGCCGATCAAGATGCTCCACATCATCACCCGCATGATCCGCGGGGGTGCGGACGAGAACACGCTCTACACCGTGCGTGGGCTCGATCCGACGCGCTACACGGTCGACCTCGTCGTGGGCGAGGGCAGCGAGGGTGAGTTCATGGCGGGCCTCGATCCGGCGCGCGTGACGCGTCTGGATTCGCTCGTGCGCGACCCGCATCCGATCAAGGACCTGTTCGCGCTGCTGCAGCTGGCGACCATGATCCGCCGCGAGCGCTATCAGATCGTGCACACGCACACGGCCAAGGCCGGTTTCCTGGGTCGTCTGGCGGCCGCACTCGCGGGTACGCCGGTCATCATCCACACCGTGCACGGCGTCACCTTCCACGAGCACATGCCGCGCTGGCAGCGCGCGTTCTACCTGTTCCTCGAGCGGCTCGCGGGGCGCTTCACGCATCAGTTCGTGACGGTGGGCGAGGACGTCAAGGCGCGTTACGTCGAGGCCGGCATCGGCGAGGCGCGCGCCTACGAGACGATCTATTCGGGCATGCCGCTGGACGAGTATCTGGCGGCCGGCGAGATGACCGACGTCGAGCGCGCGCGCATGCGCCGTGAGCTCGGCCTCGAGCCGCAGCACGTCGCGGTCGCGATGGCCGCTCGGCTCGAGCCCCGCAAGGGCCACACCTATCTGTTCCAGGCGGTCGAGCGACTGGTGGTCGAGCATCCCGACCTGCGCGTCTGCATCCTCGGGGACGGCGCGCATCGCGCCGCGCTCGAGACCGAGGTCGCGAGCCGTGGGCTCACCGAGCACGTGCGTTTCCTGGGCCATCGCACCGATCTGGCGCGCGTGCTCGCCGCGGTGGACGTCTCGGTGCTGACGTCGCTGTGGGAGGGGCTGCCGCGCGTCCTCGTGCAGTCCGCCGCCGCCGGCCGTCCCATCGTGACCTTCGACGTCGAGGGCGCGTGGGAGGTCGTGCGCGAGGGCGAGAACGGCTTCATCGTCCCGACGCGGGACGTCGA
>CAZZLY010000099.1:0-9420 GCA_964655175.1 uncultured bacterium
GGGGCCGTCTCGTCCACCCCGACGGCCGCGCACGGCACGACGTCGTCGATGAGCGCGTTGAACGGGAAGTTGGCGAGGTTCGTGAACAGGAGGTCGTCCACGGTCCAGCCGCCCGCGCCCACGCCGCTGTCGCACACGACGCGGAAGCGGATGCGCACCGTCTGACCGGCGTAGACGCCGCCCAGGCTCACCGTGTAGGTCTGGAGCGCGGGGTACCCGGTGCTGGTGCCGACGAACGCGTTACGCCCGGCGATCGGGTTGCCGGTCGCGAGCACGCCGCCGTACGTGGGCGACGTCGAGGTGCCGAGGTCCGTCCACGTGGTCCCGCCGTCGTTCGAGATCTCGATCACGCCGCCGTCGTAGTACGTGGTGCCGCTCTTCTCGAAGTCGTGTGCGGCCTTGAACGTGAACGACGTCGTGCCGGTCGCGCCCACCTGGATGGCCGGCGACGTCCACTTGTGGTCCGACGTGTTGCCGATGTCGGCGCCGTAGAACAGGTGATTGATGCCGGTCGCACCCTGCACGACCGTCCACGTGCCCTCGGGGTTCGTGGTCGCGGCGGTCCAGCCCGCGACGCTCGCCTCGGCGGTCTCGTTGGCCGACGGGCCGTCGTCCACGTTGCAGTAGATGGACAGCGTGCTCGTGCGGGACCCGCCGATGATGCCGGGGTCCGAGGCGGTGAGCGTCAGATCCGCGGTCTCGGCGGTGCTCGCCCCGTCGAACTGGACGATCACCTGCGTGCTCGCCGACGCGTACGGCGCCATGCGGCCCACGCGGACCGTGGCCCCCTGCGGGAACGTCACGTGCGGGTTGTTGCTCGTGACCGTGAGGCTGGCGTTGTTCAGCTGCAGCGTGCCGGTGTTGCGCAGCGTCACGAGCACGCGGCCCAGTTCGCCGTTGTCGAGGCGGGCGTCGCCGTCGCAGTCGCGCAGGTCCATCGCGAGCGAACGCGACTCGAACTTGAAGTCGCCTCCCACCACGTAGCTCTCGGTCACCCCGATGTTCGTGGCGCTGAAGCGATCCGGCGCGACCGCCCCGACGCCGGCGCCACGCTTGGCGAACGCGTTGTAGAACAGGCCGAAGTCCGTGATGTCGCGGGCATACGCGGCCGCGAGCAGCGCGTCGCGCGCCTCGAGCAGCGTGGGCGCGTTGGGCGTGAGCTTGTACGCCGCCACCAGGTAGTCCTTCATGCGACTCTGCGCCTGCGCGAACGTCAGTCGCACGTTGTCGCGCAGCAGCGCGGCGTAGCACTCCCACAGCATGTTGCACCAGACCTCGCCGGTGTTGTGCACCTCGGCGTTGTTGGCGCCGTTGAGCCCGAACGCCGTCGGCACCGTGGCGGGCAGCGCCACGTTGTTGGCGATGTGCTGGAACGTGAGACCGTTCTTGGTGAGGTCGGTCGAGTACGGCACACGACGGATGCCGTAGTAATAGGCGTTCGAGGTGCCCACCGACGGGTAGAGCGCGTATCCGGCCAGCGCGTACACGCCGTTCCAGTTGGCGTTCGCCCCCACGCCGATGTCCTCGGCGCGCACGCTCATGAGGAGCGCGTGGAAGTCCGCCCAACCCTCGCCCAGGCCACCGGCCATGTTGGTGGACAGACCGGCCGCGTTGCCCACGAGGCGGTTGCTGATGAAGTGCCCCCACTCGTGCGCCACGATCTGATTGTCGAGCGAGCCGTCGCGCGAGATCGACGCCAGACGCGAGAGCGTGACGTTGACCGTACCACTGAGCATGCCGGCCTTGAGCGCGTTGCCCGTGGCCTGAGTGACCGACAGCACCGGGATCAGGACGGCGCTGTTGGTGCCACCGATGCCCGGCGGGACCGTGCCCGCGGCGTTGTCGGCGATGATGAGCGCGATCGCGCCGGCGCTCTGCGCGGCCTGCGCCTTGAGCAGGAACGAGCACGTGCCGCGGTCGAGCAGACAGACCTTGCCGTTGACGGCGGCGAAGTTGGCGAGCGTGGCCGCCGAAGCGCTGGTGCAGCCGTCGTTGAACGGCGAGACGTTGTCCACGCCCAGGACGAGGCTGCCCGTGACGCTGAACGTCTGCGGTCCGAAGCCCGATGCGACACCCGCGGCGAACGTGCCGGTCGCCGCGCCCGTGGCGGTCACGCTCGAGGCGCCCGACGGGTTGAACACGTACATCTGCATGCGACCGGCGGCGCCATCGGACGGCGTGCTCATGTTGGCGTTGTTCGTGCCGCTGTAGTCCTGGGCCTCCGACTTCATGGCGTCGTTACCGAGGCCGCCGCGACCGTAGTTGTCCGTCTGGCCGTTGCCCGACGCCTCGTCGAAGCCCGAGTCGTAGTACCAGTCGTGGAAGAAGTTGTTGTTGTAGAACAGCTGCGTGATCGCCGCCATGCGCTGGTCGGCCGAGGCGCTGGGCGCGAGCGTGTGGTTGTACACGCGGTCGAACGCGTTGGGCCCGGTGGTCGTGGCGCGCAGGTCGCCCGTGCTGAAGCCGTTCGGCGAGACGAGGTCGGCGTAGGCGTCGACGTTGTTGCCCGTGAGCGTGGTCGCCCCCGGCGCGAGCCAGGGGTCGTTCTGCGAGAACGGGGTGTTCTGGATCGTCAGCAGGTTGGGCGCGACGAACCCGGGCGCGTAGAAGTCGGGCAGGCCCGTGGGGTGCGGCGTCGGATCGTTGCCCTGCGGACCGTCGTAGGGCCGCAGCGCGCCGCTCGTCTCGGCGGAGACGCGGTAGCTGAACAGATCCGAGGCCATGATGTCGTGCCGGAACAGCAGTTCGCCCGTGTTGGCGTCCACGACGTAGCTGTAGGCCTGCGTCGGCGCCATGAACTCCATCTCGTAGGCCGGCACGAGGCGGCCCGGCAGATGGAAGAACGTGCGGCGCACGCGCAGGTCGTGCGCGGGCTTGACCTCGTCGGCCAGGTCGCCGGTCGCCATGGCGGCGTCGAAGAGCTGGTAGCCGCCGTCCGCCTTGCCGGCCGGGCGCAGGCCCGCGGGCACCTTGGCGCCCGCGAAGTCCTCGAGGCCGATCGTGAGCGCGGCCTCGGGCGAGAGCGTGAACGTGGCCCCGGCCGCGGTCTGCACGACGTCCTGGCCCGGGATGTAGCCCGAGACGGCGATGAGCGACAGGTCGCGGTCCATGAGCACCTTGACCTCGTCGCGGAACACCTCGATGCCGTCCACCTGCTGCTTGAACGCCACGATCAGGCCGCCGTCCCCCGTGTCGTGCAGCCAGCGCACGGGCGCGGTGGACGTGTCCGTGGGCTTGAGCCCGTAGAAATCCGAGACCAGACCCAGATGCCGGCGCGCCGCACCCTCGATGCTCGGCTTGGCGGCCGAGGCCTTGAACGACGTGGCCGGCGAGGTGCGATCGGCCCACAGCATCGTGGGCACGCCGTAGCGCTCGTCGTACGAGGCCGCTCGGGCGACCGAGGCGAGCGTGGCCTGGACGCGGGCGCGGGCGGCCTGCGAGCGCAGCACGGCGGCGCCGGGGGCCGCCGAGGCGTCGAGTTCGGGCTTGGAGCCGGCGTGGGCCGCGGTCGCGAGGGCGACCAGCGTCAGCGAGGCGAGGAGCAGTGCGGCGGAGCGGCGAGCGGTCATGGAACTCTCCGGACGGAGCCGGGCGTCGTGCCCGGCGGGGGTGCGGAACGGGAGGCAGAGGCCGTGTGAGGTTAGCCCCTGCGAACCGTCCTTCTCAATAGTGAAACGCGCCCCCCTCCCGGGCCCGCGCGGCTCCCGCAGACCTGCTACAGTCGTCCGCCTCATGATCAACTTCGTGAACATCAGCAAGCAGTACGGCAAGCAGGTCCTGTTCGTGGAGGCCTCCCTCCAGCTGAACCCCGGCGAGAAGGTGGGCCTCGTGGGGCCGAACGGCGCCGGCAAGACCACCGTGTTCCGCATGATCGTCGGCGAGGAGGGCCCCGACGAGGGCGAGATCACCGTCCCCAAGCGCCTGTCCATCGGCTACTACCGTCAGGACATGGGCGAGATGAGCGGGCGCAGCGTGCTCGACGAGGCCATCGCGGGCAGCGGGGATCTGGGCGACCTGCACCACGAGCTCAAGGACCTCGAGCACGCCCTGGCCGACCCCGACAAGGCCGACCAGATGGAGGCGATCCTCGAGCGCTTCGGGCACGTGCAGGAGGCCTACGAGCGCGGCGGTGGCTACGACCTCGAGGCGCGTGCCCGCGAGATCCTGCACGGGCTCGGGTTCGAGGACGCGCAGGTGGACGGCGACGTCGGCGCGCTGTCGGGCGGTTGGAAGATGCGCGTGGGTCTGGCGAAGATCCTGCTGGGTCGCCCCGACGTGCTGCTCATGGACGAGCCCACGAACCACCTCGACATCGAGAGCATCCTGTGGCTCGAGCGCTTCATCAAGGACTACGCGGGCACGGTGCTCATGACCTGCCACGACAAGGACTTCATGAACCGCATCGTGGATCGCATCCTCGAGATCGATTCGGGTGAGTTCACGACCTACACGGGCGACTACGACTTCTACGTGCGCGAGCGCGCCATCGCGATCGCCAACCGCGAGGCGCAGCACGCGCGGCAGCAGGCCATGCTCGCCAAGGAGCGCCGCTTCATCGAGCGGTTCCAGACGCACGCGGCCAAGGCGGCGCAGGTGCAGAGCCGTGTGAAGAAGCTCGAGAAGATCGAGATGGTCGAACTCCCCCGCCAGCGCAAGGTCGTGGACTTCAAGTTCCGCCAGCCACCGCGCTCGGGCGAGGACGTGGTCGAACTGAAGGGCCTGCGCAAGGCGTACGGCGAGAAGGTCGTGTACGACGGCTTCGATCTGATGATCCGTCGCACCGAGCGCTGGTGCGTCATGGGCCGCAACGGCGCGGGCAAGAGCACGCTGCTCAAGATGATCGTGGGCGCGGTGGATCCCGACGAGGGCAACGTGCGGCTGGGCGCCTCGCTCAAGGTGGGCTACTTCGCGCAGCAGGCGCTCGACCTGCTCGACCCCGAACTCACCGTGTTCGAGCAGATCCAAAAGGACTTCCCGCTCGAGAGTCAGGGCGTGCTGCGCAATCTGCTGGGCGCGTTCCAGTTCTCGGGCACCGACGTGGACAAGCCGATCCGCGTGCTTTCGGGTGGCGAGAAGTCACGACTGGTGCTGGCGCGCATGCTGTTCGATCCGCCCAACTTCCTGGTGCTCGACGAGCCCACGAACCATCTCGACCTCGAGACCAAGGAGATGCTGGTCTCGGCCCTCAAGGACTTCGAGGGCACGATGATCTTCGTGAGCCACGATCGCACGTTCCTGAAGGGGCTCTCGAACCGCGTGCTCGAACTGCGTCCGGCCGACCCGGTCAATGGGATCGCGGCCGAGCCGCCGTTCCCCTACCTGGGCAGCTACGTCGAGTTCGTGGAGCGCACCGGCAACGAAGCGGCGGGCGTGCACAACTGACGCGGTCCTCCGTCCCGCGGCGTCGCGTCGCGGGTCGGTGCGGTCAGCGCGCAGTGCCGTCGGTGTGCGGTGCGTCGATGCGGAACACGAGTCGCGGGCCGGTGATGCCGACCGCGGTCACCTCGACGGTGCCCTCGAGGCGTGCGCCCACGTTGGCCATGGCGCGCTGTGAGCGGACGTTGTTCGGGCCCACGTGGAAGTACACGGTGTCCACGTGCGACCACGCGTGCTCCAGCATGAGGCGCTTCATCTCGGGGTTCAGGCCCGTGCCCCAGTGCGCGCGCGCGAGGAACGTGTAGCCCACGACCACCGTGCGTGCCGTGGGATCCCAGTCGTAGTAGCGCGAGCTGCCCACGAGCTCGCCGGTCGCCGCCGCAATCGCCACCAGTCCCCCGCCGCACTCCATGGCGCCGCGGAAGAACGCCGCGAACCGGTCGCGCTGCCAGCGCAGCGGGTCGGGATGCTGCTCCCACAGCAGCGGGTCCGACGCCACCGCGTACAGCGGCTCGAAGTCGGTCTCGGTGATCGGTCGCAGCACGAGCCGGGCGCTGGTCAGTGTGGGCTGCCACGGGTTCAAGAGCTCACCCCTTCACCGTGAAGCCGCGCTTCTCGAGGAGCGGTCGCACGCGGTCGCGCACGTCGCCCGCCAGCTCGACCGCCCCCGTGCGCACGGTGCCGCCCGTGCCGCACGACTTCTTGAGCGCGGTGGCGAGCTCGTCGAGGAACGTCTGGTTCTGCGGCAGACCGTCGATGACGGTGACCGTCTTGCCGCTGCGCCCGGTGCGCTCCATGCGCAGCTTGGCGACGATGCGCGAAGGCACCTCGGCGTTCTGCGTGCCGGGTTTGGAGCAGCGGCAGTCCTTGTCGGGCCAGCCGCAGCCGGGGCACACCCGGCCGACGCCGGTCGAGTACACGATGCGCGTGTTCATGCCACCCATGGAACCCGCCCCGAGGCCCGAGCGTCAAGCGCACGGTGCACGCACCCGGAACGACGAAGCCCCGGCCGCTCAGGGCGGACGGGGCTTCGTGGAGAAACGAACGGTCGGATCAGGCGCGCGACTTCTGCTGCCGCATGATCTCCGACTCGCGCTTGCGGGCCCACTCGTCGAGCGAGCGCACCCACGCCGGCGGCGGCTTGACCGCGAAGTCCTTGGCGGTGGCGACGCGACCCTCGAGCAGCAGTTCCTTGGGCTGGTGGTACGTGCCGAACATCCAGTCGGCCACCGGCAGGCCGAAGAAGCCCGAGATGGCCTCGTTGGCGCCCACGTTGGCGTGATGGAAGTGATGGAAGCCGTACAGCGCCGTCCACATGCGGCCGAACGTCGGGTGCTCCGTGGCGCCCTTCCACCACTCGTAC
The DNA here is from genome assembly GCA_964655175.1 of uncultured bacterium. Classification (GTDB taxonomy): domain Bacteria; phylum Eisenbacteria; class RBG-16-71-46; order RBG-16-71-46; family RBG-16-71-46; genus JAIOPA01. Next base: position 6,740 of record CAZZLY010000099.1, read on the forward strand.
GGCAGGTGCTCGATCGCGTGCAGGATCTCGTAGAGCGCCATCGAGAACGTGATGGCCGCGTAGCCGCCGAGCATGACCGGCATGGTGGGCAGCAGCAGCTGCACGCCGATGAGCAGCGGCGTGAAGAACGCCCAGAAGCCCATGGTGGCGAACCACGGGAACGCGGAATCCTCGTACTGGTCCGCACCCATGATCGGGTAGCGGTTGAGCACGTAGCGATCCGAACCCTCGCTCACCGCCTGCAACTTGATGGGCGTGAGGCCGTGGTGGTTGCGGTGCGCGCGCACGAACGTGAGCAGCACCGGGCTCACCAGCCCGTGCAGCACGTAGCGGTGGAACGCCCACTCGAAGAAGCACATGAACAGGTGCATGCCCAGGAAGCAGGCGACGAAGGCCATGGGGCCGGCGGCGAGCTGCTGGTTCCACACCTGCGGCAGGCCGAACTTGAACACGGCCACGAGGCCGGCGATCTGCGCGATGATCTGCACCGAGAACCAGAAGATGGAGAACTTCTCGTGCGGCTTGCCCGCGCGCAGCGGCTCGGACGCGGGGATCGCGCCCGGCGGGGTCGAGTTCTGAGCGTTCGCCGGTTCGATCGCGGGGGTACCCGTCGCCTCGGTGTCCGGCTGCTTCTCGATCAGCGTCACGACTGGACTCACTTTCATTCAGGACGGTGGCCAGTCCGACCCGGGGGTGCGCAGCGATTCCTGTACGGTGCGCCACGATCACGTCGCGCGCCGATGCATCCTTGACGGTGCTGCGTTGGTCGCTCCGGCCTGGAGCGCTGCCGCAGAACATACCTTGAGATGCCTCCGATTAGGAAACGCTCCCTTCGGGGTGCCGGAAGCCTCGATGCGGTCCCCGCGGCGAAGGCCGGGACCGTGCAGATTCCATTGACGGCGGCCACCGGTCGCCTAGGATGCCTGCGATCCCGCGAGTGCGATGTGTGTTCACTCGATCTGTGTGTGCCCCCGGAGGTGTCTCGTGCGGTTCCTGCGCTCCCTATTCGTGATCGTGATGGTGGTGTCGGTGTCCGGTTGTGCCGGTGGGTCGAAGCCCGCGGCCGACGCGGTCTACTTCGGTGGCGACATCCTCACCATGGCGGGCGACTCCGCCTCGTACGTGGAAGCGCTCGCGGTGAAGGACGGGCGCATCGCGGCCACGGGGACCAAGGCCGAGATCCTGAAGCTCGCGGGTCGCGCCACGCGCCGCGTGGACCTCGCGGGGCGCACGCTGCTGCCGGGCTTCATCGACGGTCACAGCCACCTGCTCAACGTCGCGGACGGCCTCGTGCAGGCGAACCTCAACCCGCCGCCCGTGGGCAAGGTGCGCACCATCCCCGACCTTGTCGAGCAGATCCGCGCGCTCAAGGCGTCGCTGGGCGCGAGCGACACGACGGTGCTGATCGGGCAGGGCTACGACCAGTCGTTCCTCGAGGAGCATCGGCATCCCACCGCCGCCGACCTCGACGCGGCCTTCCCCACCAACCCGGTCATCCTGCTGCACGTGTCCGGGCACATGCTGGTGGCGAACAGCGCCGCGCTGCGTCTGGGTGGCATCACCGCCGCCACGAAGGATCCCGTGGGCGGCACGATCATCCGCAAGCCGGGCACGCGCGAGCCCGAGGGGCTGCTGCAGGAGACGGGCATGTACTTCCTGAAGGACGCGATCAAGGCGCCGCGCGCCATGGAGGTCGACCTCGACCTGCTCAAGCGCACGCTCGCGGCCTACGCCGAGAACGGCTACACGACCGCCCAGGAGGGCATGCTGTTCGCGGAGAAGCGCCCGCTGCTCGAGCGCGCCGCACAGGACAGCCTGCTCACGATCGACGTGGTGGCGCTGCCGTCGTACGTGGACGCCAAGGAACTCGTGGGCACGGGCAAGATCGAGTGGGGCACGTATCGCAACCACCTCAAGTTCGGCGGGCTCAAGCTGGCGTTGGACGGTTCGCCGCAGGGCAAGACGGCCTACCTGACGAGCCCGTACCTCACCCCCGTGCCCGGCTGCTCGGGCGCGTGCAGCGGCTTCCCCACGATGCCGCAGTCGGACGTCAACGCGCTGTTCGCGCTGTGCTACAAGAACCATGTGCAGCTCTACTCGCACTGCAACGGGGACGCGTCGATCGACATGATGATCGCGGCGCACCGTGCGGCCGAGCAGGCGCTGGGCGAGACGAGCACGGACCGCCGCACGGTGATCATCCACTCGCAGATCACCCGTCCCGACCAGTTGCAGGCGTATCAGCAGTACGGTCTGGTCCCCAGCTACTTCGCCAACCACACGTACTACTGGGGCGACGTGCATCTGGCGAACCTGGGCCCCGAGCGCGCCGCGTTCATCAGTCCGCTCAAGAGCACGCTGGCGTTGGGCGTGCGCGCGACCACGCACACGGACGCCTCGGTGACGCCGCTCGACCCGATGTTCCTGCTGTGGACCACGGTCAACCGCATCATGCGCAGCGGTCAGGTGCTGGGGCCCGACGAGCGCGTGACGCCGTACCAGGGCCTGCTCGCGCTCACCTCGAACGGCGCTTACGAGTACTTCGAGGAGAAGACCAAGGGCACGCTGGAGGTGGGCAAACTCGCCGACTTCGTGATGCTGGACCGCAACCCCCTCAAGGTGGACCCGATGGCGATCAAGGACATCCGCGTCATGGGCACCGTGAAGGAAGGCAGGGACGT
>CAZZLY010000100.1:0-2215 GCA_964655175.1 uncultured bacterium
CTTGGCCGCCTTCTTGGCCGCCTTCTTCGTCACCTTCTTGGGCGCGGGCTTGGCGGCGGCCTTCTTGGCCGGGGCCTTCTTCGCGGGCGCCGCCGACTTGAGCGGCGCGGCCTTGGCGACCGGCTTGGCGGCGACCGGGACCGGACGCGCGCCCGAGCCCACCACCGGGGCCGGCTTCGCGGGCGGCGGCGGCAGCGGCGGCAGCGCGGCCGCGCCGTGCACGCCGGCGTACCACTCGCGGATGTAGTGCACGATGTCCTGCGTGTTCGTGCCCGGACCGAACAACTTGCCCACGCCCTGCCCGAGCAGCGCGGTCATGTCGTCGTTGGGGATGATGCCGCCGCCGGTCAGCAGCCGATCGCCGATGCCGCGCTCGCGCATGAGCTGCAGGATGCCGGGGAACAGCGTCATGTGCGCGCCCGAGAGCACCGACAGCGCGACCACGTCCACGTCCTCCTGCACCGCCGCCTCGACGATCTGCCCGGGCGTCTGGTGCAGTCCGGTGTAGATCACCTCCATGCCGGCGTCCCGCAGGGCCGCCGCCACCACCTTGGCGCCCCGGTCGTGCCCGTCCAGCCCGGGCTTGCCCACCAGCACTCGGATCTTGCGCTGCATCAGTCCTCCGACGAGGCCCGCACGGGCCCGACGACTTCAGCGGTTCACGGGTTCAAGGGACCGTCGCCCACGGGGGGCACGGTCGGACGGCGCCAGACTAGCGCGTCTCCGGCGTATCGGCCACGCGCCAGCAGCACGGTGTCCATGCCGGCGGCGACCTCGCCGCCGAACGTGAACACGAGCGTGTCCGCCACGGTGGGCGGCCCACCCCGCTTCCAATCCAGCCAGGTCGCCAGATGCGCGTCCTCGGTGGGCGGACGGAACCGGCGATCCACGGCATCCGTCTCGGTGGGGTTCACCGCCGGGTGAAGGAAGCGCACCGCATGTCCGCGCCACGGTCCGGCAAGCAGCGTGTCGGCGAGCCCGGTGAACTGTCGCGTGCGCTCCCCCTCGGCGAGCAGCGGCCGGGCGACCGACGCGACGACCGGCACCGCGACGCCCGCGCGCACCGACAGCGCCAGCGCGAGCATCGCCGCGAGCACACCCGCCACCGGCCACGGCTTCACGCCCAGCAGACGCGATTCGAGCAGCGGCTCCCCCGTGGCCGAGGCGCACGCGGCCACGAACACCACGAACACGGCGTAGGTCGGCGAGCCCGTGGGGTTGGCGAGCGGCAGGATCGCGGTGCCCGCCACGAGCGCGGCGAGCGTGAGGTGCCCGCGACGCAGCGACTTGATCGCGGCCCACGCGAACCACAGCGGCAGCACGGGCATGTCGAGCCACACGCCGGCGGCGGCCAGGAGCAGCGTGAACGACGCGGCCGCCGCACCGGCCGCGCCGGGGAACGTGCGCGACGCGGTCCACGCGGCGAGCAGTCCGGCGACCGCCGAACCGATCGCGTTGACCTCGGTCGTGCGCAACGAGGTGACGAGCCCGAGCAGCGGATCGCCGCCCATGTCGCGGTTGTACGACGGCACGAGCAGCAGGTACGCCGCGACCACGCCGAAGCCCACGACCGCGAGCCCCACGAGCCCCTCGCGCGTGCGCAGGCGCGGCGTCTCGAGCGCCGCCCCGGCCACGAACACGAGCGCGAGCGGCAGCGCGTACGGATGCACCAGCGCGGTCACGAGCGCGCCCGTGAACACGCCGAGCAGCGTGCGCACGTCGAGCGGCCCGCGCGCGGCGCGCACGAGCGCCGCCACGTACAGCAGCAACGGTCCGTAGAACAGCCCGTGCAGATGGAACACCCAGATGTACCCGGCGAAGAACACGCCGCCGACGACGAACGCGAGCACCGCGAACACGCGCGTCTCGCGCATCGTGTGCGCGGCCCAGCCCCACGCCAGCAGTGCGAGCGCCGCGTTCACCATCTCGGTGAATCCCGGATCGTGGCCGCCCAGTCGGTACAGGATCCACGCCGCGCCGGTGCCGATCGGCCGCAGGCTCAGCACGCTCGGGAACTTCTCGAACAGGGCCTGCCACAACGTGCGCTGCTCCAGGCGCACGACCCAGTCGAACGACTCGTTGTGCGGGCCCCACGGCAATCCGATCACGAACCAGAACGCCAGTCCGGCGGCGGCCAGCGCCACGAACAACGCGCGCGCGCGCGCCTCGTCGGACGAACGACCGGACGGGCTCATGCGCCGTGCGGGTCCTCGGC
>CAZZLY010000100.1:2315-9032 GCA_964655175.1 uncultured bacterium
TGCGGGTCCTCGGCGTCCAACTCGGCCATGGTCGCCAGGAACATGCGGCGCGCTTCGGCGAACTGCTCGGCCGACGGCGGCATGGGGTTGCCGTCCTCGTCCTCGCCCAGCCGCACGATGCCCATGCGCTCGAACAACTGCCGCGCGGCCTCGGCGCCCTCGCGCGTCTCGAACGGGTACGGCAGGTACTCACCGTCGCGTCCGAGCGCCTCGAACCGCCACGGGCCCTCGTCCGCGCCGCCCTGCACCACGCGCACGCCGGTGAGTTCGCCGGCCTGCCAGCTCATGCCCAGGGCGCGCTCGCCGCGCAGGTTGCCGGCACGCAGACCCGCGCCGACCTTCCACGCCTCGCCCTCGTCCTCCGGCGGCACGAGCAGCACGGCGTGCTGGTAGCCCACGAACGCCTCGCCCTCGCTCGTCACCGCGACGACGTGCGGCTCGTCGTCGGCGTCGCCCGCGTCCGCGGCATCGTCGGCCTCGGGGCGCGCGCCCGCACCGGACGCGCCGTCGCCGGCCTCACCCTTCTTGGAGCCCGCGCCCATCATGAGCGCGATCGCGATCACGACGACCACGGCGACGACGACCTGCGTGGACCCGAACGCCATGCTCAGAACTCCGCCGACTCGGTGTAGTCGCCGAACACCTCGCGCATCGCGTTGCGGATCTCACCCTCGGTGGCGTACGCACGGGCGCAATCGAGGATGCGCTCCATCAGGTTCACCTCGCCGGGCTTGCTGCGCGCCCCCGCGGTGAGCGCCTGCAACGCGCGCTGCGTGGCGGCCTCGTCGCGCGTCGCCTTGACCTCGGCGATGCAGCGCTTCTGCTCCTCCTCGACCTCCTCGCCGATGTACAGGATCGGGATGTCGATCTTCTCGTCGGGCTCGACGTACTCGTTCACGCCCACGATGACGCGCTGCTTCTTCTCCATCTCCTGCTGGTAGCGATAGGCCGCCGCGCCGAGCTCGCGCTGGAAGAAGCCCTGCTCGATGCCGCGCACGACGCCGCCCAGCCCCTCGATCTGACGGAAGTACTCCTCGGCCTGCTCCTCGAGGCGGTTGGTGAGGTGCTCGAGGTAGTACGAACCGGCCAACGGATCGGCCGTCTCGGTCACGCCGGTCTCGTGCGCGATGATCTGCTGCGTGCGCAGCGCGATCTTGACCGCCTTGTCGCTCGGCAGCGCGATCGTCTCGTCCATCGAGTTCGTGTGCAGCGACTGCGTGCCGCCCAGCACCGCGGCCAGACCCTGGAACGCGGTGCGCACGATGTTGTTCTCGGGCTGCTTGTCCCACAGCGAACAGCCGGCCGTCTGCGTGTGGAAGCGCATGAGCCAGCTCTCGCGCTTCTTGGCGCCGTAGCGCTCGCGCATGTGGCGGGCCCAGATGCGCCGCGCGGCGCGCAGCTTGGCGATCTCCTCGAAGAAGTCGAGGTGGCTGTTCCAGAAGAACGACAGGCGCGGCGCGAAGTCGTCCACGTCGAGGCCGCGCTTCATGCACTCCTCGACGTAGGTGAACCCGTCGGCGAGCGTGAACGCCAGCTCCTGCGCGGCGGTGCTGCCGGCCTCGCGGATGTGATAGCCCGAGACGCTGATCGTGTTCCACTGCGGCACGTGCTTCGAGGCGAACTCGATCAGGTCCACGATGATGCGCAGGCTGGGCGCGGGCGGGAAGCACCAGCACTTCTGCGCGATGTACTCCTTGAGGATGTCGTTCTGCAGCGTGCCGCGCAGCTTGGCGAACGGCACGCCGCGCTTCTCGGCGTTCGCCAGATAGAAGGCGAACATGATCGCCGCGGGCCCGTTGATCGTCATCGAAGTCGAGATCGCGCCCGGATCGATGCCGTCGAGCAGGATCTCCATGTCGCGCAGCGAATCGATGGCGACGCCGCACTTGCCCACCTCGCCGTGCGCCTTGGGATGATCGCTGTCGTAGCCCATGATCGTGGGGTTGTCGAACGCGATCGACAGGCCCGTCTGACCGTTGGCGAGCAGGTAGTGGTAGCGCGCGTTGGATTCCTTGGCCGTGCCGAAGCCCGCGAACTGGCGCATCGTGAACATGCGACCGCGGTACATGGTCGGATGGATGCCGCGCGTGAACGGGTACTCGCCCGGCACCGCGAGGTCGCGCGCCAGATCCATGCCCGCGAGGTGCTCGGGGCCGTAGAGCGGCGCGATGGGCTCGCCCGAGAGCGTGAACGGGTACAGGTCCTTGCGCTCGCGACCCGCCGGATACTGCGCCGCGTAGTCGCGCGACATGGCGGCGTACGCGCCGTTGACGCGCGGACCGACGGCGGCGCTCGACGGCCCCTTGGCGCGGGTGCGGGGCGAGGCGGTGCGACGCGGGCTGGTCTTCGTCGCGCGGGCACGCGAGGTCGCGCGCGGCTTCTTCTTGCTGGTCTTGCTGGCCATCGGCGAGGCTCCAGGCTGGTCGTCCCGTCCGCTCATCGGTGGCTCGTCCGGGTCGCGGTGCCCACGGGGCACCCGACCGCGCGGAACGCCACGGACGCGGAAGCGGTGGCGAGCCTACGCGGGCGTGCGAACGAGGGTCAAGCCGTTGCGGTTCCGTCGCCTGCGCGCGGGCCCGGGGCTGCACGCCCCCGGGTCGCACGGCCGCGGGACCTCAGTCCCGGCGGGCTCCCACGAGCCGTTCCGCCAGTCGGTTGGGGGATTCCCGGCGTTCGCCGAGCGCGGCGAGCGCGGCCGCCCATTCGGCGTCCCCGAACCCGCCCCGGAACCCGCGCCACAGCTGCTCGCGCACCATGGCCTCGAGCCGCTGCTCGAGCCGGGCGCGGCGGCGCGCCTCGAGCGTGCCCGTGGTGCCGAGCCAACCCAGGTGCTCCTCGAAGCGATCGACCAGCGCGTCCACGCCCTTGGGCGCCGACGCCACGGTCATGTGCACCGGGATGTCCCACTCGCTCGTGCGCGCGCGCAGGTGCAGCGCCGAACGGATCGCCTGCGCCGCGCGATCCGCGCCCTCGCGGTCGGACTTGTTGATCACGAACACGTCCGCGATCTCCATGAGGCCGGCCTTCATGGCCTGCACCGCGTCGCCCGATTCGGGCACGAGCACCACCGCGGTGGTGTCGGCGGTCTGCGCCACCTCGAGCTCGCTCTGCCCCACGCCCACCGTCTCGAGCAGGATGCGCTCGAACCCGGCCGCGTCGAGCACGTCGCACACCTGCGCGGTGTGCACCGCGAGCCCGCCCATGCTGCCGCGGGTGGCCATGCTGCGGATGTACACGCCCTCGTCACCCGACAGGTCGTGCATGCGCACGCGGTCACCGAGCAGCGCGCCGCCCGAGAACGGGCTCGTCGGGTCCACCGCGACGATCGCCACGGTGAGACCGCGGCGGCGGTACTCGAGCGCCAGCTGCGTGACGAGCGTGCTCTTGCCCGCGCCGGGCGGCCCGGTGATGCCGACGCGGTAGGCGCGCCCGGTGCGCTCGAAGCACGCGTCGAGCAGCGTCGTGGCGTGCGGGTGCTCGTTCTCGACCCACGAGATGGCGCGGGCGAGCGGCACGCGCTCGCCGGCGAGCGTGCGGCGCAGGAGTTCTTCGGGCGCGAAGTCGGTCATGGCAGGGGCCGGGCGGGGACGGGACGCGCGACGCTCGCGCGAGCCCGGGCGCAGCGCCGGGACGCGGACCCTACGGGCGGCCCCGCGCGAGGGTCAAGACGCGCGCGTTCAGCGCCGCCGCATCGGGATCGAGACGCCGAGCCGGTACTGCACGTACGCCGGTTGCACGGTGACCGCACCGTCGCCCAACTGCTGCGGCACGCCGTACTGCTTCATGAAGCGCACGCCGCCGTCGAGCCCCCAGCCGCCGAAGTTCAGGTTCACGCCGGTGCCCGCCGACCACCCGAACGCGAACTCGGTGCGCGAGCGCAGCACCTGGTTGATGTCCTTCTCGCGGTCGAAGTCGTCGGGCACCACGACGCTCGTCGAGATGCCGTACATGATGATCGCGAGCGCCAGATTGCCGTACGGCTGCACGGTGCCGTTGCCGTGCGGGCCCAACTCACCGCCCACGAACAGTCGGCCGTAGCTCTGATCGGTGTGCTGCTCCACGCGCAGGCCGGTGAGCCGGTCCTGCAGGTTCACCTGCTGCGCCATGAGGTTGTTGCCCTCGATGCCGACGATGGCCGAGAGCATGCCCTCGGTGCCGTGCACCGGCCACGACAGGTCGATGCCGAGGCCGTACCCCGGACGCGAGTAGTCGCGTGCGGCGCGGTCCTGCGGGGTGAGCAGACTGCCGTACACGGTGTAGCGCGGCAGGGCCGCGTGCGCGGACCCCGTGAACAGCGCGGTGAGACACAGCGCCACGAGACAGGACACGGAACGCGGGGTCATGGGAGCCTCCGGGTCTGCGGTCACGCGTCGGGGGCCGCGGTGCGACGGCGACGTCAGGGAATCGAGGAACCGGCCTTGTCGGACGCTGTGCGCGGCTGCACCGACTCGAGCACGCGACGGGCGACGTCGTGGGCGGCGTCGGGATGCGCCAGCCGCGCGGCGCTGTCCTGGGCGCGGCGCAGCGCTTCGGGATCGGAGAGCCAGCGCGCGACCGTGGCCGCGACCGTCTCGAGCGTCTCGGCGTGCACCGCCGCGCCCCCGGCCTCGAGCCAGCGCGCGTTGCTCACCTCCTGCCCCGGCGTGGGCCGGAACACGACGAGCGGCGTGTGCTTGATGAGCGCCTCGGAGCAGGTGAGCCCGCCCGCCTTGCTCACGAGCAGGTCGGCGGCCTCGAGCAGCTGATCGACGTCCTGCGTGAAGCCCATGGCGCGCAGGCGGCCGTCGTAGCGTTCGGCGAGCGCGTCGAGCTGCTGTCGCAGCGCCGCGTTCGTGCCGCACAGCACGAGCACCTGCGGCTGCATGGGCAGTTCGGCGAGCCGCTCGGCCATCTCGGCCATGGGCCCCACGCCGGCACCACCGCCCATGACGAGCACGAGCGGACGGTCGAGCGCGAACCCGAACCGCTTGCGCACCGCGTCGCGACCGGCCGAGCGCGCGAACTTGGGCGCCACCGGGATGCCCGTGACCTCGATGCGCTCGCGCGGCACGCCGTGTCCGGCGAGTTCGGCCGCGACCTGCTCGCTCGCGACGTAATAGCGATCGACGTACGGGTACGCCCACAGCGGGTGCGCGGTGAAGTCGGTGATCACGACGTGCAGCGGCACCTGCAGGCGGCCCTTGCCGCGGATGGGGTACAGCGCCTCGACGGGCAGGAAGTGCGTGCACACGATCGCGTCGGGACGCTCGCGTTCGACGACGCGCACCAACCCGCGCAGCGCCAGCCGATCGAGCGCCTCGCGCGCGGGGCCCGCGCTGCGATTGACCTGCTGCTGCGCCCACAGCGTGTAGAGCGCCCCCCACAGCTGCGGCGCGCGCTGCGCCATGGCGTCGTAGCCCTGCGCGTAGGTGGAGCGGTAGAACCGCGACGCGAACACGAGCGTGTCCACCTCGCGCACCTGTGCACCCGGTGCGAGTTCGCCGAGCGCACTCGCGATCGCGACGGCGGCGCTGCGATGCCCGCTGCCGGCGGTCGCGTGCAGGATGGCGATGCGCGGCCCCGCGCCCTGGGACAGCGTCTCGACGGCGACCACACCACCGCCGGCGGCCGGGAACAGCACCTCGTGGTCGCCGGCCAGCGTGCGCAGCCGACGGCGCCACCACGCCCGCTGCGCGCGCAGTCGGGCGCGCCAGTGCGGCGTGAGCGGCGGCAGTCGCAGGCGCCCGAAGCGCGGGATGCGGACCATGTCAGTCCGTCACCGCGTTGCGGTGGTGCACGAGCGTCGCCGCGTCACGCGCCAGATCGATCGCGATCACGTCGATGCGCGGCTCGCGCGCCCCGAGCTGCTCGAGGGCGGCCGCCGCACGACGCAGGCGGGCGCGCTTGGCACCATCGAGCGTCGCGGCCGCGCCGCCGTAATCGGCGCGCGAGCGCAGACGCACCTCGACCACCACGCGTGCCGGCCCGTCGTCCACGACCAGATCCACCTCCACCCCACCCAGGCGCACGTTGCGCGCCACGATGCGGCAACCCGCCAGTTCCAGATAGGCGGCCGCGAGCGCCTCGCCCGCCCGACCGCGATCCTGCGTCGAACCCATGTCGCCTCGCCGCGGGGGCGGTGTCACGGGGACGGCGCATGCTACCACGCGGACAGGTTCGACCGCGCCGCCGAGCGGGGACATGGTCCCGTGGGGGTGCGCGCTCAGACGAGCGGCAGCTCGAGCGACGAGATGGGCGCGAACGTGTAGCGGTGCAACGGACAAGGGCCGTGCGCGCGGATCGCGGCCATGTGGTCGGCGGTCCCGTAGCCCTTGTGCTGCGCGAACCCGTACGCCGGCCAGACCCGGTCCAACCGTTCCATGATCCGGTCGCGCACGACCTTGGCGAGGATGCTCGCGGCGGCGATGGACAGGCACTTGCCGTCCCCGCCGATCACGGCCTGCTGCGCGAGCGGCAGCGCGGCCACGGTCTCGTGGCCGTCCACCAGCACGAGCTCGGGTCGCAGGGCGAGCCGCTGCACGGCGCGCGCCATCGCGGTGTGCGTGGCGATGCGGATGTTGAGCGAGTCCACCGCGCGCGGGCCCACCACCGCCCAAGCGAACGCCCGGGCCCCTTGCAGGACCCGGGCGAACTGGGCGTCACGCTTGGCCGCGGTGAGCTGCTTGCTGTCGTTGAGTCCATCCCAGTCCTGGGACGGATCCAGCACGACCGCCGCCG
>CAZZLY010000101.1:0-8756 GCA_964655175.1 uncultured bacterium
TATTCCGGGGCCGGTTTGTCCTGGAGCCAGTGGTCGAACCAGCGGCGGATGTGCTGCTGGTTCTGCACGCGACGCGACGGGACGCCCGAGCGTGAGAGTTCGTGGTTCTCGCCCGGGAAGCGGACCATGACGACCGGCTTCTTGCGATAGTGCAGGCCGCGGAACATGATCTCGCCCTGCGCGATCGGCGTGCGCCAGTCCTCCTCCGAGTGGATCACCATGAGCGGCGTCTCGATCTTGGCGAGGTCGTGCATGGGCGAGTGTTTGGCGAAGTCCTCGGGATGCTCCCACGGTGCGCCGCGGAACCAGAACGGCTGGTGCATCGCGAAGTCGCAGCTGTAGAACATGCCCGCCCAGTCCGACACGCAGCGCTGCGTGATGGCGGCGGCGAAGCGATGGTCGCGCGCGATGATCCAGTTGGTCAGCAGCCCGCCGCCGCTGCCGCCGGTCACACCCATGCGCGCCGTGTCCACGAACCCGCGCGCGACGACCGCGTCCACCGCCGCCATGAGATCGTCGTGGTCCACGCCCGGGAACGCGTACTGGATGCAGTCGGCGAAGCGCTGGCCGTAGCTCGTGCTGCCGCGCGGGTTCGTGTACAGCACCAGATAGCCGGCCGCCGCCTGCACGCGGTACTCGTGGAAGAAGCCCACGCCGTAGGCCGTGTGCGGCCCACCGTGGATCTGCAACAGGAGCGGGTACTTGCGCTGCGGGTCGAACCCCGGCGGCTTCACGAGCCAACCCTGTAGCGGCGTGCCGTCGGCGCTCGCGTACGACAACTCCTCGACCTCGCCCAGCGCCACCCCGGCGAGCAGTTCCTCGTTGGCGTCCCACAACCGCGTGAGCGTGCGCCGCTCGAGGTCGTACACGCACAGCTCACCGGGCGTGCGCACCGAGCCCAGCGTGAGCGCGACCGCGCGACCGTTGGCGGCGACGCTGCCGGCGATCACCTCGCGATCGGCGGGCGTCAGGTCCTCGACCTTCCCCGTCGCGAGATCGCACAGCGCCAGATGGGCCGCCCCGCGACGCGCATGCACGAACACCGCGTGCTTCGCATCGGCCGTGAACCCCAACGGGAACGAGCCGCCGCCGCGCGGCGGATGCTGGTCGGAGTTGATGCCCTCGTGCACGTGCAGGTCGTGCCCTTCGGTGAGCACGCGCGGCTGGGTGAGCGGCCACGCGCCCTCGAACAGCAGCAGGTCGTTCGCCTCGTAGGTGTTGGGCTTCTCGGGCGCCACGTGCCCCACCGCGAGCAACCGCCCATCGGGCGCCTCGACGAACGCGCTCAACGGGCCCGCGATGTCGGCCACGATGCGCATCGCGCCGCCGTCGGTGGGTTCGGGCAGGTCCACGCTCACCGCGCGGACGTCGCTGTCGTCGGCGGGCGTGGCGAACCACGGGTCCTCGCGGCGATCGGTGTGGAACAGCAGATGCCGCCCATCGCGCGACCATGCGAGCGCGCCCTCGGTGAAGCGCGTGCCGTGCGTGAGCGGTCGCGGCTCACCGCCGTCGAGCGTCATGACCCAGACGTGGTCGAGGTGCTCCCAGTCGATGAAGCCCTCGTTGTTCATGCGGAACTCCGGGCGCGTCACGACGCGCGCGGGCTCGTGCTTGGGCGGCTTGGCGTCGGCGGCGTCGCGCACGGGGTCGTGCCCCGACAGGAACGCCAGTCGCGTGCCGTCGGGCGACCACGCGGGCGAGTGCGCGCCCTTGGCGAGACTCGTGAGCGCGCGCGCCTCGCCGCCCGCCAAGGGCAGCAGGTGGAGCTGCCCCGGCTTGCCCGCTTCGGCGGGCCGGCGCACGAACGCCAACCGCGTGCCGTCGGGCGACCAGCGCGGCTGACTCGAACGACCGTCGTGCGTGAGCGGCCGCGGCGGCTCGGGGCTCGCGCCCGGCGCGGGCACGCGCGCGAGCCACAGGTCGGTGCGGTACTCGTCCTCGGCGGCATCCACGCGCACGAGCGTGAACGCGATGCTCGCGCCATCGGGTGAGATGCGCGGATCGGCGATCCAACGGAAGCGCAGCACGTCCTGTTCGAGCATCGGGGCCACTCCGGGCAGGGGTCGGGAACGAGACTCGCACGCGACGGTAGCGCAGCGCGCCCCCGTCCAGCCAGCGTGACGGGCTTGGGGGCATGCGGCGTGTGTGCGAGACTCGCGCCATGTCCGCTGCACGCCCCCCGCGCGCGTCGCGCGCTGCTCGCTCCGACACGATGCGCTCCACCCCGCCTGCGACGCTCGCCTCGATCGGCGTGGGCGTCGTGGCGTGGCTGGCGTATCTGGCGCTCCTGTCGCCGGTGGCCGGCGGCAAGGACGGCGGCGAGTTCGTGCTGGTGCTGGCGCGTCTGGGGCTGGCGCACCCGACCGGCTATCCCGTGTACACGCTCCTCGGGCACGCGTTCGTGACGGCCCTGCACGCCACGGGCGCCTCGTACGCATGGGCCGCGAACGCCTTCAGCGCACTGGGTGGCGCGGTCGCTGTGGCGCTGCTGCACGCGCTGTTCGCCCGCCTGCTCGCCCCCACGCTGGGTGGCCCGCGCGCGGGGCTCGTGGCCGCGCTGGCGCTGGCGTGCGTCGCGTTCAATCCGGTGTGGACCGGTGAGACCACGCTCGCCGAGATCACGAGCTGGCATCTGGCGTGGGTGGCGGGCGCTTCGCTCGCGGCATGGCGCGCGACTCGCGTGCTCGCCGACCCCGCCGCGTCGGCCGCCTCGGTGCGCACGAGTGCGCTCGCGTGGGGGCTGCTGCTGGGCCTCGGGGCGATGCACCACACGAGCAGCGTGCTGTTCGCGGCGCCGTTGAGCGTGCTGCTGATCGTCACGGCGGTGCGTTCGGGTCGCCCGCTCGCGGGGCTGGCGGGTGTGGCGATCGTGGGCGCGGTGCTGCCGCTGCTGTCGTTGGGCTACGTGGCGTGGCACGCGGGACACGAGGCGGCGGTGCGCTGGCCCGCACTCGAACCCGGATGGCAGGGCGTCCTCGATCACGTGACCGGGGCGCAGTACCGCGGGTTCCTGGGCCGGTTCGCGCCCTCGAGTTCGCAGGCGCGGCTCATCCTCACCGAACTCGCGGCCCCGCTCGTGCTGGCGGTGGCGGGCGCGTTCACGTGGCTCAAGCGCGGCGACGCGTTCACGCGCACGTTGGCGATCGCGGTGCTGGTGCAGACCGCCGCCTGCTTCACCTACGGCGTGCCCGACCCCGCGTCGTACTTCCTGCCGTCGCTGCTGGTGGGCGTGCCCCTGGCGGCCGTCGCGCTGGTGACGCTGCCGTGGGTGCAGCGGCGCGGGGCGCTCGTGGCGGGCGGGGCGGCGCTGCTCGCGGCGCTGGGGCTGGTGCACGGCGTGCAGGTCGCGCACGCGCGCAATCGCGCGGTGCAGGGGCTCGACACGCTGCTGCGACAGATGTGGGCGCGCCTGCCCGACGAACCCGCGTTCGTGGTGTGGGACGACGACATGTCGTACCTGCTGCGCGGGTTCCAGATGCTCGAGGGCGACAAGCCGAACCTCATCGTGGTCGCGCCGCGCGCGCTCACCTACCCGCACGAGTACGAACGCTTCAAGGCCGCGCACGGGATCGACCCGCTCGCGGGGCTCACCGCCCCACGCCCCGACGACCCCGAGGCATCCGCACGGATGCTCGCGGGCATCGAGGCGAACCTCAATCGATCGGCGCTCCCCGTGTACGAGTTCCTGCCGCAGATCCCCTCGCTGCGCCGTCTCAACAAGGCGGCCGCCGACACCCTCGCCGCGACGGGGTCGCGATGAGCACGCTGCCGCACTCGCGCGGCCCGCTGCCGTGGCTCGCGTTCGCGCTGTGCTGCTCGATCTGGGGCAGCACGTTCCTGTTCATCCGCATGAGCAACGACACGCTGCCGCCGGTGTGGGGCGCGGCGCTGCGCCTGGGGATCGCCACGATCCTGTTCGCGCTGCTCGCGGTGGTGCTGCGCCGGCGCTGGCCGGATCGCGCGTCCGTGCGCGCCACGTTGATCTACGGTGCGGTCAACTTCGGCGTCAGCCTGCCGCTGCTGTACGTGGGCGAGAAGCGCGTCCCGAGCGGGCTCGCCTCGGTGCTGTACGCCACCATCCCGCTCACGACCGCGGTGTTCGCGCGCCTCATGGGCATGGAGCCCCTGCGACCGCGCATCGTGGGCGCCTCGCTCGTCGCCATCGGCGGCGTGGCGCTGCTGTTCTCGTCGCGACTCTCGGGCGACATGGACGCGTTGCATCTCGTCCTGGTGGGCATGGCCGCGACGACGGCCGGCATGTCGGGCGTGCTGCTCAAGCGCGCGCCGCGCACGGACCCGTTCACCACGAACGTCTGGGCGCACGGCGTGGGCTCGCTGTTGTGCATGGCCGCCAGTCTCGCGCTGCACGAGACGCCCGCCCTGCCGCAGGGTGACGGCTGGTGGCCGCTCGCCTACCTGTCGGTGGTGGGCTCGATCGGCGCGTTCACCACGTTCACGTGGCTCATCCGACGCTGGCCGGTCACGCGCATGAGCTTCAGCGCGGTGATCATCCCGCTCGTGGCGCTCATGCTGGGCATGATCGTCCTGCGCGAGCGGCCCGGGACGACCGCGTTCATCGGCGCCGCCATCGTGCTCGGCGCGGTGCTCGTGGGACTGCTGGGCCCCGCGGGGGCCGTCGTCCCGGGAACGCCCCGAACCACCGGGGACTCGTCAGACCACTGACCGGTCCCATTCACTCGGCCTCCCATGAACATCCATGGGACCGCTCGATCACTTGGGCGCGTCGGACCTTGCGGAATCGCATCTCCACAGCGCGAGAACGTCCTCTCGCGCGTAATCCTCTGGCGCGTCGGGTCGCCGGAATTCATACTCGATGTGTGCCGGACGCTGTACGGGGTCTCCCATCTCCGAGTCCGCGCACCGGGGACCTCTCTCCCCCGGGTCGCATCGGGCTCTCGAGAAGCGCATCCACGAGTCCCGCGAAGTCGCCGCACCGACGACCGTGTCCGGACCCTGACTCCGGCGCGGTCGTCGTCTTTTTCAAGCGACCGCGAACGCCCCGCGCACCGGGTCGAAGGCGTCGCCCTCGGCACGGCGGGCGATCGACGCGAAGCGTTCGGCGAGTTCCTGTGCCAGCGCCTGCGGGGTCCACTCGCGCAGCAACGCCAACGCGTCGCCGTTGGGACCCACGGGCAGCTCGCGCTCGACCTCGACGATCATGCCGCCGCCCTCCTGGGGCAGACGAGCGAGCGAGGCCGCGACCGCGGTGAAGCGCGCGGGCTCGGCGTCCTCGAGCCAGGCGAGCAACCACTCGACCTCGAGTCGCGTCGCCATGCCGCGCGGCAACGCCAACAGCGCGTCGGCCGCCTCGGGAGACAGCAACCGCCAGGCGCCGTCCAGGAACGGGGCGACGCGGGCATCACCCAGCGCGAGCAGCGCGCCCACGAGGCCGGCGCGCACCCCGTCGGGTTCGGCGTGCTCGAGCAGGGTGCGCAGCATGCGCGGCCCGGTGAGCACGTCGCCGCCCGTGGGCGCCATGCGCGTGGCGAACACCAGCGCTGCGGTGCGCGCGAGGTCGGCATCGGTCTCGCGCTGCAGCACCGGCAGCAGCGCGAGCACCGTGGTGGAACCACTGGCGATCGCGGCCACCAGATCGTCGAGCAGCGTCGCGCGCGAGGCGCGATCCACCTCGGCCAGCAAGCGGTCGTACACCTCACCCAGCACCGCCGAGGTGGCCGGGTCGCGCCGATGCCCGAAGTACAGCGCCAACTGGAACGTGACCGGCTGCAGTTCCTCGACGCGCATCCCGGCGAGCACCGCGGGGTCCCCGAGCGCCTGCACCAAGGGCTCGAGGTAGTCCGACTTGAGCGCGCGCTTCTCGCGGCGATCGCGGCGACTGGGCTTCACGGGGCTCCCGGGGCGAGGCGGTCCGAACGCTTGAGCCACGGGCGTGGCTCGGTCACAGTGCGCGCACTGTCTCACAGGGAGGCCCCGTGACCCACCTGCTCCACCGCTACGCGACATGGCTGCACCTGCGCTGGCCCGCCGGCACGGTGGAGCCGCTGCCCGAACGCGACGCCGACGGCGCGACGAACGTGCCGGGGCTGTACGTGGCCGGTGACCTCACGGGTGTGCCGCTGCTCAAGCTGGCGCTCGACTCGGGTGCGCGCACCGTGCAGGCGCTCGCGCGCGGGCTCGCGCCGAACCGCGATCGCACCGTGACCGATCTCGTCATCCTGGGCGCGGGTCCGGCAGGGGTGAACGCCGCGCTCGAGGCCCGACGGTTGGGGCTCTCGTGCACGGTGATCGAGGCGGCGAGCCCGTTCGCCACGTTGCGGGACTTCCCCGTCGCCAAACCGATCTTCACCTACCCCACGTCGCTCACGCCCGCGGGCGCGCTCACCGTGAGCGGCACCGTGAAGGAATCCCTGCTGGCGGAGCTCGATGCGCAGTGGAACGCGGCCGGGCTCACGGTGACGACCGCGCGCGCCACGCACGTGACGCGCGAACGCGACGCCCTCGTCGTGCACGTCGAGGGCGGGCCGCCCGTGCGCGCGCATCGCGTACTGGTGGCGATCGGACGATCGGGCGACTTCCGCACGCTCGGGGTCCCGGGCGAGACGCTCGGGCACGTGAGCCATCGGCTGCACGACCCCACCGTGTTCCGCGACCGCGACGTGGTCGTGGTGGGCGGCGGCGACAGCGCGTGCGAAGCGGCGGTGGCGCTCGCCGAAGCGGGGGCGCGCGTGACGCTCGTGCATCGCGGCGACTCGCTCGCGCGCGCGCGTGAGGCGAACCGCGCGCGCGTCGAGGCCCTTGTGGCCGCGGGCCGCCTCGCACGACTCCTATTGCATCGCGTGCTCGAGGTGACCGCCGACGCGGTGCAGGTGCAGGGCGACCGCGGCACCGCGCGCGTGCCGGCGGAGGCCGTGTTCGTGCTCATCGGTCGCGAGGCGCCGCTGGCGTTCTTCCGCCGCTCCGGCGTGCGCATCGCCGGCGAGCGCCGTGCGCAGGACTGGGCCGCGTTCGCCGCGTTCCTGGCGTTCTGCACCTGGCTCTACAACTGGAAGTCGGGCGGCGTCATGACCGACCTCTGGTACCGCAGACACTGGTTCCCGACCGATCTACCCGATCGACTCGCGGCCGTGGGCGGCGCGGTGGCCACGCAGGCCGCCGACCCGCACACGCTGTTGGGCGTGCTCGCGATCAGCGCATCGGGCCCGTCGTTCTGGTACACGCTCGCCTACACGATCGTGATCGTGGTGTTCGGGGTGCGCCGTATGAAGCGCCGCGCCACGCCTTACGTGACCGCCCAGACCCTGACGCTCATGGCGGTGCAGGTGCTGCCGCTGTTCCTGCTGCCCGAGGTCATCCTGCCGCTCTTGGGCGCGCACGGGCTGTTGCCCGCGCCGATCGCCGACGCGCTCTTCCCCGCGGTGAGCTACGGGCACGGCCGCGAGTACTGGCGCGCGTACGGGTTCATCCTGGCGTGGCCGCTCAACGTGTACAACGTGTTCACGCGCGAACCGCTGTGGGCGTGGATCGCGATCGGGTTCGTGCAGACGTTCGTGCTGATCCCGCTCGCGGTGTGGCGCTGGGGCAAGGGCGCGTACTGCGGCTGGGTGTGCTCGTGCGGCGCGTTGGCCGAGACGCTGGGCGACACGCAGCGCGGCAAGATGCCGCACGGCCCCGCATGGAACCGCGCCAACCTCGCCGGGCAGGTGCTGCTCGCGGTGGCGTTCGTGCTGCTCGCGGTGCGCATCGCGGGCTGGGTGATCCCCGGTGACGACGCGGCCTCGCGGGTGTTCGAGACCGTGCTCGAGCCGCGTTGGAAATGGTGGGTGGACGTGGCGTTGGCGGGCGTGCTGGGCTACGGCGCGTACTTCTGGTTCTCGGGCCGCGTCTGGTGCCGGTTCCTCTGCCCGCTCGCCGCGCTCATGCACGTTTACGCGCGGTTCTCGCGGTTCGCGATCCACGCCGACGCCAAGAAGTGCATCTCGTGCAACCAGTGCACGAGCGTGTGTCACATGGGCATCGACGTCATGGCGGCCGCGCAACGCGGCGAGCCCATGCGCGACCCCGAATGCGTGCGCTGCTCGGCGTGCGTGCAGGAGTGCCCGACCGGCGTGCTGGCGTTCGGGACGAGCTCGCGCGACGGGTTCGTGTCGCTCGATGCGTTGGCGGCGTCGCCGGTGCGGATGCGGGAGACGCGCTGACGTCGCGGGCCTGATGTCGCGCAGCCTCGTGAGGGTAGAAAAAATCAGCCGGTCCGAGCTGCCACTCGGACCGGCTGATTGACGCTATGCAGCAGAGACCGAATCAGCCCTTGCGGACGTTGGCCGCCTGCAGGCCCTTCGGACCCTTGGTGATGTCGAACTCGACACGCTCGCCCTCGGCCAGCGTCTTGAAGCCGTCACCCTGGATCGCGGAGAAGTGCACGAACACGTCCTCGCCACCCTCCTGCGAGATGAAGCCGAAACCCTTAGCGTCGTTGAACCACTTCACGGTACCGGTAGCCACTGCTGACTCCTTCCGACCACGGGGGAAGCACCCCCGACAGCACTGCGCTCCCATGAGCCATCACGGAGCGCGCGAACAATGTCGTTCCCGGCGGGCGGATCGTGGACACAGAAAAAGCCGCGGTCCTGGAAGGACCTGCGGCTGGCACGCGAACGCGAACAAACCCGAGACCCGGTTCCGACGCGCACAGAATCCCTGTTCTCGCCCCCGCGGTCAACCCCGGATTCCGCCCCCCGGGGCCGCCGAGATCGCCCCGGGCCGCCCTTTCCGGCCAT
>CAZZLY010000102.1:0-8745 GCA_964655175.1 uncultured bacterium
AAATGCCCGACCCCGGCGAGCGCGGGCTCACCGGGGTCGGCACTGCGAAGCCTCGAGGGCCTACGCTTACTTGCTCTTCTTCTTGGCCGCGGCAGTGGCCTTCTGGGCCTTCTTGCGCGACAGCTGCTTGCGCAGCTTGCGACGGAGACGGTGCTTGTAGGCGGTCATGGGACTCCCGAGGAAATGACGGGCGCGTCACCGTGACGCGCGGGGGAACACTCTACCGGGTGCGGCCGTCGGGCACAAGCCCCGAACCGCCCGAGCGGGCCGTCAGAACCCCTCGACCTCGGCCGAATCCGGGGCGGCGGCGGGGCTGCGCAGCCACTGCACGTAGGCCCACAGGGCGGCCCGATCGCCCGGCTGCAGGTGCCGCTCGTAGGCCGGCATGCGCAGCGTGGCGCGCGTCAGGAACGCCCGCGCGATCGGGTTGCCCGCGAACCGCGACGACACGCCCTTGTCCACCCACTCGCCGAACTCCGCCTCGCTGTGCACGAGCTCGGCGAAGTCGCGGCCGTCCCACGACGGCACCACGCCCTTGAACGAGCCCGGATTGGGGCGCGCGAACCGTCCGCCCGCGCCGTGGCAGCCGGTGCAGCCCAGCGCGTCGGCGCGCTCGAGCCCGGCGCGCGCCAGCGAGTCCGTGGGCGCGGGGCTGCCGTTGACCGCCATCACGTACGCGACCAGGTCGTCCACCTCGCGCGCGCTCAAGCGGCCGCGGTACGCGGGCATGACCAACGCGCCGGCGTCGCGCTGCTTGCGCCACTGCTCGCTCGCGCGCTTCTTCGCGGGCGCACCGTCCAGGATCCACTCGCGCACGGCGTGCGCGTCGCTCGCGTACATCATGAGGTCACCCGTGTAGCCGGGCACCGTGCGATCGCTGCGTCCGGGGTTCGAAGCGCCACTCGTGCCACCGGCGCCATGGCAACCGGCACAGCCGTGCGCGTCGGCCAGACGACGGCCGCGCTCGGCGCTCGGCAGCTCGGGGCGCGTCATGGCCGTCCACGCGAGCGTGCTCGCGAGGACCACGAACAGGGCGACCAGGGCGATGCGCTTCATACCGTGAGACGAGAACGCGCGGGGCCCCGAGGGACCCCGCGCGTGAACTCGACCTTACTTGGCGGCCGCGAGCGAGCAGCCCGAGACCACGATCGCCTTGGCGCCGGCGCGGCTCGTGAGCTTGCCCGTGATCGTGACCTTCTTGCCCGCCATGTCCTTGGCCTTGGCGTAGCCGTCGGTGTCCTCGTGCGGCTGCGTCAGCAGCACGGCGTTGCCGTCGTCCATGAGCAGCATCATGGGCGTGCCGTTGGCGACGCACTTCATGGCGCAGCCGGCGTGCTTGTCGCCCTTGCCCTCATGGTCCATGTAACAGGTGGCATCCACGATCTCGCCCGTCCAGCTGCCGCTCGCAGCGGGCTTGGCCGAACCGTGCTTGTGACCGGCGTGGTCATCGGCGGCGAACGCGACGGCGGCGACGAGGAGCGACGAGAGCGCGAGCAGCGACACGAGACGCTTCATGGGACAACCCTCCTGTGGAACGTGGGATGGAACCGCCGGGGAACAGCGGGTGTTGCGTTCGGACATCAAGGGCGGACGCGAGCCCGCCCCGGACTACATGAGCTCCAGATAACGCAGGTCGAGCGGCGCGTAGAGCCCGCCCCCCTGCCCGCCGAACCAGTCCTTGCCGCGACGCAGGTCCTCGCTCGGCACGTCGATGACCGGCACCCCGAGGTCGTCGGTCGCCGCGATGCGCTGCGTGGTGGGCAGCGCGTAGCGCTCGCTCGCCAGGTAGTCCTCGAACTCGTCGAGCGTCCACGCGAACAGCGCGTCCACCTCCCACACCAGCTTCACGTCGCGACCCTTGAGCAGATCCGGCGGATCGTCCGGCGCGGCGGGCTCGAGGCGACCCACGGCGCAGCAGTCGCAGCCGAACCAGAAGTCGAGCTCGCCCTTGACGACCATGTTCTGCGACAGCGTCGCCTCGGTGGGCGCGTCCTGCCACAGGTTGCCCATGAGCTCGCTCACCGCGAACAGGTAGCGCAGCAGCGCGCGCGGGTCGTCCGAGGCCGCACCGCGCAGGCCCGTCGCGAGCACGCGCAGGTTGCGAATGGCCTCGAGGCGCACCCACGGCGAACGCCGGTTGGTGAGCGCGGTCAGGTTGTGCAGCGCGCCGTCCATGCGCTCGCGCACCACCGCGAGCAGCTGGTCGAACGTGCCGTCACCCTTGTCGATGAACTCGATCGTGCGGCGCATGGCCTGATTCAAGGGCAGGTAGGCCGCGCGCAGCGTGGCCCAGTCCTCGGTCAGGCGTTGTTTGGCGATGACATCCCAATCCGACATGCGGGGGCGTCCTTCACAGGCAGAGAGGTCAGGGGGTCGCGTGCGGACGGCGTGCGGCTCCCCGGCAGTATAGCCACGCTCCCGCGCGAGCGGCCACCCGCGGCGGCGGGTTTGTCACAGGGTTCACCTGGCGCCCCGTTTCCGGCCATGCGGGGCGCCCTCCCGGGGCGCGGACCGCCCCCTAGGCGGCTTTCAGACCGCGCGCGGGGCGGGCGGCGGTTCGACCGCCACGCGGCACCCGGCACGGGCCGAGGCGCGGCAGGCGTCGAGCGCGCACTGCACGGGGACGGCATCGGCCGCGAACGACGGCTCGAGCGGCTCGCCCCCGCGGATCGCGCGGTGCAGCCGCTCCACCATCACGCGGAACGGTGCCGCGAGCTGCGGCTCGCCCTCGCGCACGTCGAGCACGTACTCGCGCGGCGTCTCCAGCAACTCGGGCTCCCGCCCCGCCACGATCCGCCACAGGCGGTAGCCGTGGTCGTCCCAGCGCAGCGTCGCGTCCTCGCCGTGCACCTCGTAGCGCTCCCAGCGGTAGGGCGCGCTCGCCGACATGTCGATGAGCGCGGTCTCGCCGCCCGCGAACGTGTAATGCACCGTGCAGGCGTCATCGGCGGTGGCGACGTCGTGCTCGCCGCGGCGCGGCTGGTCCACGCGCACGCTCGCGAGCACGTCCACCGGCTCGCCCAGGAACGTGCGCAGGCAGTCGGTGTGGTGCGAGCCCAGCGCGCCCAGGATGCCGCCGCCGCGCGAGGCGTCGGACAACCACGTCATGCCGCGCGACTCGGGCCGCCACCAGATCGGGTAGCGCCCCAGGATCTCGATGCGGCGCACGCGACCGATCGCGCCCGAACGCGCCAACGACAACGCGTGCATGCGCGCCGGGAAGAACCGGAACTCGTGGTTGATCCCCGCCACGCGACCCGCCGCGAGCGCCGCGTCGCGCATGTCGATCGCCTGCCAGCGATGCAGCGCGGTGGGCTTCTCGCTGTGCACGTGCGCGCCCGCCGCGAGCGCGGCCATGAACATGGGGTGGTGCAGGTCCGTCGGCGTGGCGATGCTCACCAGTTCGGGCTGCTCCTTCGCGATCAGTTCGCGCCAGTCGCCGTAGCCGCGCGGGATGCCCAGCTCGGCCGCGACCGCGTGGGCCTTGTCGGCGTGCGCGCTGGCGATCGCGACGAGTTCGAAGCCCGGATGCTGCAGGTACGCCGGCGCCTGCACGAGGCGGCCGAACGAGGCGCCGAGGACGGCGACACGGATGCGGGACACGGGGGAACCTCCGTCGGGTGTGCGGGGGGACGCACAGGGTCCGACGGCCCGTGCGTGCGCGTCAAACCCGCGCTCGTCGCCCGCCCCCGCCGCCCGGCGCGGCCCGGCTCGCGCCCTGTGCTAGCCTCGCGCGCACACGACACCGTCGCACGTCGGCACCACCACCCTTTCCCGGAGCCCCGTCATGCGTGATCCGCGCACCCGCGCGCTCGCCAAGCTCATCGTCAACCACTCGTGCGCCCTCAAGGCCGGCGAGGCCGTGCTCATCGAGGCGTTCGACCTGCACGACGGCCTCGTGCTCGACCTCGTCGAGGAGACGCAGGCCGTCGGCGCGATCCCCGTGGTGTCGCTGCGCGACAACGCGGTCATCCGCGCGCAGCTGCGCAACGCCAGCGAGGCGCAGCTCAAGGTGCAGGCCGAGCTCGAACTGCACCAGATGAAGCAGGTGCAGGCGTACGTCGGCATCCGTGCCTCGTCCAACGTGAGCGAGCTGGGCGACGTGCCCGGCGACAAGATGGCGCTGTACCAGCAGATCGTGGCCAAGCCCGTGCATCTGGACTACCGCGTCAACCACACGCGCTGGGTCGTGCTGCGCTACCCCAACGCGGCCATGGCGCAGTTGGCCAACATGAGCACCGAGGCGTTCGAGAAGTTCTACTTCGACGTCTGCAACGTGGACTACGTCAAGATGCGCGACGCCATGCAGCCGCTGGTGGCGCGCATGAAGCGCACCGACCGCGTGCACCTCAAGGGCCCGGGCACCGACCTGCGCTTCAGCATCAAGGACATCGGCGTGATCCCGTGCTTCGGCGAGCGCAACATCCCCGACGGCGAGTGCTTCACCGCCCCGGTGCGCGACTCGGTCGAGGGCACGATCGCGTACAACACGCCGTCCGTGTACCTGGGCACGACGTACGACAAGCTCGTGTTCACCTTCGAGAAGGGCCGCATCGTCAAAGCGACGGGCAACCCGCAGGACAAGCTCGACCAGCTGCTCGACACCGACGAGGGCGCGCGCTACATCGGCGAGTTCTCGCTCGGGTTCAACCCGCACGTGCTGCACCCGATGAAGGACACGCTGTTCGACGAGAAGATCGCCGGCTCGCTGCACTTCACGCCGGGCCAGTGCTACGAGACGACGAACAACGGCAACAAGTCCAAGGTCCACTGGGACCTCGTGCTCATCCAGCGCCCCGAGTACGGCGGTGGCGAGGTCTGGTTCGACGGCGAGCTCATCCGCAAGGACGGCCTGTTCGTCGTGGACGACCTCAAGGGGCTCAACCCGGATCGCCTGGGCGCCTGAGTCGCGCGCCTCTCGCTTCGCTCCCGCCCGTCACCGCTCCCGCGGTGGCGGGCGGTGTCGTTCCCGGGGCGACGCTCAGCGCGTGACGACGACGCGCGCGACGACCTGCGCGCGCTCGGTGGCGAGCCGCACGAAGTACAGTCCGCTCGGCAACGGCACGCCGTCGGCGCGACCGTCCCACGGCAGCACGTGCACGCCCGCGCCGCGCACGCCGTCGGCGAGCCGGGCCACGGTGCGGCCCTGCACGTCGAGCAACGTCACGCGCACGGTCGCCTCAACGGGCAGCGTGAACACGAACGCGCGCCCCACCGGCGAGCCCTGCAGGTCGCGGATGGACAGGGTCGTTGGCGGCGCCCCCGACTCGAACGCGGGCTGGACCGCGGTGCTGTCCGTGGGCTGCGGCGGTGGCGGAGGCGGCGGCGGATCGTCCTCGTCCTGCGACTCCTGCACGATCGGCGTGTCGTCGATCGTGCCCGCCCCGGGATGCCGCGGACCCCGCCGACGCGCATCGGCCCCCACCTCGAGCCAGCCCGTGCTCACGCTGTTGTCGTCGAGCGCGACGCGCACGTACATGCGCGCGCTCGTGTCAGGGTTGGCGGGCCAGCGTCGCGGCCACCACGGCACGTTCGTGGCCTCGGACGTGAGCGACGTGGGCAGACGGATCCCCACGCTGTCCCCGGGCACGTCGCGCTCGGTCTCGCCGTCCCAGCGCGCATGCGCCACGAATCGACGGTTGAACGCGAACGCGTTCGACGCCTGGATCGCGAGCGACAGGGAATCCCCCTCGCGCACCGTCATGCGCGAGAACGCCAGCGAATGCACCTGCGCGATGCTGGGCTCGTCGAGGTCGAACGTCTCGGGCGTCTTCCACACGATGCGCCGGATCTCGATGCGGTTGTCCTGCACCCACGCGAACAGGTCGGTGGGGCCGTCGCGCAGGTGCTCCGAGGCGTACCACGTGTTCGTGTCGCGCCCGAGCATGCGCGCGAGCCGGCCGCGATAGCTCCACGCCCCCGCGTCCCCCGTGGGATCGGTGCTCGTGTAGAACGTGAGCGGCTGCCCCGAGTTGCTGGTCATGAACAGGAACCAGCGCCCGTTGTGCTTGAACAGGTGCGGTGACTCGGTGAGCCGGTTGTACGAGACCGTCCAGTGCGTGGCCCACAGCGGCTTGAGGTCCTGCCATTCGCCGGGATTGCCGAACGGGCTGCGCGCCACCCCCACCACCGTGGCCGACGTGTCGTTGGCGGGCGACGCCGTGTAGTACATGAGCCACGTGCCCGGCGTGCGCTCGTCGAGCATCACGAACGGGTCGCGACAGGCCACGCCCTCCTCGTCGGGCTTCCACCACGCCCACGGCGCCGCGTTCGTCTGCCACACCGGATCGCCCACGCGGTACCAGTTCATGAGGTCGGTCGAGACGGCGAGCCCGATGCGCTGCGTCTCCATGAACTGCGGCGGGCGGTGCGTCACGCCGGTGTAGTACATCCAGTACAACCCCAGCGAGTACACGATGTGGGGCGCCCAGACGTGGCGGTTGTCCCAACCCTGCGGGTCCACGGCCATGACCGGCGGCAGTTGCTGCCAGTGGTACAGATCGGTCGAGACGGCGTGCCCGAAGTCCTTCTCGGTGTCGGGGTACGGCAGGTCGTCGTTGTGACGGATGTAGAAAAGGTGGTACACCCCGTCCTTCTTGAGGAACGCGAAGTCCTTGGGGCGGTAGGGCCGGTCGGCCAGCATCGAGGCGGCGCGCGCCCCGGACACGACCCCGCACAGGGCCGCGACACAGGCGAACACGAGGAAGGCGCGATGGACGAGGCTGCGATGCACGGTGAGGGCTCTTCGGGCCGGGGGTGCCACGCGCCCCGCACGACCCGGGGTCGCGCGTGCATCGTGGGCCGGCATTATCCCGGCCGCGCGCGACGGGCGTCAACGCATTCCGGCGCCCCGCTGCAGGCTCGTTCCCGAGCCCGGGGAGCGCGCGCGTGATCCAGCTCCAGGGCATCCGCTACAGCATCGGCGAGCGCGTCCTGTTCGACGAGGTGGACTGGGTCATCGGCCCGGGCGACCGCTGCGCGCTGGTGGGCCCCAACGGCGCGGGCAAGACCACGCTCATCCGCCTCATCCTGGGCGAGATCACGCCCGAGGCCGGCGTGTGCGTACGTCCGCGCGGCACGCGTGTGGGCTACCTGCCGCAGGAGGCCGCCGAACGCTACGACGGCACCGTGCTCGACCGTGCCATGGAGGCGCACCGCGAACTGCTCGACCTGCGCACCGAGCTCGATGCGCTCCACGAGGAACTGGGGAACGTGCAACCCGACGACCCGCACCTCGAGGCGATGCTCGCGCGCGCGGGCGACCTGCAGCACCAGCTCGAGCACCACGCCGAGCACTCGCTCGAATCCGAGGCGCGCCGCGTCCTGTCCGGGCTGGGCTTCTCGCCCGAGGATCAGGATCGTCCGCTCGCGACGTTCTCGGGCGGCTGGCGCATGCGCGCCTCGCTCGCCGCGCTGCTGCTGTCGGACCCGACCGTGCTCATCATGGACGAGCCCACCAACCACCTCGACCTGCCCGCCATGGAATGGCTCGAGGACTACCTCGAGGAGTTCCGCGGCGGACTCATCGTGGTCTCGCACGACCGCGTGTTCCTGGACCGCGTCGCCACCGAGGTGCGCGAGCTCGACCGCGGCGAGATGACGCCGTACAGCATGCGCTTCTCGCTCTATCTGGAGGAGAAGGAACTGCGCCGCGAGCAGGCCGCCGCGAGCAACGCGCAGCTCGAGGGCCGCATCGCGCAGCTGCAGAAGTTCGTCGAGCGGTTCGGCGCCAAGAACACCAAGGCGGCCGCCGCGCAGAGCAAGCGCAAGCAGATCGAACGCCTCAAGGAGCAGCGCGTCGTCATCCCCCGTTCGGCGCGCTCGCTGCGCTTCACGTTCCCGCCCCCGCCGCACGCGGGTCGCACGCTGCTGCGGTTGCGCGACGTGTCGTTCGGCTACGAGGACGGGCCCGACATCCTGTCGCACGCGCGCGTCGAGATCGAGAACGGCGCCAAGCTGGCGATCGTCGGCGCCAACGGCGCGGGCAAGACCACGCTGCTGCGCGTGCTCGCGGGCCAGCTCGCCCCACGCGGCGGCGAGCGGGAGCAGATGCCGCACACCAAGGTGGGCTACTTCGCGCAGCACGCCGCCGAGACGCTCGACGGGCAGGCCACCATCCTGGGTTCGCTCGAGGAGGTCGCGAGCGACGAGTGGCGCCCGCGCCTGCGCGGGCTGCTGGGCATGTTCCTGTTCTCGGGCGACGACGTGTTCAAGCACTGCCGCGTCCTCTCGGGCGGTGAACGCCAGCGTGTCGCACTGGCGCGGCTGCTGCTCACGCCCAGCAACCTGCTGCTCATGGACGAGCCGACGCATCACTTGGATCTGGCGGGCAAGGAAGTGCTCGAGGACGCGCTGTCGCAGTATCCGGGCGGCGTGGTCGTGGTCACGCACGACCGCTCGCTCATGGCCAAGGTCGCCACGCGCGTGCTCGAGGTGGATCACGGTCGCGTCGTGCTGTACCCGGGCGGCTACGAGGACTACGAGAGCACGCGGCTGTCGCGCATGGCCGATGCCGCCGACCGCGAGGAGCGCGAGGCGCGCCCCGCCCCGTCGGCCAAGGGTGGCGCGCCCGCCGCCAAGCCCGCCGCGCCGGCCGACCGCAAGGCGGACCGCGCCGCCGATCGCGCGGCGCAGAACGCGGCCAAGAAGAAGGAACGCGAACTCGCCAAGCTCGAGAGCGAGATCTCCGTGCGCGAGGCCAAGGTCAAGGCGCTCGAGGACCAGTTGGCCGACCCCGACCTGTAC
>CAZZLY010000103.1:0-8635 GCA_964655175.1 uncultured bacterium
GGCCCGGCCGGTCCGGGTTTGACGCGGTCGCGCGGACTGGTGTAAAAACACCCGTCCCAAGACCTTCGTGGGGCTGTAGCTCAGCTGGGAGAGCGCCTGCATGGCATGCAGGAGGTCGTCGGTTCGATCCCGATCAGCTCCACCATTCTTCATCCCGGCCTGCCGGCCGAACTCGCGCCGTGCGTCGCCCGCCGGGTGCCGTGCGCGCGTCCCGGGGGTGTCCCTGTGATGGTGTTCGCGCTCATCGTGTTGGCTGCGGCTTCGCGTCTGCTGCCCCACCCGCCGAACTTCGCGCCCGTCGCCGCCATCGGCCTGTTCGCGGGGGCGCACTCCAGCCGCCGCGCCGGTTGGCTGGTGCCGTTCGCGGCGCTGCTCGCCTCGGACGCCGTGCTCGGGTTCTACAGCCCCGTCGGCATGCTCTGGAACTACCTCGCGTTCGCGGCCTGCCTGCTCCTGGGCTCGGGTCTGCTCGCGCGTCGTCGCTCGGCGCTGCGCCTGGGCGGTGCGGTCCTGTCGAGCTCGGTCGCCTTCTTCGTGATCTCGAACTTCGGCATGTGGGCGAGCGGCTACTACCCGCGCACCGCGGCCGGTCTGGTCGAGTGCTACGTCGCGGCGCTGCCGTTCTTCCGCAACACGCTCGCCTCGGACGTGATCTACAGCGCTGCCCTGTTCGGCGGTTACGCGCTGCTCGCACGGTTCGTCGAGCGCCGCGCCGAGGTCTCCGCGCGCGCCTGAGTCGCACGCGTCGCACGAACGCCCCCGATCGCACTCGCGATCGGGGGCGTTCGCGTTCGGGGCGGGACAAGGCTCAGACCTTGGCGCGCGGGTCCGTCGGCAGCGTGTCGCGCGCGGCCCGTAACAGCAGCGCGCGCGTCTCGGGGGCGGCCCAGTCGATCTCGCCGCTCTGCGCCACGAGCACACGACCATCGGCCGCGACGAGCCACGTGTACGGGATGCTGGGGCAGGGCAGCTGCGCCTGCAGGTCGCGCCGCAGATCCAGGAGCACGGGCGACTTCACGCGCGCGCGCGCCACGAATCGCGCGACCGAGGGGAACGGGTCGAAGCACACGACCGCCACGCGCACGGTGCCCTCGGGCAATCCCGCGACGAGCGA
The DNA here is from genome assembly GCA_964655175.1 of uncultured bacterium. Classification (GTDB taxonomy): domain Bacteria; phylum Eisenbacteria; class RBG-16-71-46; order RBG-16-71-46; family RBG-16-71-46; genus JAIOPA01. The sequence continues at coordinate 1,115 of CAZZLY010000103.1, forward strand.
GTCGAGCGCCAGCACCTGCGCGCGCGAGTGGCGTTCCCACGGCGCCCAGTAGTGCACCAGCAACGGGGTCCCGCCGGGCTCGAGACGTGCGACGCCCACGGGCACCACGGGCAGCGATGCTGCGAAGCGCCGCGTCGCCACGTCGGACGTGCGGCGCAGTGGCTGCGGTGATTCGCCCGGGCGCGACACGGTGAACAACTCGGCGCGCCACACGAGCAGGCCGATCACGCCGAGCACCAGTAGGATCGCGGCGGCGCGCAGTCTCATGGCCGTGGACTCGTGCGGGACGGGGCAGGGGCGGGCATGGCGCGAGTCTAGCGCAGCACGCGCGCGCGTGGGGCGGGGGCGCGGTGGCCGGGGCGGGAGCAAGGTGTTAGCGTCCCGTCGTGAGCCACGAACCCGCACCCGCCCCGCCGCTGACCACGCCGTCCGAGCAGGCGCTGCCCCGCATCTCGGTGCAGTCGCTCATCGGGCCCGACGGCATCGTCGGTCCCGAGCGCTTCAACGATCTGCTGCGCGCGGCGACCCGTCAGTGCCGCCGTCTGGTGGACTGCGAGCACGTGCGCGTCTGGGTCGAGCGCAGCGCCGGGCGACGCCTCGTGGCGCGCGATTTCCCCGAGGGCGCCGAGCCCATCGAGGTCCGCCAGCCGAGCGAGGAGGGACTCGCGGGTTGGGTGCTCGCCCGTGGCGAGTCGCTGCGACTCGCCGCCGGCGATCCGCTGCCCGAGGGTGTGAAGGGCACGGTCGATCGCGGCACGTCCGCGCTCGTGCTGCCGCTGTTCCGCCGCGGTGAACCGTTCGGCGTCATCGAGTGCCTCGGCAAGCGCGACGGCGCGTTCACCGACGTGGACTACGACCGGCTCGAGGTCGCCGCCGAGGGCGTGGCGTTCGCGCTCGATTACGCGCTGCTGTGGCAGGAGACCGAACGGCGCGCGCTCGAGACCGACGTGCTGCTCGAGGTCAATCAGCTGCTCGCCGCACCGTTCGAACTCGAGGACGTCGTCGAGGCGATCTTCACCGCCCTGCGGCGCGTGCTCGACTTCGACGCGGGCGCCATGTACCTGGTGCAGCGCGGCAGCGACGTGATGGAGATGGTGAGCGAGCTGGGATACCCGGAAGGGTCGGAGCACGCGTTCGACCTGCAGATCGGGCAGGGCATCGTGGGCTGGGTCGCCAAGAGCGGCGAGCCGGTGATCGTGCCCGACGTCCAGCGCGACGCGCGCTACGTGGCCGCGCGCCTCAGTACGCGCAGCGAGATCGCGGCACCGCTGCTCGCCGAGGGTCGCGTCATCGGCGTGTTCAACCTGGAGAGCGACCACCTCGACCTGTACCACGAGGGGCATCTCGAACTGCTGCGCGCGTTCGCGGCGCAGGCCGCGCTCGCGGTGGAGCGCGCCCGCACGGCGCGCGACCGCGTCGAGGCCCGTCGGCTCGAGAAGGAACTGGCGATCGCGCGCGACATCCAGCGCTCGTTCCTGCCGGCACAGGCGCCCCGCATCCCGGGCTTCGATCTGGCGGGCACCTCGATCTCGCACGATCAGGTGGGCGGCGATTACTACGACTTCATCGCGGTGAGCGAGACCCGGCTCGGACTCGCGGTGGCCGACGTCTCGGGCAAGGGCATCCCGGCGGCGCTGCTCATGGCGGGCTTCCGTATGTCGCTGCTCGCCGAGATCCGCAACGAGTTCGCGATCCGCGCCGTCATGCGCAAGGTGAACCGACTGCTGCACGAGAGCACCGATCGCGGCAAGTTCGTGACCGCGTTCTACGGCGTGCTCGACTGGCGCAACGGTGTGGTCATCTTCTCGAACGCCGGACACAACCCGCCGCTGCTGCTGCGCGCCGATGGCACGACCGACGAGCTGGGCGAGGGCGGTGTGGCGCTGGGCGTGCTCGAGGAGACGCACTACGAGGAGCGGCCGGTCGCGATCACCGCGGGCGACGTCATCGTGCTCTACACGGACGGCGTCTCGGAGGCCGAGAACGAGCAGGGCGAGCAGTTCGGCGTCGAGCGCCTCGAGCGCATCGTGCGCGCGAACCCCGAGCACACCGCGCGCGAGCTCATGCAGGACGTGGTCGCCGCCGTGCTCGACTGGGCGGGCGAGAAGGGGCTCGGGGACGACCTGACCCTGATGATCGTCCGCAAGCTGCCCGCCGCGAGCTGAGTCGTCGGCGCGGGCTGCGCCCGCGTTCGGTGTGCCGTCGGGGCCCATCGTGCTGGCACTGTGGGCGCGTGCGGACGTCACCACCGCGTGCCCGACGGGGTTCATCCGATGTCGGGGCGCGTGTGCCGGGGCCCAGGGCGGAGGGCCGACCCGTCCTCGCTGGAGCGGCACCGGCGCGGGGTGCCGTGTCCGTGCGGGGACGGCGGCCGACCGGCTGCGGACCTGACTCAGGGGACGGTTTCAGCCTGCCGTGCGGACCGGGGCGACGGCGCATCCCACGAAACCACCGCAACTTAAAGTGTTACTTGAAGTGCATGATTCTTGACCGCTCTGGCAGCGTCCGATAGTCTGACGCACCATTTTCGCACAACCGTGAGGGGCTATCCGTGTCGAGCGCGACAGGCCGCATCCTCTCCGGCATGCGCCCCACCGGCCGTCTGCACCTCGGCAACTACGTGGGCGCCCTGGAGAACTGGGTCCGACTGCAGGACGCAGGCTGGACCAACTTCCATATGGTGGCCGACTGGCACATGTTGACCACCGGCTACGAGGACACCTCGCGTCTCCAGGAGCACACCTGGGACATGGTCCTCGATTGGCTGGCGGCCGGTCTCGACCCGGCGCGCAGCGTGATCTTCGTCCAGTCCGCGGTGAAGGAGCACGCCGAACTCCACCTGCTCCTGTCCATGCTGGTGTCCAAGGCGCGCCTCGAGCGCATCCCGACCCTCAAGGACCAGATCCGCGACCTGGGGCTCGACGAGGCCACGATCGCCTACGGCCATCTGGGCTACCCCGTGCTGCAGTCGGCCGACATCCTCCTGTACCGCGCGACGCACGTGCCGGTGGGTGAGGACCAGGTGCCGCACGTCGAACTCACCCGCGAGCTCGCGCGCAAGTTCAACTACCACTACTGCCAGGATCGCGCGCCGGTGTTCCTCGAGCCGGAGCCGCAGGTCACGGCCTTCGGGCGGCTGCGCGGCACCGACGGCAAGCGCATGTCCAAGAGCCTGGGCAACACGATCATGCTGGCCGAGGAGCCGCAGGGGCTCGCGGACAAGATCAAGCAGGCCTACACCGACCCCAAGAAACTGCGTCTGGCCGACCCCGGACGCCCCGAGGCCGACGATTCCGATGGCCATCCGGGGTGCGTGGTGTGGGAATATCATCGCCGGTTCAACCCCGCCGAGGCGGAGTCGATCGCGGTCCAGTGCCGAGCCGGGCAGCTGGGTTGCGTCGCCGACAAGAAGCGCCTCGCCGAGGTCATGAGTGCCGAACTCGCCCCGATCCGCGAGCGCCGTGAGCGCTGGGAACGGGACCCCGACGCCGTGCGCGACGTGCTCCGTGAGGGCACGAAGCGCGCACGCGAGGTGGCGTGCGAGACCATGGATGCGGTCCGGAGCGCGATGGGCGTCAAGTCCGTCGTGGAACCCCAGTGAACGACAGCCCTGACGATCCGACCTTGAATCCCGAGGCCGGGACCGACGCGACGGCGGACACGGTCGTCGCCACGGTCGAGCCGACCGACGCCGACGCGACCGCCGCCGAGGCGATGCTCGACGCGGCCGCCGAAGTGCCCGAGGGCGAGCCGTCCGAGTCGCCCGTCGCGCAGTCCACCGCGGAGCCGCACGCCACGGTCGAGAGCCCGGCCGCGCGCGACAAGGACGGCCAGCCCATCGTGGCGCCCAAGCCCGGCGTGACGTTCCGTCTGCCGCGCTTCGAGGGCCCGCTCGATCTGCTGCTGCACCTCATCAAGCGCGACGAGCTGGACATCCACGACATCCCGATCTCGACGATCACCAAGCAGTATCTGGACTACATCGAGCTCATGCGCATGCTCGACCTGGACGTCGCCGGCGAGTTCCTCGTCATGGCCGCCACGCTCATGCGCATCAAGGCCAAGATGCTCCTGCCGCTCCCCGCCACGAACGACGAGGGCGAGGAGGAGGGCGATCCGCGCGAGGAGCTCGTGCAGCGCCTGCTCGAGTACCGCCTCTACAAGGAGGCGGCCGAGTCCATGCAGACGCGCGAGGGCGAGCGTCGCCTGTGGGCCATGCGCGGCATGGTGCCCACCGAGGACGACGCGGGCCCGCTGCCGCTCGCACCCGCCAATCTGTTCGATCTCATCGGCGCGCTGCAGCGCGTCATGTCCCGCAAGCGCGAACCGGTCGTGTACACCGTGCAGACCGAGGGCTTCGACATCGAGGACAAGATGTCGTGGATCGCGCGGAACGTCGCCGAGATCGGCGAGCTCCGCTTCTCCTCGATCATGGCCAACGCGATCGCGCGCATGGAGATCATCGTCTCGTTCATGGCCCTGCTGGAACTCATCAAGCTCGGCCGCGTCACCTGCATCCAGGATGCGAACTTCGACGACATCCTGATCCTGCCGCGACTCCTGGAAGAGAGGACCCCCGATGTCCCCGCTGAATCTGCGCTCGGCGATTGAAGCCCTGCTGTTCTCGTCGGACCAGCCGCTGACGCTGGTCCAGCTCGTCGAGGCGGTCGAGGCCGAACCGGTCGCCGTCACCGAAGCCCTTCAGGCACTCGGTGAGGAGTACCGTGCCCGCGAGGCCGGCGTCGAGGTGCGCGAGATGGCCGGTGGCTGGATCGTCACGACGACCTCGGCCATGCATCCGTTCATCACGCGCATGCTGCGCGGCAAGCGCAAGATGCGGCTGTCGCGCGCCGCGCTCGAGACGCTCGCGATCATCGCCTACAAGCAGCCGGTCACGAAGACCGAGGCCGAGGCCATCCGCGGCGTCGATTGCAGCGGCACGCTCGCCACGCTGCTCGAGCGCTCGCTGGTGACCATCAAGGGGCGTTCGACCGTCGTGGGTCGGCCGCTGCTGTACGGCACGACCGACGAGTTCCTCAACTACTTCGGGCTGCGCGACCTCACCGAGCTGCCGCGCCCCGAGGAGCTGCGTGCGCTCGTCGCCGCGCGCGAACCGGAGCAGATGGAGATGATCGAGGTGGACGCCGACGGCATGCCGCTGGCGCTCGCCGAAGCCGCCGCCGCCGCGACCGCCCAGGAGGCCGCCGCCGAGCGCGAGGCCGATGCGGCCGGCGTGGCGCTGCTCGCGGCCGGTGTCGCCGCGGGCGTCGTGGCCGCCGACGGGGTGGATGCCGCCGAGCTCCAGGAGCTCGAGGCCGCGCTCGACGAGGCCGCCGATCCCGACTTCGACGACGAGGCGCTCGCCGCCGAGCTCGCCGCGCTCGACGCCGCCGACGAGGACGACCTCGAGGCCGACGACGAGGCCGAGGACGAGGCCGAGTTCTCGGACGACGATGAGGATGAGTACGAGGACGACGACGAGGACGAGTACGAGGACGATGACGACGCGTCCGACGACGACGACTCGGAGACGACCGAACTCGTCGAGGAGGACGAGCTCGACGAGTACGAGCAGGGCATGCTCGTGGCCGGCGACGGTGCCGAGTTCTCGGACGACGAGGATGCGGACGAGGCCGACGACGAGGACGAGTACGACGAGGACGACGACGAGTACGATGAGGACGACGACTTCGACGGTGACGATGCCGACGAGGACGACGATCGTGCCGCGCACCTCTCGGAGACCGACGGCCGCTGACGCGGCCGCGTCCGTCCGCGTTCCCTCGGGGTGCCCCACGTGACCGCTGCCGATCTGGCGCGCGAGCTCGAGCTCGCGCCGCATCCCGAGGGCGGTTGGTACCGTGAGACCTGGCGCAGCCCCGAGCGGATCCCGGCGGCCGCGCTGCCCGAGCGCTTCGGTGGCGAGCGCTGTTTCGCGACCAGCATCCTGTACCTGCTGGGCGCGGGGGACCGCTCGTGCTTCCATCGCCTGAAGGCCGACGAGTTGTGGACGCACCATGCGGGTGGCACGCTGTGGATCCACCTGCTGGAGCCCACCGGGGTGCGCCGACTCGAACTGTCGGCGGGCACCCCACAGGTGTCGGTGCCGCACGGCGTCTGGTTCGCATCGGAACCCGCGCCCGGTAGCGACCACGTGCTGTGCGGATGCTGGGTGTCGCCCGGCTTCGAGTTCGAGGATTTCGAGATGGCGGCGCGTGACGCGCTGCTCGAGCAGTACCCCGCCGAGCGCGAGCTCGTGCTGCGGTTCACCCGTGCAACGGAGGCACCCGCGTGTCCGTGAGACTCAACAAGTACCTGGCGGACCGCGGTATCGGTGCGCGACGCAAGTGTGACGACCTCATCGCCGAGGGACGCGTCTCGATCAACGGCGAGGTCGTGCGCGAGGTCGGCGTGCGTGTGGACGAGCAGCGCGATCGCGTGCAGGTCGACGGCCGCCCGGTCGGTGGCCGCGGGCGCAACGTCTATTACGTGCTCAACAAGCCCGTCGGCGTGATCACCACGCTCGACGATCCGCAGGGCCGTCGCACGGTGCGCGAGTTCCTGCCGCGCGGCCAGCGCGTCTACCCGGTCGGCCGCCTCGATGCCGACACGAGCGGGCTGCTGTTCCTCACCAACGATGGCGAGCTCGCGCACAAGCTCATGCACCCGCGCTACGGCGTCGCCAAGGTCTACCGCGTGCGTCTGTCGCAGGAGCCGCGCGCCGATCAGCTGCGGCGTCTGGCGAGCGGTGTGCGCTTCGACAAGGACCTCGTCTCGGGGCCGGCGCGCGTGCGTCGCATCGATCCGGGCTTCGACGCGATCATGATCGAGATCATCATCCACGAGGGTCGCTTCCGGCAGGTGCGCAAGATGTGCGAGGCCGTGGGGCTGCCGGTCTCGGGTCTGCACCGCGTGGGCTACGGCCCGATCCGCCTGGGGCCGCTGCCCAAGGGCATGTACCGCGAGCTCTCCGAGGAGGAGGTCGCCGCACTGCGTGCCGCCGGTGCGCGTCCGGGGGGCGATCGTCCGCGCCCGACCGGGACGCGTGGCGCGGGCACCGAAGCGCGAGGCGGTCGTCCGACGCGCGGAACCGCGCCCGCCTTCAAGAAGCCCGTCCGCATCGAGCCCGCACCGCCGTCCCCCGAGACGTTCGAGGAGGAGATGGAGGAGATCGAGGATTCGTGGGTCGCGGGTGGCGGCTTCCTGCCGCGCGCCGAGGATGACGACGCCCCGCTGAAGGGTGCGGCCGCGTTCGCGTCCGAGGACGACGATGACGAGGACGACGACGACGGCGTGACGTATCTGGGCGCCGGTGCGTTCGAGTCCGGGACCGACGACGAGGACGACGACGTCGAGGAGGTCGGAGGTTCGCGGACCCCCGAGCCCGCGCCGTGGCCCGCGCGACCCGATCGTCGCCGTGGGGATGCCGCGTGGCTCGCCGAGAATCCCGACGCGGCGCCCGCGAAGCCGCGCGCGCGTCGCGAGTCGGCGAGCGAGCGGCCGCGTCCGTCGCGTCCGAGC
>CAZZLY010000104.1:0-7577 GCA_964655175.1 uncultured bacterium
CGCGGATCACCGCATGCGTGGCGGCGTTGGTGTGCGTCGTCCAGCACGCGACCTGATCCACCTCGAGCCGCTCGGTCCAATGCGAGAACGGCTCCGGCGGATCGTCGCCGGGCGCCACCTCGAGGCTCGCGAAGTCGATGCTGTCGCGATGCAGTCGCGGTGGCGTGCCCGTCTTGAGCCGGCCACGCTCGAAGCCCAGCTCGGCGAGGCACTCCGACAACGCGCGCGCCGCGTGCTCGCCCAGGCGACCACCGGCCAATCGCCGCTCCCCGATGTGCAGCACGCCGTTGAGGAACGTGCCCGGCGTGATGACCACCGCGCGTGATTCGAGCACACGACCATCGGTCAGCTCCACGCCCGCCGCACGACCGTCCACCACGCGCACGCGCTGCACGAGGCCCTCGACGAACACGAGTCCGGGCAGCGCACCGAGCAGGCGCAGCATCTCGGCCGAATAGAGCGCCTTGTCGCACTGCGCGCGCGGTGACCACACCGCGGGACCGCGGCCGCGATTGAGCATCTTGAACTGGATGCCCGCGCGATCGGTCACGCGTCCCATCACGCCGCCCAGCGCATCGAGCTCGCGCACCATGTGGCCCTTCGCGACGCCGCCGATGGCCGGGTTGCACGACATCTTGGCCGTGTCGGTCACGTGCACGGTGACGAGCGCGGTGGCCAGTCCCATGCGCGCGCACGCGTGGGCCGCTTCGCAGCCCGCGTGCCCGGCGCCCACCACGACCACGTCGAAGCGCCCCTCGCGCGTCGCGGCCCCGGTCGCCGAGGCGGGTAACGCCTGGGTCGGTGCGCCCGGCGAGGGCGCGTAGTGGGCGGACGAGGGTTCGGGCGCGTGCATCACTTACCGATGCAGAAGCGCGCGAAGATGCGCTCCAGCAGATCCTCGCCCGCGTGACGGCCCGTGACCTCGCCGATGGCCGCGAGCGCCTCACGCAATTCGAGCGCCACGATCTCGCCGGGCGCGCCCTGCGCAGCCACGTCGGAGGCCCGCTGCAACGCCGCGCGGGCGCGCTCGAGCGCGTCGGCGTGCCGCGGGTTGGCGACCGCGCCCGCGAGTCCGCCGGCACGATCGGCCCCCAACAGTTCGGCGAGGGCGGTCCGCAGGGCATCGAGACCTTCGCCGGTCGTGCTCGAGACGTGCACGAGCCGCGAGGACTCCGCGCTCACGTGCGCGCGCAACGCCTCGTCGCTGACCTGCGACGGCAGATCGGACTTGTTCACCACGACCAACACGCGACGGTCCGCCAGACTCGCCACGAGCAGGTCGCCCTCGGGTTCGAACGGCTGCGAACCATCCACGACCCACACGACCACGGCCGCACCGTCGAGCGCGGCCAACGCGCGCGCCACGCCCATGGCCTCGATCGGATGCGTCGCCATGCGCACGCCCGCGGTGTCCGAGAGCGTGATCGCGACCCCCGCGATCTCGAGCCGCTCGCTCACGCGATCGCGCGTCGTGCCCGGTTCGTCGGTCACGATCGCGCGGTCCTCACCCAGGAGCGCGTTGAAGAGCGACGACTTGCCGGCGTTGGGGCGTCCCATGATCGGCACGCGCACACCCTCGCGCACCGCGCGCGCCCACGCGGCACCCGCGAGCATGGTCTCGAGTTCACGCGTCACCGCCGCGATCGCCTCGCGCACGTGCGGTGGCGTCTCGACGCCGCCCACGTCCTCGGCGAAGTCCACGCGCGCCTCGACCTCGGCGGCCGCATCGGCCAACCGATCCTCGATCGCACGCAGGCGCACCGAGAGCGCGCCCGCCAACTGCGCCAGCGCCAGGTCGCCCGCGCTCTCGGTCTCGGCGTGCACGAGATCGGCGACGGCTTCCGCCTGCGCCAGATCGAGACGGCCGTGCAGGTAGGCGCGCAACGTGAACTCGCCGGGGCCCGCGAGACGCGCACCGGCCGCCTGCAGCGCGGCCAACACGCGGCGAGCCGGGATCGCGCCGCCGTGACACGAGAACTCGACCGTGTCCTCGCCCGTGTACGAACGGGGCGCGCGGAACACGGCGGCCACGACCTCGTCGAGGCGCGCGTCGTCCCGCGCCGCATCCACCGCCCAGCCGTGGTGCAGCGTGTGGCCCGCGACCGTGGCCAACGTCTGCGAACCACGGAACACGACGTCGGCGCACGCCAACGCCCCGGCACCGCTCACGCGCACGACCGCCAGGCCGGCGGTGCCGGCGGCGGTGGCGATGGCGGCGATGGTGTCGTCGAGCGGCTGCACGGGACCTCGCATCTCGGGGCCGAGCGGTCACGACCTCACGCGTGCGCGCGAGTCCACGACCGTGAACGACCACGCCCGACTCGCGCAGGCGAGCCGGGCGTGGGGACTTCGGGAACGACCGACTCAGCCTTCGTGCGAATCGTCCGCGCCGCCGGCGAGTCCCGCCGGAGCGACGGCGACGCGTTTCACCGCGCCGTCGCCCAGCGAGTACGTCTTGACGCGCGCATCCTCGCGCAACGTCACGTGCACGATGCGGCGCTCCATCGAGTTCATGGGCTCGCCCACGACCTCGGCGTTCGCCGCCACCGCCTGATCGGCCAACCCGCGCGCGATCTCGGCCAGCTCGTTCTCACGCTGCTCCCAGAAGTCGTTGACCTCGAGCTGCAGGTGGTAACGCGAGCCGTCCCCCTTGTTGAGGAAGCGGTTCAGGATGTGCTGCAGCGCGAGACGCGTCTCGCCGCCGCGACCGGTGAGCAGGTGGTCGTCGCGCTCGACCTCGACGGTCACGTCCACGCGATTCCCCTCGGTGCGCACCTCGACCTTGGGCTCGAAGCCCATGCGACGGAGCAGGTCCTCGGTGATCGCCTTGCTCGTCGTGCCCAGTTCCTCGCTGCTCATCTCGGGGCTCGACGCGCCCTCGGGACGCGGCTCGCGCGGAGCGCGCTCCTCACGGCTCGGACGATCGCCACGATCGCGACGCCCGCTGCGATCCGGACGCTCGAACCGAGGCGCGGCCTCGGCCGCGGGCTCGACGGCCGGCGCCTGCGCGACGGGTTCGTCGACCGGCGGAGCCGCGTGCGCGGGCGTGTGCACGACCACGTTCATGCCCTCGAACTTCGGCGCCGGCGCGATCGGCAGCTTGGGCTCGCCATCGGCGTCGAAGCCCAGGTCGGCCGGAGCCGGAGCCGCCGCGACGGGCGCGGGCTTGGCGACGGGCGCGGTCATCGGCGCGGACATCGTCGGTTCGACCGAGACCTCGGCCCCCGACTCCGCACCCTCGCCACCCTCACCCCCACGACGACGACCACGGCCGCCACGGCGACCGCGACGACGGCGCTTGCGCGGCGCATCGTCGCCGCCCTCCTCGGAGACCTGCGGCGGCACCGGTGACGGCGCGGCCGCGGCGGCAGGGGCCTGGGCGACCCGCTCCGGACGCGGCTCACGCGGCGCACGCTCCTCGCGAGCCGGACGCTCGGCACGCTCGCCACGACCGCCACGCTCCTCGCGCGCGGCCGCCGGCTGCGAGGTCTTGTCGCGCTCACGACGCTCGTCGCGACCGCCACGACCGCCGCGCTCGTTCGACTTCTCGTCACGACCACCGCGACCACCGTCACGGCCGCCGTCGCGACCCTGCGGCTTCTCGTCGCGACCCCCACGACCGCCGCGACCGCCACGCTCGCCGCCGCGGCCACCGCGCTCGTCACGACCACCGCGACCGCCGCGACCCCCGCGATCCTCGCGCTCGACCGGCTCCTTGAGCGGACCGCCCGGACGACGCATCACGCTCACGCGGAACGGACGCGCGCCGATCCCGAGGAAGCCCGACTTGCCCTCCTCGACGATCGTGATCACCGCCTCGGCGCGCTCCAGACGCTGCGCCGCCAGACCCTTCTTCACGGCCTCGTCGACCGTCTTCCCTTCGAACACTGAACCTGCCATTGCATGAACCCCTGCCGGACGCGCGCCCCTCGCGCACCGTCGCCCGCGAAGAGCGGGTTCTCGTGCGCGCTGTGGGTGCTGCATCCCGGTGCGGGTGGAGAATGAAGCCCCGTGGCGCACTCGCGCGCAGCGCGACCCGCGCTCGACCTCAGCGCGCACATCGCCGCCGGCGCGCGGGTCGTCCCGTCGGTCGCGTGCTCGCACCGTGGTGCGCGCCGCGCCCCGACGAGCCGTTGCGGCCCGCGGAACCGTTTCGTGTGACGGGGGACTCTACTTCGGCGCGGCGCCCGTCCGCCATGCCGAAGACCGTGCGTGGACGCGATCGCGATCCTCTCGCAAGAGGGCCGCGGACGTCCTTCCGTGCGCGACTACTTGCGCACCGGACCCGAGTCGGTGACCACGACGACGGCATCGTCGCCGCGTGCCACCAACCACTGCTGCAGCACGGTGTACAGGTTCATCACCGTCCAGTAGAACACCAGACCGGACGGCAACTGATAGAAGATGAACAGCATCACGAAGTTCATCATGTACATGGTGGACTGCTGCTGCGCCGGCGTCGGCGTCATCCGCTGCTGGATGAAGCCCGTCGCCGCCATGATCAGCGGCAGCACGTGCACGGGGAATCCGGCGACCGAGAACAGCAGGTCCGGCGCCGACAGGTCGTGGATCCAGCCGATGAACGGCGCCTGGCGCAGATCGATGGCGGTGTTGAGCACCGCGTACAGCGCGAAGAACAACGGCATCTGCAGCAGCATGGGCAGACAGCCGCCGGCCGGATTGACCTTGTTGTCCTTGTAGAGCTGCATGACCCGCTTGTTCAGCTCCTCGGCGTTGTTCTTGTAACGCTCGCGGATGCGGTCCATCTCGGGCTGCAGGCGCTGCATGGCGCGCATGCTCTTCATGCTGCTCATGTTGAGCGGGTGCAGCACGAGGCGCACGACCGTGGCGAGCAACAGGATCGCGAGACCGTAGTTGCGCACCCACGTGTGCAGCAGACGCAGCAGCTGCAGCAACGGGTAGCTGAACGGCAGCAGCCACGACGCGCCCATGTCGACGGCCTTCTCGATCTGCAGACTGCCCGGACGACCCGCACCCGAGACCTTGGCGATCGCGAAGTAATCGGCCGGTCCGAAGTAGACCGCGAACCGCTGCGCGCCCGACGCCGGCGCGGCGAACACCATCGTGCTCTGCGCCATGGGCTGCGAGGGCTTGGCGTTCTTGGGCAGGCGCGCCTTGTCGTCGGCGGTCACGCTGTAGGCGACGCCCGAGTTCACGACGCTGCGCGCCTCGGCGCCGACCGGCGTGAACACGCCCAGGAAGTAGTGCGACTGCACGCCGGCCCAGTGCACCGCGCCCTCGTGCACCTTGGGGTTCTTGTTGATCAGGCCCTGCGCACCGTCGCGCTTGACGTCCTTGCCGATGAGCCCGATGCCGCGCACCGAACGACCATCGGTCTCGGGGTTGGGATCGGTGAGCAGCGGCCACGAGCGCGCGGTGAGCGACCAGTCGGCCGTGCCCGCGGGCGCGCCGGCGACGCTGGCGTCGAAGTCGAGCAGGTACGTGTCGGGGCGCGTACGCCACGTGTGACGCACCTCGAGGCCGGCCGAGTCGCGCGCCGTGAACGTGACCGCGACGACCTTGCCGTCGGTGCCCGTGCTCTCCTCGACCGCGAACGCCGTGTTCGCGAGCGACCGCAGCGCGGTGCCCGAGCCGAGGTCGAATGCGAACAGCGGCGCCGAGCTCAGCGTGACGCGATCGCCCTCGGCGACCTCCTGACCGTTCTTGGGACGGCCGTGCGGGTTCTCACCGAAGCGCGACGCACCCCACGCGGCGGCGTAGCGCTTGAGCTCAACGGACTCGAGTCGCGCGCCGATGTTGCTGAACGTCGCGCGATAGAGCGGCGTCTCGAGCACCACGCGACGCGCCTCGACGACGGGCGCCACGGGAGCGGCCGACGACGACGTCGCCGCGGCGGTCGTCGTGGACGCACCCGCGACGGGCGCGCTCGTGGGCGCCGCACCGGCCGCCTTCGCCGCGGAATCCGCGGCCGCGACCGCCGGCTTGGGCACCGGCTTGGGCATGTACTTGGACTGCAGCGCGGTGAACAGCGCGAAGATCAGCATGCACAGCAACAACGCAGTGGTGGTTCGACGATCCATGGTCAGGGCACCGGGTCCACACCCGCGGTTCCGAGCGGGTGGCATCGCCCGAGTCGTCGCAGCGCGAGCCAGGTGCCGCGCCACGAGCCGTGGCGCACGATGGCCTCGCGCGCATACTCGGAGCAGGAGGGGAAGTGACGACAGGCGCCGCGCACGCTGGCGGGCGCGAGGCGCTGGTAGGCGCGGATGGCGAGCAGCAGCAGGGCGCGCACGCTATTCCGGAAGGGGCGCCAATGCTCCGGCGTGGGAGAGCAACGTCTCCACGTCGGTGGCGAGCGCCTGATGCGGCGCGTCGAGGGTTCGTCGCGAGGCGATGAACACGAGAAGGACTCCGTCCTGTGGCACGCGGGTCCAGCGGCGCCGGACGATCTCCCGGAGGCGGCGGCGAGCGCGGTTGCGCTGCACGGCACCTCCCACACCCCGCTTGCTGGCGATGAACCCCACGCGGCTCTTCTCACCCGCCACTCGATGCACGAGCAGCAGACAGGTCCGGCCGCGGTAGGCCACCCCCTGAGCGCGCACGAGCGCATGATCGCGGCCGTGGGTCAGGCGGTTCGACGAGTGCAGCCGCTCCGAAGGCAGGTCGTTCATCGACACGGAGGATAGGGCGGCCGGCACCGGCGTGTGGGTCGCACGATCGCGAGCGATCGTACGAGTCCGTTCGTCTCGATCGGACACACCGACGAGGTCAGCGTGCCGAGGAAGCGAGCGGTACGGGAAGTCGCTCCAGGACCGATCAGCGGTCCGACGACACGGTGAGGCGCTTGCGACCCTGCTTGCGGCGGGCGGCGAGAACCTTGCGACCACCCTTGGTCGCCATGCGGGCACGGAAACCGTGCGTCTTCTTCTTGTGACGGTTGTTGGGCTGGAACGTGCGCTTCATGGAAGCTAAACCTCTTTGAGGACAATAGGGTACGGCGTGAGCAGCGAGGCAGGTTAAGGGGTCGGCGCGCCGCAGGTCAAGCGCCCGGGTGCCCGGGCGACCCGGGGACCTCGGGGCGCGACACCCGCCACCGCCACGGGAGGGATCGGCGGCCGAGGGTCCGGCGGCGGGATCGGCCGGTCGGGGTGGCCCGGGGACGAGCCCGGCTCGGGAGGGCGACGGGATCGGCACGGCGAAATCGACAGGGCATTTCCGAAAATCACTCTATCTAACATTTCTGCAATGACTTGCGTGACTCCACGTGCGTCGCTTCCGGTCCCGGGAGCGCGTCCGGCAAGGACGATCCCGAGCCTCGGGAACGCGCCCCCGCAGGGCCTTGGCCCAGCTCCCCGTGTGCCCCGGCTTCTGCGGGGCGGCGTGAGGGGCACCCCGGTGAGGTGCGACCGACGGGGCGCCCGGGCACGAGCCCGGCGCCGCCCTCTCTATAAGAGGGCGCGACCCCGGACGAACCCCGGCAAGACACGAGGGTCGGCGATAGCCACCCCGACCCCGGAAGGCCTCAGGCGGCCTCGCGCATCTCCTCGTCGTCGGCGGCGATCGACGGGGTGGGCGGCGTGCCCGCGGCATGGACC
>CAZZLY010000105.1:0-1642 GCA_964655175.1 uncultured bacterium
GAGGACATCTATGCCGGCATCGAGTTCCAGGCCGGCAGCCCTGAAGCCGCCAAGGTGCTCGCGTTCCTCGAGAAGGAGTTCCCCGCGAGCTACAAGAAGGTGCGCTTCCCCGCCACGAGCGGCATCGGTTTCAAGCCCGTCTCGCAGGAGGGCAGCGAGCGCCTCATCCGCGCCGCCATCGAGTACGCGATCGTGCAGAAGCGCAAGAGCGTCACGATCGTGCACAAGGGCAACATCATGAAGTTCACCGAGGGCGCGTTCCGCAACTGGGGCTACGCGCTCGCCGAGCGCGAGTACGGCGACCGCGTCTACACGTGGGAGCAGTGGGAGCGCACGAAGGCCGAGAAGGGCGAGGACGCCGCGAACGCCGAGCAGAAGGCGGCGCTGAGCAGCGGCAAGGTGCTCATCAAGGACGCCATCGCCGACATCACGCTGCAGCAGGTGCTCACGCGTCCCGACGAGTTCGACGTCATCGCCACGCTCAACCTGAACGGCGACTACCTCTCGGACGCGCTCGCCGCACAGGTCGGCGGCATCGGCATCGCGCCCGGCGGCAACATCAACTACGCGACCGGCCACGCGGTGTTCGAGGCCACGCACGGCACGGCGCCCAAGTACGCGAACCTCGATCGCGTCAACCCCGGCTCGGTCATCCTGTCGGGCGAGATGATGTTCCGCTACATGGGCTGGAACGAGGCGGCGGATCTGATCATCAAGGGCATGGACGGCGCCATCGGTGCGCGCACCGTGACCTACGACTTCGCGCGGCTCATGCAGGGTGCGACCGAGGTCAAGTGCAGCGCGTTCGGGGATGCGATCATCGCGCACATGTGATCGCACCCGCCTCACGACACGAGACGACCCCGGCGAGCGTTCGGCTCGCCGGGGTCGTGTGTTCGTGGCGCATGAGCGCGCGCGGGCGCACTCAGGGCGGCGTCATGCGCACGAGCAGCCGACCGTCGGCGCGCGCGGTGGCGATCGGCGAGGCCCACGCGTGCGCGGCATCGTCGGGGACGATGACCCACACCTCGCGCGCCAGCGCCTCGAGCATCGCGCCCGCGTCACCGCTGGGCCAACGCCCTTCAGCGAGGGTCGTCGCCGCCTCCTCGCGCGCCGCGAGCGCCGCCTCGGGATGCCCCCACTTGCCCGCCATGAACGCACCGCTCCACAGCAGCGCGCGCCCCGTCGCCCCGGGCAGCATGGGCGCCGCGTCCCGCTTGGGCGCGAGCGTCGCGTCCACGACCACGCCCGTCACGGGCACCTCGCGCGCGACCGCCTGCAGCATCGCGGCGCCCGGCGAACCCGGCGCATCGGCACTCGCGGGCCCCTCGTACGCGTAGGCGAACAGCATCGCCGCGAGCGCGGGCGCCCAGGCGAGGATCGCCAGACCCAGCACCGCGATCCGCCGCGCGCGCGTCGCGGCCCACGCGGTGAGGGCGATCGCCGCCGGTGCGGCCGCGAGCGCGAACGCCAGATTGAGCGCCTTGCTCTGATTGTCGCCCCCGGCGCGCAGGATCAGCGCGGGCACGAGCAGCACCGCGAGCTGCACCCCGACGAGCGCGCCCGACGTCGAGTCCGCGCGGCGCAGCGCGAGCCACGCGAGCGGCAACAGCACGAGTCCGCCCCAGACCACCGAGAGCGC
>CAZZLY010000105.1:1742-7577 GCA_964655175.1 uncultured bacterium
CCCCACGCGAACGGCGTGACGACCACGAACTTGTCGAGCGGCAGCACGAGCGACGGATGCAGGAAGCCCGGGTCCAGTGAACGCAGCGCCAGGTCGCCACCGTGCGCCAGCACCGGCTCGAGTTCGGCGAGCCCGCGCGTCTCGCCCACGAGCGCGTGCCCCGCGAGCGTGAGCCACGCGAACGGGGCCGCACCCACGAGCAGCAGCGCGATCGCCCACCCGCGCGCGCGCGCCTCGGCCCCCAGAGCGGCCGCGAGCGACGACACGCCGACCAGCGCGGCCGCGAACGCCAGCACCGATGACGACGCGAGCAGCAGGGTCGCCGGGATCTGCGGGACCGTGGCGAGCACGCAGGCGGCCCAACCGTGCCATCCCCAGAAATAGCGCAGGGGCAGACCGGCCAGGAACGGATCCTCGGGCGTGACACCGCGCGCGAAGGCGTGCACCACGCCGGCGTGGAACGCGCCGTCGCTGCGCCAGGCGAGCGCGGCCGAGGCCAGATGCGCGGCGGCGAGCAGCGCGGCGAGCACGAACGGCCACACCGCACGCCGAGCCTCCCGCGACGCGCCCGGCGCCGACGGTGCCGAGGCGGGCGCGAGGCTCACGAACGCGATCATGGCCACGACGATCGTCCCCGCGAGGCGCTCGGTGCCGCCGAGGCTGCGCGTGACCAGGGACACGGCCGAGACGAGCGCGGGCGAGAGCAGTGCCGCGAGTGCGAAGCGCTCCTCGGAGCGCAGCCCCGTCCCCACCCGGCGTGCGATCGCGAGCCCCGGGAGGACGCCGGTCACGAGCAGCGCGAGCGGCAACACCACGCCCACGGGCAGCTGCGCCGCGAACGGCTGGATCGCCAGCCACGCCAGCAGCGGTGCCCCGACCACGACCGCGCGTCGAGCGTGGTCCGTCACCGCGCGCCTCGTGTAGAGTGGCCCTTCACTCGTGCCATCGGGAGATCCTCCATGGTCCGTCCCGCCGCAGACAACCGTCCGTCGCCGTTCCGGTGGCTCGTGCCGGCGCTCGCCGCGCTCGCCACGGGACTGATGCAGGCGTGGCGCGTGATGGTGCTACCGGACGCCGCGCGATTCAACTTCGATGCGGCCGAGTATGCACTGGCCGGGCGCGCCTGGCTCGAGACCGGCCGCTTGGTGACCCCGTTCGTCCATCCCGCCACGGTCGGCGGTTCGCCGGGCCCACCGTGGCCGCTGCTCGCGGGGCACCCGCTCGTCCCCGCGCTCGATGCGCTCGCGTTCGCCGTCCTCGGCGTCCACCCCGACGCCACGCTCGTCCCCGCGCTGCTGGCGTTCGTGCTCGCCACCGTGGCCGTCGCGCAGCTCACGTGGGGCTTCACGCGCTCGCAGGCGGCCGCGATCGCGGCCGGGCTCGTGTTCGCGTGCACGCCGTGGGCGCTGGGTTTCGCCACGATCGGCTTGTCCGAGATGCCGTTCGCGGCGCTCCTGACCCTCGCCTTCGCGCTCCTCTGGACGATGCCCCAGCGGCCGCGCCCGTTCGCGCTCGGGCTCGTGTTGGGGCTGGCGCACCTGACCCGGCCCGTGCTGGTCCCCATGCTGCCGGCCCTGCTGCTGGGTGTGGTCCTGCTCGCTCCGCCCTCACGGCGACTCGCCACCCTGTTCCGCACCCTGCTGGTGTTCGTGCCGCTCGCCTCGCTCACGCTCCTTTATAAGGTGCTCGCGTCGCACGGCGCGGCGCACGAACCGAGCGGCTATCTGCTCCTGAACGGAGCGGCGCCCGAGTTCGTGGTCTCGCGCCTCAACCGCATGCTCACCCCACCCGATGCCATGGCGTGGCTCGCGGCGCACCCCGACCTGTTCGTGGCCAAGGTGCTGCGCAACCTGCGATCGTTGCTCTACGGGCTGTGGACGCAGAGCGGACGCTGGCCGTTCCCCCTGGCACTCGTGGCGCTCGTGTACGCACTGCGCTCCGCCACGCCGCACGTGCGTGCGTTCGGGTTCACCGTGCTCGGCTCGGCGCTGCTCCTGCTGGGGCTCGATGCCGCCACGGTCGCCGATCCGCGCCTGCTGTTCCCGTTGCTGCCGCTCCTGATCGCGCTCGCGCTCGCGGCGCTCACGCGCCTCGCCGAGGTGCTGGGCGGCGGACGCCGGATCGTGGTCGCGATCGTGGTGGCGTCGGCGGTGCTCGTCACCCTGCGACCCACGGTGAGCGTCTGGCGGAACCCGGACACGCGCGGACTGCGCGAACGCGACTGGCGGAGCATCGGCTTGGCGGTGCGCGGCATGCTGCCCGAGCACGCGGTGATCGCCAGCGACGCCGCCCCGTGGTTGGCGTGGAGCACCGGACGTCCCGCCACCCTCGTGCCGCTCACGCCGGCGGACCTCGCGACGATGCCCGCGAATCTCGCGCCCGATGCGCTGGTGATCACCGACGAATGGTTGGTGCACCGCCCCGGCGAGGAGGCGTGGGGAGCGCTCCTCGAGAGCGGCACACCGCCCGAGGGCTGGATCCTGACGGGCCGCGCGCGCACCGACCGTCTGCGCGTCGCGGTGTTCCTGCGCCGCGATCGCCCGCGCTTGTGAGCCGTCGCACCGGGCGGCATCATGTCGCCATGCGCCCGCTCTCGACGATCCTCGCGTTCCTGTCGGTCCTGCTCCCCGCCGTCCTCGTGCCCGCGGTCCATGCGGCCGGACTCACCACGACCGAACGACGACTGGTCGCCTCGGTGGACCGTCACACCACCGACGCGGTCGCCCTGCTGCAGCGCGTCGTGGACGTCAACAGCGGGACGTTCAATCTGGCCGGTGTGCGCCGTACCGGCGAGCTGTTCGCGACCGAGTTCGAGCGACTGGGCTTCCGCACCCGCTGGGTCGATGGCGCTGCGTGGGGCCGCGCCGGGCATCTGATCGCCGAACACGGCACGCGCGGACCCAAGATCGTGCTCGTGGGCCATCTCGACACCGTGTTCGAGCCCACCAGCCCGTTCCAGACGTTCACCCGTCTCGACGACTCCACCGCCAGCGGGCCGGGCATCTGCGACATGAAGGGCGGCGACGTCATCATGCTGCTCGCCCTGCGCGCGCTGCGCGACGCGGGCCAACTCGACCGCCTGCGCATCACCGTGGTGCTCACCGGTGACGAGGAGCGCACCGGGGAACCGCGCTCGCTCGCGCGCGCCGACCTGTGGCGCGCCGCCGAGGGCGCGGACGCGGCGATCGGCTTCGAGGACGGCGACGGCGACCCGCACCGCGCCATCATCGCGCGCCGCGGCACCTCGACCTGGCACCTGCGCGTGCGCGGCACCCCATCCCATTCCTCCCAGGTGTTCAGCGGCGACGTCGGCATCGGCGCCGTGTTCGAGGCCGCGCGCATCCTGCAGACGTTCCGCGATTCGCTCGCCTTCGAGCCCTACCTGACGTTCAACCCCGGCGTCATCGTGGGCGGCACCACGATCGGGTTCGACCCGGCCACCGCGACGGGCACCGCGTTCGGCAAGACCAACGTGGTCGCCGAGAGCACGCTCGTCGTCGGCGACCTGCGCACGCTCACGCTGGAGCAGCGCGATCGCGCGCAGGCGACCATGCGCCGCATCGTCGCTGAACCCTCGCACGGCTGCAGCGCTGCCATCACGTTCGACGACGGTTATCCGCCCCTGCCCCCGACCGATGGCAATCGCCGCCTGCTCGCCCTGGTCGATCGCGCGAGCCGCGATCTGGGACTGGGCTCGATCGAGGCGGTGGACCCCGCACGTGCCGGTGCCGCCGACGTCTCGTGGCTACACGGCCGTGTGCCCATGATCCTCGACGCCATGGGCCTCAAGGGTCGCGGCGGTCACACGGTGAACGAGACCGCACATCTGGGTTGGCTCGCGGGTCAGGCCAAGCGCACCGCGGTGCTGCTCTCCCGCCTCGCGCAGGTCAAGCCCGCGCGGCGCTGACGTCCCGCCCGATCCCCGAGCGTCACGCGCTCGCCCCCCCCACACCCCGATGGCAATGCAGAAGGGGCCGCCTCGCGGCGGCCCCTTTTCTCTCCAACGGACGGATCCGGGGCCCTGCCCCCGGGGGTCCGCTGCTGCAATGGTCGATCAGGCGACGATCTTCCACTGGAACATCATGGCGTGGTCCTCGTGCACCACGTTGTGGCAGTGCGTCACGTAGCGCCCCGTGAAGTCACGGAAGCGGCGGAACGTCTTGACCGACTCACCGTGACCCAGCCACACCACGTCCTCGCGCGCGATCTCGTCCGCCGGCGGCGTCTTGCCGTTGCGCGACAGGATCTGGTGCTCTTCGAAGTGCACGTGGATCGGGTGCATCCAACCGCCCGAGTTGTTCACGATGTTCCAGATCTCCGCCGTGCCCAACTTGGGGCTGCAGGTGATCACGTTGTGATCGAACTGCTTGCCGTTGACGCTCCAGCCGCCGTTGCTGCGGTCGAACACGAACGTGCGCTCCGTGACCGCCTCGGCTTTGGGGGCCGGCGGCAGGTCGAAGAACTTCGTCGGGATGCGGCTCGGGTCACCCTTCGTGTCGATCGTGCCGTCCACCCGGAACTCGAGCATCTTCGCACCGAGCGCCACGGGGAGGATCTTGCCCGTCGGGCCACGGCCGTCGGTCTGTTCCTGGCAGTTGACCAGGTACAGCTTCGTGCCGCTCGCGAGCTTGCTGAAGTCGATGATCACGTCCACGCGCGACGCCACCGTGAAGCGGATGTTCTTCACCGTCAGCGGCTTGGGCAGGAAGTTGCCGTCGTGCGAGCACTGCACCATCGTCTGGCCGTTCGACAGGAAGATGTTGTAGAAGCGGCTGGTGCCGATGTTGTACATGCGGAAGCGGTACTTGCGGCGGGCCACTCGCATGAACGGCTGGATCTTGCCGTTGACCGTGTACTTGTCGCTGATGATGCCGTCGAGATTGAACAGGTCGTAGTAACCCTTGCCCTGTGCGTCGAAGGCGCGGTCATGGAACACCAGCGGCACGTCGAAATCGCCGCTCGGAAGACGCCAGGCCGTCGGGCTCGCATCGTTCTCGTCGCCCGTGTCGTACTCGTTGAACTGCATGTACAGACCCATGTTGCCGCGGTACACGTTCTGCGCCGTGAAGTCGAGGCAGTGGTCGTGGTACCACATCGTGCTCAGCGTCTCGCGGACGTCGCCCATGGGTCCGTACTGCGGATCCGTGAAGCCGGCGTTGCGATTGAGGTACAGCGTGTCCTTGTAGGTCGTGGTCTCGATCGTGTCGAGCGGGTTGCCATCCGACTCCGACGCGGTGTGGAAGTTATGCATGTGCGTCGAGGGCGTCGGACGGCCGTAGCCCTTATGGTCCGCCAACGTCGGGAGGTTGTTGCAGAAGCGCAGCATCACCGGACGCCCCGCGCGTGCGTGGATGCGCGGGCCCGGGAACTGGCCGTTGAACAGCCACACGTCATCGGTCGGGAGTTCGCGGTGCCACTTCGCCTGCGCCGGCCGGTTGTCGAGGCAGTAGTAATCCATCTGCTGGGCATCGCACTCGTTCCAGAACTGATGCCCGCACTGCCGACCCGCCTCGCCGGCGGCGGTGTTGCAGTCCGCGGTCGGTGCGGGACGCCCCGACTGAGCCACGAGCTGCTCGCACGTGAGCGACTTGGCCACCGGCGGGATCGGGAGTTCCTCGACCCACGGCGTCGTCTTGGGACCGACCACGACGTTACCGGCATCCACGGCGCGGGACGACAGGCCCATCTTGGCGACCAGGAACCCGCCCGAGGTGAGCAGGCCCATCTTGAACAGATCACGACGCGACAGCTTGGCCTCGACGAGCTCGACTCGATTCTTACGGGCGGTCTCCGCCAACTTCTGCTTCCATCCAGCCATGGTGCTGCTCCTTTCAT
>CAZZLY010000106.1:0-7141 GCA_964655175.1 uncultured bacterium
CCCGTGAGTGTTCGGATTCCAGCGGGAGTCGAGGTCGCGTTCATCGAGTTCGAGGTGGTCGAGACCGATTCGACGCGACTCGATCTTTTCCACTAGGAGCGACCCACGTCACCGACAAGGGATGAGAGGGGGATGTGGTCGTGAGTTTGGCGATGGAACCGCGGCTGCCCGTCGGCTCAGACACCGATCCGCCCGCCCCATCGCGGGGTGCGTCGGTGGTGATGATGGTGTTGCTGCTCGGCCTTGCGGCGGGCGTCTCGATCGCCCCGATCGGGGTCTCGATCGCCGCGGTGTTCGCTTTCGCAGGTCCGCACAACTGGTTCGAGGCGCGCTACTTCCTGAGCCGACTACCGCGAAGACTGGGCCCCTTC
The DNA here is from genome assembly GCA_964655175.1 of uncultured bacterium. GTDB lineage: Bacteria > Eisenbacteria > RBG-16-71-46 > RBG-16-71-46 > RBG-16-71-46 > JAIOPA01. The sequence continues at coordinate 372 of CAZZLY010000106.1, forward strand.
GCCGGCTTCACGGCACTCGGGGTCACGGGTGTTCTCGTGCTGCCGTCGATGTTCATCCTGCTCGCCACCGCAACGCGGCACGACGTGGGGCTGCCGGGTGGACTGCCGGGGGCGGTCGCAGTCTGGAACACCCTGCTGCTCGTATGGGGCGCTGCGCTCGCCGTCTGGCGGCAGCGGATTCCACCCGTACGTTCATGGCCATGGCTCATCCCTGCGTTGCCGATGCTGCTCGCGATCGCATGGACGCGACCGTTCCTGTTCAACCTGGCGGTCGTCTACCTCCACCCTCTGCTGGCGCTCGTGTTCCTGGATCGCGAGTTGGCCCGTGCCCGGTCGGGGTGGCATCCCGTCCTGCGCAAGACGCTTTGGTGTCTTCCGCTCGCGTTGATCGGGATGTTTCTCGTGTGTCGCGGCGCATCCCCGCTTCAGGGACAAGACATGATCTCCATGCAGATCCAACAGCATGTGGGTGCCGGCCTGCTGCCGGGGCTCTCACCGCGGGTGTTGGTCGCATGGCATGCGTATCTCGAACTCCTTCACTACGCCGTGTGGGTCGTGGCGATTCCCCGGCTGACGGTTCGCGAGCGCCCCTGGGATCTCGCGCGCGTTCCGCTGGCGCGACGCTCCGACACCTTCCGCCGGCTCATCCTCACGACACTCGCCGTGGGTGGGCTTCTCGTGGTGGGCCTCTGGGTGGGCTTTCTCATGGATTACGGGGTCACCCGTGACGTCTATTTCACGGTCGCCATCTTCCATGTGATCGCCGAGGTCCCGATGCTCTTGCGCGTCTGGTAGCGGACTCACGTTCGGAGGCAAGGTGTCCATCCCCGATCCTGTCCGGCTCTGGCAATTCCTGCCTCGAGGCTACCTGCTCACCGTGGCCATCGAGGGACCCATCCTACTGGCCGCGCTCTCCCCGCGGCATGGCTGGAGGACACGGCTTCATGCCGCGTGGTGGTTGACCGCCTGCACGTATCCCATCGTGATTCTCGTGCTGCCGATCCTCATCGAACCGAGCCTGGGTTGGTGGGGCTGCACACTGATCGCGGAAGTCTTCGCCGCCGTTGCGGAGGCCCTGCTCTTCCACGCGGCTTTCGGGCGAGGGGGTACGCGTGCGGACCACGTTCGGGACTCGGCCCTGATCATGTTGGCGAACGTCGCGTCATTCCTCGTCGGTCTTGGCTGGTTCTCGAACTGAACGGATCCAAGGACGCTCAGTGCCCCTTCGCCGACAGCGCCTCGTCGCGCTTGGGCGCGCGCAGCAGCGACAGGCCGATGCCCACCGCCAGGATGCCGGCGACCACGCCGAGCGAGACCGCGATCGGCAGCTTGTACCACTCGGCCAGGCCCATCTTGAGCGCCACGAACATGAGCACGTAGGCGAGCGCCGGTCGCAGGTACACGAGCCGGTCGAGCAGGCCCGACAGGCAGAACGTGAGCGCGCGCAGGCCCAGCATGGCGAACACGTTCGAGGTGAGCACGATGAACGGGTCGCGCGTGATCGCGAAGATCGCCGGGATCGAGTCGAGCGCGAACACGAGGTCGGTGATCTCGACGAGCACGAGCACGGTCAGCATGGGCGTCGCGAGCCGCTTGCCGTTCTCGCGCACCCAGAACGCCGCACCGTGCCACCGGGGCGTGCTCGGCACGAGGCGCTGGAACAGCTTGAACATCGGGTTCTGCTCGGGGTGCATCTCGTGGTCGCCGCTCTTGAGCAGCTTGAGCCCGGTCACGAACAGGATGCCCGCGAACACCCAGATGAGCGCGTGGAACGCCTCGAGCGCGGCCACGCCCACGAACACGAACACCGTGCGCAGCACGATGGCGCCGATCACGCCCCAGAACAGGATGCGGTGCTGCAGTTCGCCGGGCACGGCGAAGCTCGTGAACAGCACCAGGAACACGAACACGTTGTCCACGGACAGGGCCTTCTCGATGAGATAGCCCGCCATGAACTCGGCGCCCTTCACCGAGCCGAACTGAACCCACACGAACGCGTTGAACGCCAGCGCGAGCGCGATCCAGAACACGCTCCAGCCGGCGGCCTCCTTGAACGACAGGACGTGCGCCTTGCGGTGGAACACGCCCAGGTCGAGCGCCAGCAGGACGGCGACGATGATGCCGAACAACGCCCAATGGAGCGGGCTCGCGACCGACGACACGATGCGACCTCCGAAGCGGCAGGCGGGAAGGGGGGATCTCGAACCCGGTCAGCATCGGTCATCCGAGGGGGTCGTGAAAAGTCGAACGTTCGATTCGTATCGTTAGAGAGAACCTCATGGTGCTCGCGGGGCGGCGGGCGCAGGGTGGCCGCATGCGCCTCGGAACCCTCGCTGCTCTGCTCGCCGGACTCGCCGTCGCCGCCGGTGCCTTCGGGACCCACGCCCTCAAGGGCCGCCTCGACCCGGACGCGCTCGCGATCTGGGAAACCGCCGCGCGCTACCATCTGGTGCACGCGCTCGCGGGCGTGTTCGCCGCCGACCGCGCCGAGCGCAGCGGGGGCGGGGCGGCGCACCGTGCCGCGCTCGCGTTCGTGATCGGCGTGATCGTGTTCGGCGGCACGCTCTACGCCCTCGCGCTGGGCGGCCCGCGGCTGCTGGGCGCGGTCACCCCGCTCGGCGGGGTCGCGTTCATGACCGGTTGGGTGCTGCTCGCGACCAGCTTCCGCGGACGCTGAACGTCGTTCCGGCAACGCTTCGGCCCTCGTCAGGGAACAGCAAGGCAATTGCCCTTGCTTTGTTAAGCGCCGCCTGACACCGTCACGCGCAGCTGCACGCACCCTCCCGTGACCGGGCCCAGGGTCCTGTCGCGGGCCATCCCCTTCCGTGTCGCCGGTACTCCACCGGAGGTCCCGATGAAGCTGCGCTTCATGCTGGTCGCCGCTCTGACGCTCGCGTTCGCCTCGACCGCTTCGGCCATCAACACGAATCCGTTCGGCAACCCGCGTCCCGACATGCCCGTGGTGCGCAACTGCGGCGCGCCCGAGCCCACGGCCGCCGAGATGGCCCAGGTGGGTGCCGCGCTGCGCCGCTACATCACCGAGAACGCGGTGCTCGCGACCGGCAACATCAAGGTCGCCTTCCACGTCATCTACGACCCGACGACGGGTGAGGGCAACATCCCGCAGAGCCAGATCGATGCGCAGATCGCCAAGCTGAACAGCGACTACGCCGGCACGGGCTTCACGTTCACCCTCGCGAGCGTGGATCGCACCGGCAACAAGACGTACTTCGGCATGACGCCCAACAGCGATTCCAAGCCGAAGAACGCGCTCGCCATCGATCCGCTGCACCGTTTCAACGTGTACACCGCCAAGCCCGGGCAGGGCCTGCTCGGTTGGGCCACGTTCCCGTCGTCCTACGCCGAGAGCAGCAAGCTGCACGGCGTGGTGATCCACTACGCCTCGGTGCCCGGCGGCACGCTCGCGCCGTACAACCTGGGCCGCACGCTGGTGCACGAGGCCGGTCACTACCTCGGCCTGTACCACACGTTCCAGGGCGGCTGCACCGCGCCCGGTGACCAGGTCGACGACACGCCGTACGAGGCCTCGGCCGCGTTCGGCTGCCCCACGGGCCGCAACACCTGTGCGGCGACGGGCAACGACCCGATCAACAACTTCATGGACTACACGGACGACGCCTGCATGTTCCAGTTCTCGGCGGGCCAGACCGTGCGCATGCAGGCGCAGGTCGGCACGTACCGTCCCAACCTGCTCAACTCGGCGGTCACGCCGATCGCGGTGGGCAACGGCGAGACCTCGGGTCGTCTGCAGGGCGGGCTGTTCTTCCGCAGCGTGTCGCCGAACCCGTTCGTGACGAGCACGATGCTGCGCTTCGCCACGCCGCGTGACGGTCAGGTCAGCCTCAAGGTCTACAACGTCGCCGGCCAGCAGGTCGCGACGCTGCAGGACGGCTTCATGACCGCCGGCGAGCACTCGGTCGAGTTCGCGCCGTCGCGTCTGGCGCCGGGTACGTACTTCGTGAACCTCGCCACCGGCGGGCAGTCCACGACGCGCACGGTCATCTTCGTGCGCTGAGCCGCGCCGCGGTGCGCAGGCACCGTGGATCGACGGGCCGGTCCCTCGCGGGACCGGCCCGTCGTGCGTTCGGGCGCGTCGCGGCGCGGGATGTGGCAGTCTGTGCGCGAGCGCGTGCGCACGCGCGCGCCCGTGGTGCCGGCCTCGCCGTGCACCCGCCGCGGATCGACCGCGGCGCCATGGCTCCGTGCACGGCAGGGACGCGCGATGAACCTCGTCTGGGTGTTGCTGGGCGTCACCGGTGGGATGGCGGTGGGCACGCAGGCCGCGGTCAACGCCGCGCTCGGTCGCAGCGTCGGCATCCTCGAGACGGCGTTCTTCTCGTTCGTCGTGGGCGCGGCCTGTCTGGGTGTGATGGTCGCTGTCATGGGGCGCGGGAACCTGATGGCCGTCACGAGTGCGCCTTGGTGGCAGCTCATCGGCGGCGTGCTCGGGGGCTACTACGTGTTCGTGATCGTCTCGAACGTGCCGCGCGTGGGCGTGGCGCCGACGATCACCATGATCATCGTGGGGCAGATGCTCATCGGGCTGCTCATCGACCACTTCGGGTGGTTCGGCGTCGCGCACTCGCCGGTGACGTGGCCGCGTCTGGGTGCGGTGGGGCTCATGGGGTGCGCGCTGGCGCTGTTCTTCCGCAAGTAGGGCGGCATGGCACGACCGCGTCAGCGGTGGCGTTCCCCGCGCGGGCTGTGGCACTCTGCCCCGCATGACGAATCCCCCCGGTGACACGGACGTCCTGGCGAAGGTCACGCGCGCGCTGACCCGCGCGCTCGCGCCCACGCGAGCACTGCCCGCGCGACTCGTGGCGATCGACCCGGCCACGCAGCGCGCCCACCTCGTCGAGGACGGTCGCGTGACGTGGTCCGCGCCCTGCTCGACGGCCGCCAACGGCCTCGGTGGCGCGACAGGTTCGAATCGAACGCCGCTCGGCTGGCACCGCATCTGCGAACGCATCGGCGAGGGGGCGGAGTCCGGCACGGTGTTCGCGAGTCGCGTACCGACGGGCGAGGTCTGGCGCGGCGAATCGCGCAGCGACGACCTCATCCTCACGCGCATCCTGCGGCTCGAGGGGCTGGAGGCGGGCCTCAATCGCGGGCCGGGCTGCGACTCGTTCGAGCGCTACATCTACGTGCACGGCACCAATCAGGAATCGGCGCTCGGCACGGCGGCCTCGCACGGTTGCGTCCGACTGGGCAACGCCGACGTGATCGCACTGTTCGACCGCGTGCGCGAGGGCGACCTGCTCGTGGTGCTCGATCCGTCGCTCAACGACATGCCCGATCCGCTGGGCCCCGCGCGATTCCATTACGCGGGGGTGGGCGGCAGCGGCATGAGCGCGCTGGCGCAGTTCCAGGCCATGCTCGGCGGGCGTGCGAGCGGCAGCGATCGCGGCTTCGATCGCGCCGAGCGCCCCGAGGCGCGTGCGCAGCTCGAGGGCCTGGGCGTGCGGGTGTGGCCGCAGGACGGCAGCGGACTCGCGGACGACTGCGGCGCGCTCGTCGTCTCGACCGCGGTCGAGGACTCGGTGCCCGACGTGGCCGCGGCCAAGGCGCGTGCGCTGCCCATCGTCCATCGCTCCGAGATGCTGGCGCACTGGGTCGCCACCTCGCGCTCGGTCGCGGTCTCGGGCACGAGCGGCAAGTCCACGACCACCGCCATGGTGTTCGAGATCCTGCGCGGCGCCGGGCGCGATCCGTCCGTCATCACCGGCGGCGACCTGGTGGCGCTGCAGAGCCAGGGCCACTGGGGCAACGCCTGGGCGGGGAAGGGCCCGCTCGTGGTCGAGGCCGACGAGAGCGACGGTTCGCTCGTGCGCTACCAGCCCGCCGTGTCGGTGTGCCTCAACCTGTCCAAGGATCACAAGTCCGAGGACGAGGTCGCCGCGATGTTCCGCGTGCAGAAGGGCCGCACGCGCGAGCGTTTCGTGTGCGGCGAGGAGGGCATCCCCGACGACCTGCGCGAGGGCGCGCTCGTGTTCGGCTTCGGCGAGCACGCCGAGGTGCGCGGCACCCAGCTCGAACTCGGGCCCGCCTCGACCCGCTTCCGCGTCGGCGACACGGTGTTCACGCTGCCGGTCCCCGGGGCGCACAACGTCGAGAACGCGCTCGGCGCGATCGCCGCGTGCGTGGCGCTCGGCGTGCCGCTCGCCGACATGGTCGAACCGCTGTCGCGCTTCCAGGGCGTGGCGCGACGATTCCAGTCGCTGGGCGTGGCGAACGGCATCGAGGTCATCGACGACTTCGGGCACAACCCGGCCAAGATCGCCGCGTCGCTCGCGACCGCGCACCTGCGCGCCGAGCGCGTGCTCGCGGTGTACCAACCGCACGGCTACGGCCCGACGCGGTTCCTGCGCGACGGCTTCGTGGACACGTTCGCCACGCGCACGCGACCGCAGGATCTCACGTGGTTGCTCGAGATCTTCTACGCCGGTGGCACCGCCACGCGCGATTTCTCGGCGGCCGACCTCGTGAACGACATCGTCGCACGCGGACGCACCGCGGCGTTCGCCCCGTCGCGCGAGTGGCTCGCGGCGCGCATCGCCGAGGTCGCCAGGCCCGGCGATCTGGTGCTCGTCATGGGCGCGCGCGACCCCTCGCTCACCACGTTCGCGCGGTCGATCCTCGCGGCGATCGCGGCGCGCGCATGAGGCGACTCGTGGCGTGCCTCGTGGGCGTGGGCCTGCTGGTGCTGGTCGGGATGCTCGCCCCGCGCGCGCAGGCGGGGGGCGCGCGCA
>CAZZLY010000107.1:0-1906 GCA_964655175.1 uncultured bacterium
GCGCCCTTGCGGCTGAGCGCCTGACCCGGATCGTGCGAGCGGCCCACGCCGAAGCCGGTGATCAGATACGGCGTCACCTTCTCGGACGGGTCGCGCAGGCTCCAGCGCAGGTCGAGACCGAGCCAGCTGAAGCTGTGCTTGCCCTCGCCCAGAACGGCCTCGCGGTGGGTCGGGCTGTTGAGGTACGTGCCCTCGAACGTGAGCCCGGTGGACCAGCGGTAACCGAGCGAGCCGCCGAAGCCGAAGGCGTCCTTCACGTGGTCGCGCGCGTCGAAGTTCGTCCAACCGCCACCGGCCGAGACTTCCACCGGATGTCCGGCGACCTGCGCGAACGCCGGCGAGACGGCCGACATCGCGAGGAGTGCGAGGAACGACAAGCGAACAAGGCGGGACATGGTGAGCGAACCTCCTGGGACCCGGTACGGTCGGAGACGGAGCGCGGCCGAAAGCGCTGGGACGGGCTACCGAGGAGGCAGTGGGCCGTCGGGATGATGGCTCTGGGCTTGGCGGAAGCCGATTAGTGGTAGCATCCGGCCCGCGACAGGTCAACGAGCCCGAGGCCCCCCGCCCGAGCCCTTCCCGCGCGCCCCCGAGCGCCTCCCGACAGCACCCGGCCGAGACGGAGGACCCATGGATTCCGACACGCGCAGCACGCTCATCGAGATGTACGCCGCGGGGTACGACGAGGTGACCCGGGCGCTCGAGGGCTTCCCCGCCGACCGCCTGACCGCCCGCCCGTTCCCGGGCAAGTGGAGCGCCGCCGAGATCGTCCATCACCTGGCCGACAGCGAGATGCAGAGCGCCCTCCGCCTGCGCAAGCTGCTGGCCGAGGCCGCGCCCGTGATCCAGGGCTACGACCAGGAGGAGTGGGCGGTGAAGCTGCACTACAACGAGCGGCCGATCGGTCCGTCGCTCGCGGCGATCAAGGCCGCGCGCGAGACCACGCTGCAGTTGTTCGCGCACATGAACGAGGCCGACTGGCGCAAGCTGGGTTGGCACACGGACACGGGCAGCTACCACTGCGAACGCTGGCTCGAGATCTACGCCGAGCACGCCCACGGTCACGCGCGGCAGATCGCCGCACTCAAGGCGGCGTTGACGAAGTGATCTGGCGCGCCCACGACGTCACGTACGACCTCTCGGACCGGGTGCTCGTCATGGGCATCCTCAACGTGACGCCCGATTCGTTCTCGGACGGCGGCCGCTGGCAGGATCCGCCGTCCGCGGTGGCGCGTGCGCACGCGCTGCTCGCCGAGGGCGCGGACGTGCTCGACGTGGGCGCCGAGAGCACGCGCCCGGGCGCACCGGCCGTGCCCGCCGACGAACAGTGGCGCCGGCTCGCGCCCGTGCTCACCGCCCTGCACGCCGAGCGCCCCGACGCGGTGGTCTCGGTGGACACGCGCGACGCCACGGTGGCCGAACGCGCACTGGCGGCCGGCGCGCGCATCGTGAACGACGTGAGCGCGCTCGCCGACCCGCGCATGGCCGCGGTCGTCGCGTCGCACGGGGCCGGGCTCGTCCTCATGCACATGCGCGGCACCCCCGAGACGATGCAGCGCGACACCGCCTACACCGACGTGGTCGCCGAGGTGGCCGCGCATCTGGCCGAACGCCAGCGCGTGGCCGAGGCGAACGGCGTGGCGCGCGAGTGCGTGGCGCTCGACCCGGGGATCGGCTTCGGCAAGTCGGCCGAGGGTTCGCTCACGCTGCTCGCGCGCGTGCGCGAACTCACCGCCGCCGGGCGGCCCGTACTGGTGGGCGCCTCGCGCAAGAGCTTCCTGGCGCGCCTGACCGGCGACGACGGGCCGCCCGAATCGCGCGTGAGCGCCAGCCTGGCGGCCGCGACGATCGCGGTGCTGGGCGGGGCGACGATCCTGCGCGTGCACGACGTGGCGGCCACCGTGCA
>CAZZLY010000107.1:2006-3231 GCA_964655175.1 uncultured bacterium
CACGATGTTCACCGTTCATCAGGCATGGGCCCTCGACGTCCTCGACGTCCTGATCGTCGCCGCGCTCTTCTACCGGCTGCTGTCGCTGGTGAAGGGCACGCGCAGCGCGCAGATGATCGTGGGGCTGCTCGTGATCGTGCTCGTGGGCATGTTCGCGAACTACTTCGACCTGCTCGCGGTGCGCTGGATCGTGTCGAACCTCAAGACCGTCTGGCTGATCGTGTTCGTGATCCTGTTCCAGCCCGAACTGCGCCATGCGCTCGCGCAGTTCGGACGCACGCGCTACTTCCGCAGCTTCCTGCGCGGCGAGCAGTACGGCGTGCTGGGCGAGGTCATCCGCGCGGTCGAGAGCCTGGCCAAGCGCCGTCACGGCGGCCTCATCGTGATGGAGCGCAACGTGGGCCTGCGCAACTTCGTCGAGACCGGCACGCGCATCGACGCCAAGGTCTCGGCCGAGCTGCTCGTGACGCTGTTCAGCCCGGGCTCGCCGCTGCACGACGGCGCCGTCATCGTGCGCGAGGACACGCTCATCGCGGCCGCCTGCATCCTGCCGCTGTCGAGCAACCCGCTCACCGCGTTGTCGCTGGGCACGCGCCATCGCGCCGCGCTGGGCCTGTCCGAGGAGACCGACGCCGCGGTCATCGTGGTGAGCGAGCAGACCGGCGCGATCTCGGTGGCGCATCGCGGCGTGCTGTACTCGCGCCTCGACGAGGGCCAGCTGCGCTCGGAGCTGTCGCGCATCTTCCGCATCCGCCCGCAGGACGAGCCGATCGCGGCCGCCGCGCCGGGCGACGTCGCGCCGAAGGCCGCGAACTGATCGCGGTGCCGAGCGTCACGCGATGAGCGAGCCCCGCGGCCCGCGCGTGCCGCGCGTGACGACCGGCGCGCTCAAGCGCCTCATCGACTGCGAGCGCCGGCTGTGGCTGAGCGAGCACGGTCGATCGCGCGGCGCACGCAGCGAGCACGACGAGGTCATGGGCGAGCGCAATCGCGCGCTCGAGGATCGCGGCGCGCCCGACGCGAGCGGCATGGTGGGCCCGCTGCTGGGCTCGGGACTGTCGTTCGAACAGGCCGCGACCGAGACGCTGCGCGTGCTGCGCGAGACCGACGCCGCCGTGCGCCGTCCCGCACTGCTGTCGGCGGACGGGCAGCATTCGGCGGCGCCCGCGTTCATCCTGCGCGACGGCGACGCGCTCGTGATCCGCGACGTGCGCCTGTCGCACCG
>CAZZLY010000107.1:3331-7049 GCA_964655175.1 uncultured bacterium
CCCGTGTGGCTGCGCGACCCCGGCATCCCGAGCGATCGCACGCCGGTGTGGTTCGACGTCGAGTCCGACGCCGACGGCGAGCGCGCGTCCGTGCCCGTGTACCTGTGGGGTCTGGCGGTCGAACAGGGCGACGCGCCGTTCGAGCCCATCCTGGCCGAGCTCACGCGCGAGGGCGATCGCGCCGCGTGGGAGCGGTTCGTGACGCGCGCGCTCGAGATCCACGCGCAGGTGCCGAACGCGATCTGGGTGCACTGGCACAACGCCGAGAGCATGTGGGTCGATCGCTACCTCAAGCGCTACGGCGCCCCGCAGGCGTTCGTGGACGCGCTGCGCACGCCGGGGCGGATGTTCGACCTGCACGCCGCGTTCGAGCGCTCGGTGCGTCTGCCGGTGCGCGGCACGTCGGTCAAGCAGGTCGCGCCGTGGCTCGGGTTCGCGTGGAGCAACCCGGACGCCGACGCCGAGTGGTCGATCGCGCAGCTCAACCGCGCCCGCCGCACGAGCGACCCGGCCGCCCGGAAGGCGATCCTCGACGAGGTCGCCCGCTACAACGCCGACGACCTGTGGGCGATGCGGGTCGTGTGGCGCTGGCTCGTGGCCAACGCCCCCCGCGCTTGACAGTCCCGCGCCCCCTGCCTAATTTCCGCATCCAACGGGGTGCACGGCGCGCCGGTCCCGGCCGCTCCGAACCTCGCAAGTCATTGTCACGGCGTCACTAAAGTCTCACCTGACCGCCGTCGTCGTTTCGCCAGGGTAGCTCAGTGGTAGAGCAGGGGACTCATAAGCCCTTGGTCGGGAGTTCAACTCTCCCTCCTGGCACCATCTTCCGGGCGGCCGGGCCCCCGGGCCCGCCCCCTGCGGGATCCGCCCGCGGCACCCCGGTCCCCGCGGCCCGCGGAGGTCCCCTGAAGCGTTCGGGTGAACCCGCGTCCCGCCCCGCTCGCGCCCGGCTGCGGCGCCTCGAGCCCGTGCTGCGCCGCGCCCTGCGAGGCCCCTGCCACGTCCCCGCGGGCCGCACGCTGCTCGTGGCGGTGAGCGGTGGCGCCGACTCGACCGCGCTGCTGTGGGCGCTCGCCTCGCTCGCGCGCGAGCATCGTCTGCAGCTGCACGCGGCGCATCTGCACCATGGCCTGCGCGGTCGCGCGGCGGACGCCGACCTCGCGCACGTGCGCGCACTGTGCGCCACGCTCGACGTGCCGCTCACCGCCGCGCGCTGGGACTGTGCGGCGCGCATGCGCAGCCGCGGCCTGAGCGGCGAAGCGGGCCTGCGCACGTTGCGCCACGAATGGCTCACCGCGGTCGCGCGGCGCACCGGTGCGGCCGCGATCGCCACCGCGCACACCGCGGACGATCAGTTGGAGACGCTGCTGCTGCGACTCGCGCGCGGCACGGGATTGGCGGGTGCGGCCGGGATGCGCGCGCAGCGCGGGCGTTGGCTCAAGCCGCTGCTCGAGGCCACGCGGGCCGACCTCGAGGCCGACCTGCGGCGGGCGCGTGTGACGTGGCGCGAGGATGCGAGCAACGCGAGCCCGGATCATGCGCGCAATCGTGTGCGTCATGCGGTCGTGCCGGCACTGCTCGACGCGCTGGGAGCCCCCGCGGGCGAGCCCGTGGCGCGGCGCGCCGGCCTCGCGCGCCGGGCGCAGGCGCTGGCGCGCGAACTCGATGCGGCGCACGCGACGTTGGCGCGCGCGGCACGGCGCGCCCACGCCCGACTCGTGCGCGACGGCCAACTGGATCGCACCGGACTGGCACCGCTTCCCGCCCCGCTCGGCCGACTCGTGCTGCGACGGTTCTGGGCGCAGCACGGGCCGCAGGGCCCCACCGCGGTGGGACTCACCGAGCGCCATCTCGCGCCGCTCGAACGGGCCCTCGTCGGGCCGCGGAGAACCTTCCAAGTACCGTTGCCGCAAGGCTGGTGCGCGATCGCGAGTGGCGACGTGCTCCGGCTCGAGGGCCCTCGGGACGGCTCCCGGCAAGCCCGCCCGGCCGGTGTTAGACTGCGGGACCGGCGGTCGAGCCCCCCGGCAGTCCCCCAGGGCAGGGCTCCACGCATCGTCGGCACATCCGGACGACACCCCAGGACCGCACGCCGCTAGAGCCCGGCGTCCCGCTCAGGAGCAGCCATGTCCGAGTCGCACCCCACCGTACAGAGCGAACCCAACATCCGCGTCCTCTTCTCGGCCGAGCAGATCCAGACGCGCGTCCGCGAGATGGGACTGCAGCTCGCCAAGGATCTGGACGGCAAGAAGCCGCTCTACGTGGGCGTGCTCAAGGGCGCGTGCATGTTCCAGATGGACATCGCGCGCGCCACGCCGATCGACCTCGAGATGGACTTCCTGGCGGTGTCCAGCTACGGCTCGGGCACGGTCTCGAGTGGCAACGTGCAATTGGTCATGGACCTGCGGACGGACATCCGCGACCGGCACGTCGTCCTTTGTGAAGGAGTCGTGGATTCGGGCCGAAGCGTGAAGTTCATCCTCGATCTCCTGGAATCCCGTGGCGCCGCGAGCATCAAAGTGGCAGCCCTGCTGGACAAGGCGCCGTGCCGCAAGATCCCGGTCCCGGTGGACTACATCGGCTGGACCATCCGCGACGAGTTCGTGATCGGCTACGGCATGGATTTCGACGAGCGGTATCGCAACCTTCCCTACGTGGGTGTGGTCGAGGAGGCCTGAGAGCGTGACGATCTTCCATCGCGACGGTGACGACGACCGACGCCGCGAACCGCGCGGCGACAAGGGCCGCAGCGGCCCCGGAATGCCCTCGCCCGCGGGACGCCCGTTCCGCACCATGGCGTTCTGGGCGCTCATCATGCTGCTGGCGCTGGTCGCGTACCGCATGTGGGCCGGCGACATGCTGTCGTCGCCGCGCGTCGACATCCCGTACACGCGCTTCGTGCAGGAGGCCGAGAAGGGCAACCTCGAGAACGCCACGTTCGTCGAGGAGACCCGCACGGTGATCGGCGAACTGCGCACCGAGACCAACGTCACGGTGGGCGGCAAGGCCGTCCCGGTGAAGACCTTCAAGACCAACTTCCTGGGCGACGGCGCGTCGCTCGCGGAGAAGGCGCGCAGCGCGAACCCGAACGCCCTCATCAACGTGCAGTCGCCGGGCGTGAACTGGCTGTCGGTCCTGTTCACCTGGCTGCCGCTGCTGCTGTTCCTCGTCGCGTGGATGTTCATGCTGCGCCAGATGCAGGGCGGTGGCTCGGCGGCGATGCGCTTCGGCAAGAGCAAGGCGCGCGTGCTGCAGGAGTCGCAGACCAAGGTCACGTTCAAGGACGTGGCCGGTTGCGACGAGGCCAAGCAGGAACTGCAGGAAGTGATCGAGTTCCTCAAGGAGCCGGCCAAGTTCCAGCGGCTCGGCGGCCGCATCCCCAAGGGTGCGCTGCTGCTCGGCCCTCCGGGCTCGGGCAAGACGCTGCTCGCGAAGGCCGTCGCCGGCGAGGCGGGCGTGCCGTTCTTCAGCATGTCGGGCTCGGACTTCGTCGAGATGTTCGTGGGCGTCGGCGCGAGCCGGGTGCGCGACCTGTTCGAGCAGGGCAAGCGCAACGCCCCGTGCATCCTGTTCATCGACGAGATCGACGCCGTCGGTCGCCACCGCGGCGCCGGTCTGGGCGGCGGTCACGACGAGCGCGAGCAGACGCTCAACCAGCTGCTCGTCGAGATGGACGGCTTCGAGTCCAACGAGGGCGTCATCATCATCGCGGCCACCA
>CAZZLY010000108.1:0-6824 GCA_964655175.1 uncultured bacterium
CGCCCTCGCGGGGATCCTCGCGAGCCACGGCGGCGTCATGGCCACGCTGGCGCACGGCATGTTGCGGGACCCGGTCGAGGCGCAGGACGTGGTGGAGGAGGTGCTGGTGCGGGCCCACGAGGCGGGGCCCGGGTTCCGCGGTGAACGCGGGCTGCGCACCTGGCTGCTCCGCATCACCGCGAACCGGTGTCGCGATCGGTTGCGGCGACGACGCTTCACCGCCGGATCGTTGGACGGTCCGGTGCCCATGGACGACGCGGCGCTGCGGTTCGAGCCCGTGGCGGACTGGGACGCGGCACTCGATCAGGCGCGCGTCTCGGCGGCGCTGGATCGGGCGATCGCGGTATTGCCGGACGAGCAGCGCGAGGCGGTGGTGCTGCGGCATCGATTGGAACTGTCGTACGAGGACATGAGCGAGACGCTGGGCGTCCCGCTTGGCACGATCAAGTCACGACTCGCGCGCGCGCTGGTGGCGTTGCGCGAGGCCATGAAGGAGTGGGACCGGTGACGACGCACGATCCGAACGACCCGCGCTGGTTGCGACTCGCCGCGACGCGGCGGTTCGACCCCGCACCCGACACGCTCGCGCGCGTCCACGCGCGGCTCGCGGCGCGCTCGGCGGACGAACCGGCGTGGCTGCGGTGGTTCGCGCGCCCGGCGTCGCTGGCGTTCGCCGCCGGTCTGCTCGTGGCGAGCGCGGTGCTCGGTGCCTCGTGGTGGCGCGCGAGCGTCTCGGCGGCAGCGGCCGAGCAGGCGGCGCTCGCGAGCGTGTGGTCGAGCGACGACGCGTCGCTGGGGCTGGAGTCGCTCGGGTCCGACGCGGGTGCGGCCGTGCCCGACAGTCAGGGAGGTGGACGATGAACCGTGGCGTGATCGCGCTCGCCGTGGCGTCGGCGCTGTGCATGGGGCTCGCGCTCGGCTTTCTGGGCGGCGTGTTCTTCTCGCGCCACGAGTTGCTGCACGGCGAGGGCGGCTGGGCGCCGCATCGCTTCGAGCGGCGCATCGTGCTGCGCGGTCCCGAGGGCGGTCCCGTGGAGCCCATGGACGACGGCCCGCCCGCGCCGCGTCCCGGCGGGCGGCAGGGCCCGCGCATGGCGTTGCGCCATCTACAGCGGTTGCTCGACCTCACCCCGGCGCAGTCGGACGCGATCCGCGCCGAGTTCGAGCGCAGCACCGCCCGCATGGGCTCGGAGCGCGACAGTCTGCACGCGCGCATCTCGAGCCATCTGACCCCCGCGCAGCGCGTCCGGTTCGATCGGATGCTGCGTGATCGTTTCCCCGGCGTGATCCACGGGCTCGACGCCCGTCCGGACCGGGCGGTTCCCGGTCGAGAAGGAGACTCCCGATGAACAGGTCCCGGTTGGCCGCACTCGCGCTGTTGCTGCTCCTGTCGCCCGTGGTCTCGCGCGCGCAGTCCGCGCCCGCGGCCCCCGAATCCCCCGTCCCCGCGTCGGCCATCGACGACGAGGGCATGTGGATCGACGACGATCTGCTCGCGTTCGGCCTCGACGAGGACTTCGTGTTCGACACGGTGGACTTCGACGGTCTCGACGCGGGCGGCATCCAGGTCGAGATCGAGTCGGCCGATGACGACGCGCCCGGGGCCCCGGGCGAGCGCCGCATCGTCGAGCGTCGCATCGTGCGCGGCGGCGGTGGCCCCGAGGGCATGGGCGGCCCCGAGGGCGCGCCGCACACGATGATCGTGCGCACGGGCCCCGGCGGCATGGGTGGCCCGGGCATGACGGGCTCCCCGCACGGCCGCCGCATGCGCATGATGCAGCGTCACGGCATGGCGATGCGTCTGGCGCAGCTCGGCCTCAGCGACGATCAGCGCACCAAGATGCGCGGCCTGCACGAGGCGGCGATGCGCAAGGACATCCAGCGCCGCGCCGATCTGCAGCTGGCCATGCTCGACCTGCGCAAGGCGATGCGCGGCGACAAGCCCGATGCGGCCGCCGTCAACGCGCAGATCGATCGCATCGCCAAGCTGCGTGCCGACGCGATGAAGTCGCGGTTCGAGACGCGCATGGCGGCGCGCGCGCTGCTCACCCCCGAGCAGCTCAAGAAGCTCGGCGAGCGTCCGGGCCGCGACGGCGGCATGGGCGGTCCCGGTGGCCCGGGTGGGCCCGGTGGCCCCGGCATGGGGCACGGTCGCGGCGGTATGCGCGGCCCCGGTGGTCGCTGACGCCACGCTGCTCAACGCCCCACGAATCCCACGCGGCGGTCCGGTGCTCCGGGCCGCCGCGCGGCGTTGGGGCGTGCAGCCTGCGCGTGCGCGCGTTGCGCCACGCATCGTTCGAGCCCTGTCGTGGTCCGTGTGGGCACGCACGGAACGACGCGCGCGAGGCTCGCGGGAGCACGAAACGCACGATTCCACGGCCGATCCCGCCGGTGGTGCCCCCGCGCCGACGCGCGTCGGCACACATGCGGCCCCTTCGCTCGGGACGGTGCGTGATTGGCGCGATTCTTCCACTGTATCGCCGGTGTCCCGATCGTGGGGAGAGGGACGAACCGTGGACGACCTCGTGTCGTCCAGGGTGGTAGTGCCGGCGTCGTGTGCATCCCGCGTCGGCGATCCGGGGAAGGAGAGATCCTCGGAGTTGCATCTCGGTGAGCGCAGGTCATGGCCTCGCTTACCGCCCGGGAGCGCTCCGGGTGAGCGGCCACCACGCCTTCGGCGTCGGTGGCCGCAGCGCGTTACGGGGGGCTCTTGCTCCGGCTCCGCGTCCGTGGCAGCGTCCGCCCATGACCCGTCGCAGCGTGGAATCGCTCGTCGCCGCACTCGAGGCCGCCGAGGTCCGCTACCTCATCGTGGGCGGACTCGCGGTCGTGGCGCACGGCCACGTGCGCTTCACCGCGGATCTCGACCTGGTGCTCGACCCCGATCCGGCCATGTTCGCTCGCGCGCGCACGATCCTCGAGGACTTCGGCTATCGGCCGCGCGTCCCCGTGTCGTTCGAGGCGTTCGCCGATCCCGAGCAGCGGGCGCGATGGCGTGAGGACAAGGGCATGCTGGCGCTGTCGCTCACGAGCCCCGAGCATCGCGCGACCGAAGTGGACCTGTTCCTCGAACCGCCGTTCGACTTCGCGGCCGCCTGGGCCCGAGCGCTCCGCGTCGAACTCGAGCCCGGAGTCTCGGCCGCGTTCGTGTCGCTGGCCGACCTGCGGGCCATGAAGCGGGCGGCGGGCCGTCCGGTGGATGCCCTCGATCTGGCGGCGCTCGAGCGTCTCCATCCGGAGAACCCGTCGTGACTTCGGGGACGCCGGGGCCAGGGTTCGACGGTCCGAGCGAGCGCGAGGATCAGGCCCGTCGCATGGCGGCGCTGAGCCTGCGTGAGAAGCTGGACTGGCTCGAGGACGCCCAGCGCCTCGCGGTCCGGCTGGCGGGCGGGGTCGCGGACGGGATCCCGACCCCCACGGACGAGCCCCGGACGAGGGCTTGACCCGCAACCCTCGACCTCGTAACCTGTTGGCCGAACGTTCGCAGTACACCGGCTTGGGCAACGAGCCCCCCGGATCCTTCGGACCCACGGGTCCCCTGCGCCCCTGAGCGCCCCCCTATAAATGTCCTTCTCGTTCCAACTCGAAGCCACTGATGCTGGCACGTCCGCGCGTGCCGGGAGATTCACCACGTCCCATGGCGACGTGCTCACCCCGGCGTTCATGCCGGTGGGCACCGTGGGCTCGGTGAAGGGCCTGACCCCCGACGACCTCAAGACGGCGGGCTGCGACATCCTGCTCTCGAACACCTACCACCTCATGCTGCGCCCCGGGGTGGACACGGTGGCGCGTCTGGGTGGGCTGCATCGCTTCATGGGCTGGGACGGCGGCTCGATTCTCACGGACTCGGGCGGCTTCCAGGTCATGAGCCTCTCGGAACTCAACAAGATCTCCGAGGAGGGCGTCGAGTTCCGGTCGCACCTCGACGGCTCGAAGCACATGATGTCGCCCGAGCAGGCGATCCGCGTGCAGGACGGGCTGGGGACCGACATCGCGATGTCGTTCGACCACCTCGTGCGGCTGCCCGCCACCCCCGAAGCGGTGCACGACGCGGTGGATCGCACGGTGCGCTGGGCGCAGCGCGGACTCGACGAGCGCGCGCGCCTGCGCGAGCAGGGCCGCGGCCGCATGGCGCTGTTCGGCATCAATCAGGGCGGCACCGATGCGAGCGAGCGCGCGCGCTGCTTCGCGCAGCTGGGCGCCATGCCGTTCGACGGCTTCGCACTGGGCGGGCTGTGGGTGGGCGAGGGCCGCAAGCTCGGGCTCGAGATGGTCGAGCGTGATTGCGCCGACTTCCCCGCGGACAAGCCGCGTTACCTCATGGGTGTGGGGCATCCGGTGGACGTGATCGAGGCGATCGCGCGCGGCGTGGACATGATGGACTGCGTGCTGCCGACGCGGAACGCGCGCCGCGGCACGGTGTTCACGAGCACCGGCCGGCTCGTGGTGCGCAACGCCGCGTACGCGCACGACGAGCGCCCGCTCGACCCCGAGTGCACGTGCACCACGTGCGCCAAGTACACGCGCGCGTATCTGCGCCATCTCTTCGTCTCGGGCGAGCTGCTCGGCATGCGGCTCGCCTCGGTGCACGCGGTGCACCACATGATCTCGCTGGTGCGCCGTGCGCGTGCCGCGGTCCTCGAGGGTCGCTACGCGGCCTTCCGAACGCAGTTCCTCGAGCAGTTCGCGAGCCGGGAGACGCTCGCGGCGTCCGCGTCCTGAACGCGGCCGTTCCCCCTCCCACACGAAAGGACACCCGATGTTCGTCACGGATGCACTCGCCCAGACGGCGGCCGCGGCCCCGGTCGACAGCTCGCCCATGGCCCAGTTCTTCGCCGGTGGCATGAGCTTCCCCGTCATGATGGCGCTCATGTTCGGCGTGCTGTACTTCATGGTCATCCGCCCGCAGAACCAGGAGCGCAAGAAGCTCCAGCAGGCCATCGACGCGCTCAAGAAGGGCGATCACGTGCTCACCACGGGTGGCATCTTCGCGACCGTCGTGCGCGTGGACGGCGACCGGGTCGTGCTCAACATCGCCGACGGTTGCCACGTCGCGTTCGCCAAGAGTGCGATCGCCTCGATCACCGGCGACGACAAGGGCAAGTGATGTCGATCCGCCCCGTCCGCATCTACGGCGATCCGGTCCTGCGCCAGAAGGCCAAGCCGGTCACGGCCTTCGACGACTCGCTGCGCGAGCTCGTGGCCGACCTGTTCGACACCATGAAGGCCTATGACGGCTGTGGCCTCGCGGCACCCCAGGTCGGGGTGTCGCAGCGCCTGTTCGTCGTGGGCTTCGCGTACGACGACGGGGTGGAGGAGAAGCTCGCGGTCATCAACCCCGAACTCTCGCAGCGCAAGGGCAAGGCCTCGCGCGACGAGGGCTGCCTGTCGATCCCGGCGCTGTACGCCAGCGTCGAGCGCGCGACCTCGCTGCATCTGCGCGCGTTCGACGAGCACGGGCGTGCGTACGAGCGTGACGTGGACGATGCGTTCCTCGCGCGGGTGCTGCAGCACGAGTACGACCATCTCGAGGGCGTCATGTTCCCGGACCGCGTCTCGCCGCTCAAGCGTCAGCTCATGCGGCGCGACCTCGATGCGCTCGTGCGCGGTGAACTGCCCGAGGGCTATCACCCGGGCGAGCACGCGGAAGGGCGGAGGGACATCTGAAGCCCCGCGTCGTGTTCATGGGCACACCGGAGTTCTCGGTGCCCGCGCTGCACGCGGTCGCGGCCGCGTGCGACGTCGTCATGGTCGTCACGCAGCCCGATCGTCCCAAGGGGCGCGGGCAGCAGACGACCGAGTCGCCCGTCGCACTCGCCGCGCACGCGCTCGGGCTGCCCGTGATGCGTCCCGTGGACATGAAGGCGCCCGAGGTGCGTGACGCGCTCGCGGCGCTGCACGCCGACGTGTTCGCGGTCGTGGCGTTCGGTTCGATCCTCACGCCCGAGGTGCTGGCGTTGCCGCGCGCGGGCTGCGTGAACCTGCACGGTTCGTTGCTGCCCGATTACCGCGGCGCCTCGCCGGTGCAGCGGTCGCTGTGGGACGGGCTCGCGACGACCGGGGTGTGCACGATCGTGATGGATGCGGGGATCGACACCGGCGACGTCGTGTTGTCGCGCACGGACGCGATCCGTGACGACGACGACGCCGCCTCGCTCGCGGCCCGGCTCGCGGAACTCGGCGCGCCGTTGCTCGCCGAGAGTTGTGTGCTGCTGCACGAGGGGCGTGCGCCGCGCACGCCGCAGGATCGTGCGGCGGGCAGCTACGCCAAGAAACTCAAGAAGCAGGACGGCGTCACGGATTGGACGCTGTCGGCGCGCGTGGTGTGGTCGCGCGCGCGTGCGGTGACGCCCTGGCCGGGCGCCACCACGATGTTCCGCGGGAAGCGCGTGCTGATCGTGCGCTCGCGGCCGGAACCGGGTGGCGGATCGTCCGCCCCCGGCACGCTCCTGGGGAGCGATGAGCAGGGATTGCGCGTCGCGTGCGGCGAAGGGGTGCTGCGCGTGACGAGGTTGAAACCGGAGGGGCGCGCGGAACTCGACGCCGCCGAATGGGCGCGAGGCGCGCGGATCCAGCCGGGTGAACGTTTCGAGCACTTGAAGGAGCAGACGACGTGACCAGCGAACGACGCAGCAACCCGAGACCGGCCTCACGGCCCATGACGCGCAGTGGCGCGACCTCGCGCAGCGAGGCCCCGCGTTCCCGCGCGCCCCGTGAGGGCGGTTACGCCCCGCGATCGAGCGGCCCGCGTGAGGGCGGTTACGCCCCGCGTTCCAGTGGCCCGCGCGAGGGCGGCTACAGCCCGCGTCCGAGCGGTCCGCGCA
>CAZZLY010000109.1:0-5000 GCA_964655175.1 uncultured bacterium
CGCCTCGGCCGTGGAGGCGCCGCGTTCGCGCCGCCGGGCGGGCGGTTCGCACCGTGCCGCGGCTGGGGACCGTTGCGATCGCGGGACCTCGCCCGCGTCAAGGGCCCTGCGCCGACGGGTGGGTCCCGGGTAGCGGCCGCCGCGTCCCGCGTCCAAGCGGCCGTCCCGGCACACGACCGCCCCCCGGCGAGCGGGGCTCACCGGGGGGCGGACGTGACCGACGGCCGTGCTACTCGATGTGGATCGTGTACGGCATGAGCGCCTGAGCACCCCGTCGCGCCACGGTCGAGGCGCGATACCACGCGAGCAGTTCGCTCACCGCCGCGAGGCGCGTGTCGGAATCGGGATCCTCGTCCTTGAACAGACGGGTGACCCAGTTCTGCACGAACGTGCGTCGCGGCCGCGGATAGACGTCGATGACCAGGTCGGCGTCCTCGTCGAGATGCGCCTTCTCGCGCGCGATCTCGAGCGCCTCGTTGATGCCACCGAACTCGTCCACGAGCCCGATGCGCTGCGCGGCGAGCCCCGACCAGACCCGGCCCTGCGCCACCGAGTCCACCTCGGCGACCGTGAGGCCGCGGCCCTCGGACACGCGCTGCAGGAACACCTGGTAGAACTGGTCGAGTCCGCGCTGGAAGATCGCCGCCTCCTCGGGCGAGAAGTCGGTGAAGCCCGACATCATGTCGGCGTGGCGACCGCGGGTGACGGACTGCATGTTGAGGCCGAGCTTGCGGTACAGGCCCGCGAGATTGAACTTGCCGCCGAACACGCCGATCGATCCCGTGATCGTGGCCGGGCTGGCGACGATGGCGTCCCCCGCGCAGGCGAGGTAGTAGCCGCCGGAGGCCGCGAGGTCGCCCATGCTCACGATGACGGGCTTCTCGCGGCGCACGCGCCGGATCTCCTGCCACACGGCCTCGGACGCGTTGCCCGAACCGCCCGGGCTGTCGATGCGCAGCACCACGGCCTTGATCGTCTTGCGCGAGGCGATGTCGCGCAGCGCCTCGATCAGCGTCTCGTCGCCGACCGAGCGGCCGCCCAGAGCGCCCTCGCGACTCTTGCCGTCGATGATCTCGCCCTCGGCGACCAGCATCGCGATGTGCTCGCCCTGATCGTCGCCGCCCTCCTCCGCATAGCGCAGGAACGAGCCCGTGCGACGGCGCTCGGGGCCCGCGTGCGAGGCGAGCGAATCGAGGTCCGCCTGCGCGAGGAGCGTGTCCACGAGGCCGTGCTCGACGGCCTCGCGCGCGGTGTACGGGCCCTCGTCGATGAGCTGCATGACGCGCTCGCGCGACATGCGGCGCGCGATGGCGAGCGAATCCACCATGAGCGTGTACTCGTCGTCGAGCAGGGCCTCCATGGCCTCGCGTGCCGGCACCGAGAGCGAGTCGCGCGTGTAGCTCTCGACCGCCGACTTGTACTTGCCGACGTGGGCGAAGTTGGGACGCACACCGAGCTTATCGAAGCCGCCGGCCATGAACATCGCGGTCGCCGAGAGCCCGTCGAGCTGCAGCGTCGAGACGGACGGCATCGAGATGCGCTCGGCGCTCGCGGCGAGCACGTACTCCTTCTCGCCGGCGCCGTCGATGCAGGCGTACAGCGGCTTACCCGAGGCGCGGAACACGCGCAGGGCGGCCGCCATCTCGTGCACGCGCGCCCAGCCCCAGTCGATGCCGTCGATGTGCAGCACCAGCCCCTCGACCGAGCGATCCTCGGCGGCGTTGTAGACCGCGAACAGCAGGTCGTGGAACGTGGGCCGATCCTCGCGCAGCAGGTCGAACGACAACGAGGCCGGCGCGGGCCCCTCGTCGACGTCGGACGGCACGTCGAACAGCAGGACGCGCGGCGCCGTGATGCCCGTGTGCATGGGACGACGCACCATGACGGCGACCTGGAGCAGGACGGCGCCGAGCGCGATGAACAGGATGAGGAGCAGCAGCGCGCGGCGCGAGGATGCGGACATGAGGGCCTCCGGAAGCGGTGGATGCGAGTCCGCACAGGATGCCACAGCACGCAAGCGGGCCGAAGTGGGCGCCGCGCCCGCACGTCCCGTCCCGGACGGCCGGGGCGACGACGTCAGAAGCTGCGGCGCAGGTCGAACGCCAGATACAGACTGGTCGCGTCCTGGGACGCGTCGTCGTGCTTCTCGAGGCGACCGCTGCCCGTGATCCGCAGGCGGAGCGCGTACGGCAAGCCCAGATCCGCGAACGCCTCCCCCTCGACGAACGTGTACGAGGAGTGCAGCGAGGGGTCGTCGAGCGACACGCTCGAGGTCGAGCGCGCATAGCGACGGCGGCCCACGCTGGGCGAGAACGACCACCAGTCGCGGCCGTGCAGGCGCTCGACCTCGAACACGAGCGCCGCTTCGCGATAGCGCTCGCTGGCCACCTGCGGCGCGCGCAGCCATTCGAACCGGGGGCCCGCGCGCACCGCCCAATCGCGGGGCAGCGTCCAGCGGACCGCGGGCCGCATCGCGAGCGTGTGGTAGTCGAAGTACACGCTCGTGTCGGGGCGGTCGTACCGGTAGCCGTCGAGCGAGCCCAGGAGCTCGGCGGTCAGGTGGTCGCGGAACGGCAGGAACGCGCTCAGGTCGGCCCGCCCGCTCCAGAACCGGTCCTGCGTCGAGGAGGTGGCGTGGCGCGGCGTGCGGCGGTCCAGTTCCAGATCGAGCGCGGCCGAACCCGCCGCGGGCAGCAGGTGCCGCAGCGTGAGCACGGCGTGCGGCTCGACGTGATCGCGCACGGTGGAATCCGGGAAATCACGGAGATCGGCCCCCGCGCCCACCTCGAACTCCCACGGGGACTCGAGCGGCGCGCGAGTCCAGCGCGCCATGGCGCGGCCCGCGTTGCGGTCGAGCGTGAGGACGTCGGACGTGCCCGAGGTGCGCGACCAGTCCCCGCCCAGCGTGAAGTCCCAGGTGTCGCGACGATCGAGTGAGACGGCGCGCAGGCGGGCTTCGGGGCGGAACCGCAGCTCACGGCGATCGGCGCCGAACGAACGATCGCGCCGCAGGTCGAGTTCCGGGACGAACCGCGCCTGCCAGCCCTCGCGCGGCTCCCCCGCGAGCTCGACCCGCGTGTAGCTGCGCAACAGGTGGTCGCCGGCCACCGCCTCCTGGCGCCACTGCAGCCGGGCGCCGCCCGCCATACGGGCGCTGAGGTCGAAGCCCAGGAGCCCGGCGTTGCGATACTCGGGCGAGCCCGCGAGACGGCGCCCGGTGAAGGTCGTGTCGTCGAAGCTCTCCTCGTAGTAGCGCTCGTTGGTGACGTCCGAGACGGCGCCGAACTCGAAGCGGAACCCGGTCGTGTCCTCGGACTGGGCACAGGCGACCGCCCCTGTGACCACCAGCCCCGCGAGCGCACACGACACGGCGCGGAGGATGCCCGATCGGCACCCTCCGCGCGGCGTCACCCTGCTCGTGCGCGCCCCTGCGATCAGGGCCGCTCCCCGCGCGAGGCTTCACGGATGGCGCGCTCGGCCTGCTCGCGCGCCATGCGGGTCAGCCGCAGCGCGGCGCGCGTGCGGGACGCGTCGGCCTCGGCACGCGCGCGGGTCTGCAGGCCCTGGGCCGCGTCGAGCAGCCGACGCGCACGCTCCGAGCCATGGGACTCGACCACCTCGCGGGCCCGTCCGAGCTGGTCCTCGGTGCGCTGCAATGCGTTGCCGACGGCCTCCTCGAGCGACTCGCTGGCCTTGCACAGCTCCTGCGCCCGCAGTGCCCGTTCGCGCGCGCTCATGGTGAGCTGCAGGGCGCCCAGATAGCGCGTCTCGAGATACGCCTGCTCGGCACGCGTCTGCATGTCGTTCGCGATCCGCAGCATCTCGCGCGCGGCCGGGATCTCGCAGTTGGCCAGGCGATCCCGCGCGCGGTCCAACATCTCGCGCGTGCGGGCGAGCTGCTCCTGCACCCGTCCGGGGTCGGGCAGGCCCTGCAGCATGGCGATGGCCCGATCGGCGTGGATGCGCGCATCCATGGTGGCGCGGGCGGCGGCCGGGAACCGGGACTGGGCGAAGGCCTCGCGCGCGATGCGCTGCAGGGCGACGGCCTGATCGACCTCGGCGACCGCCTGGGGATTGCCGGCTGCGGTCAGGAGGAGGTCCTTGGCGTGCTGGATGCGCGTCTCGGTGCGTTCGATCTCATCCCGCAGGCGCTGAGCGTCCGGCGGCGGGGGCGGCGGCGGGACCTGCGCGAACGCGGGCAGGGCGAGGCACAGCCCCAACAGGGCGGGGAGCCACGAGACGAGCAGGCGACGACGCGGGAGCATCTGGGGAACCTCCGGAACGCCCTCGGGATGGCTCGAGGGCGGATGGCCGGACCGTGGACACGGTCTCGCCCAAGGAATCTAGCATGCCCCATGCCCCCCGGGGTCCCGGCACGTAACGCGTCCACAGACCACGGCGGGACTTGAGGTTACAGCCTCACCCCTGAACCAGCCCAAGGGGCGGGAATGCGCCAGGGTGAACCGTCCGGTACGGTCGCCGGCCCGCGGGTGCACCGGGATGTCCAGCCGATCTCACGAGTTCCCCCCCCCTGGAAACGCAAAAGCCCCGTCCGGTGACCCGGACGGGGCTCTGCAGAATATAAGGGGCGGCGACCTACTCTCCCACCCAGTCTCCCGGGCAGTACCATCGGCGCTGGAGGGCTTAACTTCTCTGTTCGGAATGGGAAGAGGTGTTTCCCCTCCGCCAGTGCCACCCCAATATGAATATCAAGGTTACATGACGATCGAATAGAGACGCTGGATACCACGTTTTGAAGCGCCTAAGAAATACCGGCCAAGCCTCTCGGGTTATTAGTACGGGTCGGCTGAAGTCCTCACGGACCTTATACCTCCCGCCTATCGACGTCGTAATCTCCGACGACCCTTACAGGCATAAAGCCTGGGATCCCTCATCTTAGGGTGTGTTTCGCGCTTAGAGGCTTTCAGCGCTTATCACTTCCGAACATAGCTACTCTGCAATGCCCTTGGCAGAACAGCAGACACACTAGAGGTTCGTTC
>CAZZLY010000110.1:0-2361 GCA_964655175.1 uncultured bacterium
CCCGTCCCCATGCCGAACCGCAAGCCCCTGATCTGGACCGTCGTGGCCGTCGTCCTGCTGGCCGCGCTCAAGTTGACCGTGTTCTCCGGCCCCCGGCGTGCGCCGGCGGGTGGGGGCAGGGGAGGCGCTCCACGCGCGCTCAAGGTGAGCGGCCTCGTGGTCTCCGGCCGTGCGCTCGCCGAGGACGTGCGGGGGGTGGGCACGTTGCTCGCCAATGAAGAGGCCGTCCTGCGTCCCGAGGTCGCCGGAAAGGTCGAGTCGATCGGCTTCCGCGAGGGCTCGCACGTCGAGAAGGGCGCGCTGCTCGTGAAGTTGGTGGACAGCGACTACCGCGCCCAGCTCGCCAAGTCGCAGAGCCAGCTGCAGCTGCGCCGTGCCGACGTCGAGCGCAAGAAGCGCCTGCTCGCCATCAACGGCGTGAGCCAGCAGGAGCTCGACGAGGCGGTGAACCAGGTGGTCGCCACCGAGTCGGACATCGCCTACACGCAGGCGCTGATCGCCAAGACCGAGATCCGAGCCCCGTTCGCGGGCGTCGTGGGGCTGCGCAACGTGAGCGTGGGCAGCACCGTGGATCGCAGCGACGTGATCGTGTCGGTGCAGCAGCTCGATCCCATGAAGCTGGATTTCTCGCTGCCCGAGAAGTACGCCGCGACCGTGCGCGTGGGGGCGACCGTCACCTTCGCTGTCGAGGGCGTCCCGGGCGAGGGGCGTGCGACCGTGGTCGCCATCGAGCCGCGCATCGACGCCGAGACGCGCACCCTCAAGGTGCGTGCGCGCGCCACCAACCGCGGCGAGCGTCTGTTCCCGGGCGCGTTCGCACGCGTCGAATACGGCCTGTCGCGTTCCAAGGACGCGATCCTGCTGCCGACCGATTGCGTGGTCCCGGTGCTCAAGGGCAAGAAGGTCTTCGTCGTGCGCAACGGCGTCGCGATCTCGCGCCCGATCACCACGGGGCTGCGCACCGAGAGCTCGGTCGAGGTGCTGTCGGGGCTCGTCTTCGGCGACACCGTCATCACCACCGGTCTGCTGCAGTTGCGGGACAGCACCCGCGTCGACGTGAAGCTCGGTCGCTGATCCCCTCGACGTCCCGAACCCCCCGAGGTCCCGCCCCGCGATGTCCCTCTCGTCCCTGAGCATCCGCCGCCCCGTCCTCGCGATCGTGATGTCGCTGGTGATCGTGCTGTTCGGGTTCATCGGCATGCGGTCGTTGGGCGTGCGGGAGTTCCCGTCGGTCGATCCGCCGGTCATCACGGTGCGCACGGGCTATGCGGGCGCGAACGCCGACGTCATCGAGTCGCAGATCACCGAGCCGCTCGAGAAGGCCATCAACGGCATCGCCGGCGTGCGCTCGATCGCGTCGTCGAGCAATCAGGGCTCGAGCAACATCCGTGTCGAGTTCAACATCAACTCGGACCTCGAAGCCGCCGCCAACGACGTGCGCGACAAGGTCTCGCAGGCGGTGCGACTCCTGCCGCAGGACCTCGACGGCCTGCCCACGGTCACCAAGTCCGACGCCAACTCGGACGCGATCGTGGTGCTGTCCGTGTACAACAGCCGTCTCAACGAGCTCCAGCTGAGCGAGTTCGCCGAGGACGTGTTGGCCGAGCGCCTGCAGACCATCCCCGGCGTGAGCAACGTCCAGATCTACGGACAGAAGCGATTCGCGATGCGCATCTGGATGGACCCGCTCAAGCTCGCGGCGTTCCGGCTCACCCCGATCGACGTGCTCACGGCGCTGCGGCGCGAGAACATCGATCTGCCGGCGGGCAAGATCGCCGGTGACAACACCGAGCTCACCATCCGCACGAGCGGTCGGCTGCGCACCGAGGCCGATTTCAACGCGCTCGTGCTCAAGTCCACCGAGGGGCGTCTGGTGCGGCTGCAGGACGTCGCGCGCGCCGAACTGGGCCCCGAGGTCGAGGAGACCGTGCTGCGGCGCAACGGCGTCTCGATGGTCGCCGTCGCACTGGTGCCTCAGCCGGGCGCCAACTACATCGACATCGCCGACGAGTTCTACCGCCGCCTGGCGGACATCAAGAAGCAGACCCCGCCCGAGTACGTGTTCGAGCTGGTGTTCGACAACACCCGGTTCGTGCGGCAGTCGCTCAAGGAGGTCGAGGAGACGCTGCTCATCGCGCTCCTGCTGGTCATCCTCATCATCTTCCTGTTCTTCCGCGACTGGGCCATCGCGTTCCGGCCGCTCATCGACATCCCGGTCTCGCTCATCGGCACGTTCTTCGTCATGTACCTGCTCGGGTACTCGATCAACGTGCTCACCCTGCTCGCGATCGTGCTCGCGACCGGGCTCGTCGTGGACGACGGCATCGTGGTGACCGAGAACATCTACAAGAAGATCGAGCG
>CAZZLY010000110.1:2461-6616 GCA_964655175.1 uncultured bacterium
GCGTTCTACGAGCGCACCGAGCCGTTCTTCGTGGGGATGGTGCAGGGCTACGGTCGCTCGCTCGCCGGCTTCCTGCACCGCCGCGGTCTGGCCGCCGGCATCCTGGTGGGTTCCGTGGTCCTGATCGTGGCGCTCTTCAAGCTGCTGCCGGCCGAGCTCGCCCCGCTCGACGACCGCTCGTTCATCCGCCTGCTCGTGAGCGCACCCGAGGGGGCCTCGTTCGAGTACACCGACCGGCACATGCGCCGCGTCGCCTCGTTCATGGCCGACTCGCTGCCCGAGGCGAGGTCGGTGCTCACGGTCACCTCGCCGGGCTTCACGGGCTCGGGTGCGGCCAACACCGGGTTCGCGCGCATCGTGCTCGCGCCGCCCGCCGAGCGCCGGCGTACGCAGATGCAGCTGGCCGAGTACCTCACCGCACGCACGCGGGCCATGCCCGAGGCGCGCACGGCCGTCATCCAGGATCAGACCATCGCGATCGGCGGGCAGGGCGGTGGCAGCAGCGGTCAGCCGGTGCAGTACGTCATCCAGGCCCCGGACTTCGACGCGCTCAAGGCCAAGCTGCCCGCGTTCCTCGAGGCCGCCTCGCGCAGCGACGTTCTGGTGAACGCCGACGTGAACCTCAAGTTCAACAAGCCCGAGTTCTCGCTGTCGGTGGATCGCGACAAGGCGGCCGACCTCGGCGTGGCCTATGCCGACGTGGCGCAGACGCTGCAGCTGGCGTTCTCGGGGCAGCGCTTCAGCTACTTCACCATGGGCAGCAAGCAGTACCAGGTGATCGGGCAGGTCGAGCGGCAGTACCGCGACGAGCCGACCGACCTCACGTCGATCCTCGTGCGCAACAAGCGCGGCGACCTGGTGCAGCTGGACAACCTCGTGCGCGTGGACGAGGCGAGCACGCCGCCGTCGCTGTTCCACTACAACCGCTACGTGTCGGCGACCGTGAACGCCAGCCTCGCGCCCGGCCGCACGATCGCGGAGGGCATCGCCGAGATGCGCCGCATCGGTCGCGAGGTGCTCGACGACTCGTTCCATTCGGCGCTCTCGGGCCCGTCGCGCGACTTCGAGGAGAGCTCGTCGAACCTGCTGTTCGCGTTCGGCCTGGCGCTGCTGCTCGTGTATCTGGTGCTCGCGGCGCAGTTCGAGAGCTTCACCGACCCGCTCATCATCATGACCACCGTGCCGCTCGCGCTCGCCGGGGCGTTGATCACGCTCTGGTACTTCAATCAGACGGTCAACCTGTTCAGCCAGATCGGCATGATCATGCTGGTCGGGCTCGTCACCAAGAACGGCATCCTGATCGTGGAGTTCGCCAATCAGCTGCGCGATCAGGGGCTCGACAAGCTCGAGGCCATCCAGCGGGCGGCCGAGGCGCGTCTGCGTCCCATCCTCATGACCACGCTCGCCACCGCGCTCGGCGCGCTGCCGATCGCGCTGGCGCTCGGGGCCGGCGCCAACAGCCGCAAGCCCATGGGCATGGTCGTCATCGGCGGACTGCTGTTCAGCCTGGCGCTCACGCTGTACGTCATCCCGGTCATGTACACCGTGCTCTCGCGACGCAAAGTCGTCGCGCCGGAGGCCGCATGAACCGCGTCGTCCGTGGCCTGACGCTCGCGCTCGTCCTCATGGCGGGGGCGGGGCGCGCGTGCGCCGACGAGTCGCTGTCGCTGTCCCAGGTGCTCGACGTCGTGCTGCAGCGCAACGGCGTCCTGCAGGTGGCGCGCAACGAGCAGGCGGCCGCCGCCCACGCCAACTCGCCGGGCAACGCGGGGATGCTGCCCACGCTGGACGCGGTCGCCGGCGCGAGCGTGTCGCGCAGCGATCTCGAGCAGACGTCGAGCAGCGGCACGGTGACCGCGCGCGACGGGGCCGAGTCGCGCGGGACCAACGTCGGACTGCGGTTGGGCTGGACGCTGTTCGATGGCGGCCGGATGTTCTTCGCCAAATCGCGCCTCGGCGCCGAGGAGGCGGTGGCCTCGACGCGGCTGCGCGCGTCGCTCGAAAGCACGGTGGGCACGACGCTCGCCGCGTATTTCGACGTCGTGCGGTTGCAGCAGTCGGTGCGCGTGCTCGACGGCGCCATCGCGATCAACGAGGAGCGCGTCCGGTTGGCACGCACGCGGTTCGAGACCGGCGCCGCCTCGAAGCTCGACTTCCTGCAGGCCCAGGTCGATCTCGATGCGCGCCGCAGCGACCGCGCACGGCTGCAGATCACGCTCGAGACCGCGATGGGCCGGGTGAACGAGCTCATGGGCGCGCCGACGTTCCGCGTGTTCACCGCCACGGACTCGATCCGTCTCGAGTACCCGCTCGTCGAGGCGCGCGACACCGAGGCGCTGCTCGAACGGAACGCCGAGGTCCGGCTGGGTCGTGATCAGCTTCGCGCCAACGAGCGCCGTCTGGACGAGGCGCGTGCGCTCGCGTGGCCCCGGCTGGTGGGGGGGCTCCAGTACGGCACGAGCCACAGCGACAACGACGTGGGCTCGCTCCTCGAGTCGCGCAGCACCGGTGCGTCGGCCAGTCTGGCGCTCACGTGGACGCTGTTCGACGGTTGGGTCAACGCGACCCAGGTCTCGCGGGCACGACTGCAGGCGTCGTCGTCGCGTGCGCAGCTCGAGACCACGCTGTCGCGCGTACAGCAGCAGCTCGTCGTGGCCCGCCACCGCTACGTGAGCGACCACGACATCGTGGCGCTCGAGCGCGACATGGTCGCGCTCGCGCGCGAGAACGCCGACGTCGCACTCGAGGCGTATCGCGCCGGCGCCATCTCGGGGCTGCAGCTGCGTGAGGCGCAGAACTCGCACCAGCAGGCGCTCGAGCGTTACATCAACGCCAGCTATCAGGGTAAGCTGTCCGAGATCGAGCTCATGCGGATCCACGGCGATCTGGTGAAGTGACCGCCCGCTCGGGCGTCTGAGGCGTTCCGTCACCGCTCGACTGCGGTGTCCCCCCGGAGGAGCCCGACATGTTCACCTTCTGGCGTGAGGCCGATGCCAGCGCGCGACGCGCGCTCTGGGCCGCCTCGATCGGTTGGATGCTCGACGCGTTCGACGTCTGGATCTATGCGCTCGTGCTGCCCGCGGTGCGCGCCGATCTGGCGTTGTCCGCCGCGACCGCGGGTGGGCTGCAGTCCCTGACACTGCTCGCGTCCGCGGTGGGCGGTCTCGCGTTCGGGGTGTTCGCTGATCGATTCGGTCGCGTGCGCGCGCTCATGGCGAGCGTGCTGATCTACTCGGTGTTCACCGCCGCGTGCGGCCTCGCCGAGACGGTGCTGCAACTCGCGGTGTTCCGAGTGGCGCTCGGGATCGGCATGGGCGGTGAGTGGGCGAGCGGTGCGGCCCTCGTGTCCGAGACGTGGAAGCCCGAGCATCGCAACAAGGCCATGGCGTTCATGCAGAGCGCGTGGGCGCTGGGCTTGGGCCTCGCGGCCATGACCAACTGGCTCGTGCAGGACGTGTTCGGGGGCAACTGGCGCACGGTGTTCTTCGTGGGGCTGGCGCCCGCGCTGTTCGCGCTCTGGGTGCGCCGCGGGGTACCGGAGCCCGCCGCGTGGCGCGAGGTGCGAGCCCAGCGCGCGCCGGTCTCGCTGCGACGTGCGCTCGCGGCGCCGGGCTGGCGCGTCACCGTTGCGCTCGTGTTCATGAACGCGTGCACGATGTTCGGCGTGTGGGGCTTCAACACGTGGGTCCCGTCGTACCTGCGGTCCCCCGGCGTGGGGCTCTCCGATGCGCAGATGAACGGCTTCCTGTTCACCATGCAGATCGGCATGTGGTTCGGCTACGTGCTGTTCGGCTACCTGAGCGACGCGTTCGGTCGCAAGCGCGTGTACGTGGGCTATCTGGTGTTGGCCGCCATCGCGGTGATCGCGTACGCGTGGACCACGACGCCGTGGGTGCTGCTCGCGCTCGGCCCCGTGGCGGGCTTCCTGGCCACCGGCTACTTCAGCGGCTTCGGTCCGGTGACCGCCGACTTGTATCCGACCGAGGTGCGTGCCACCGCGCAGGGCTTCACCTACAACGTGGGTCGACTCGCGGCCGCCGCCGCACCGTTCCTGCTGGGCGGCCTCACCGCCACGAGCGGCTTCGCCGTCGCGCTGTCCGTGGCGGGCGGGGCCTACCTGCTCGCGGCGCTGGCGTGGACGGGCATCCCGGATCG
>CAZZLY010000111.1:0-6195 GCA_964655175.1 uncultured bacterium
CGGCACCACTCTTGCGGTACTGGGGACGCCCTCGTCCGTAATCCCGTAAGTCGTTGGGAATGAACGCTTCATCAACCGTCAACCGTGCGGAATCCATCGCCCATGTCCAGCGCGCCTCTCATTCGGCAATCCGAGCCCTCCGAGCCCGCTCCGGGCCCGGCCCTCAAGGTCGTCCGCCCCACCACGGGGACCGACCCGGCGGCCGGCTGGCCCCTGATCGTGCTCATGGCCATCCCCGCGCTGGTGACGGCCTGGGGGCTGCCGTACTACGCCGCCGGGCTGGCGGGCCGCCTGCGTCACCCGCTCCACCCCGTGCTGCGCCCCTCGGGTTCGATCGGGCTCACGTTCGGCGTCGTGGCGCTCGCGCTGTTCCTGTTCATGTGGCTGTACCCGTTCCGCAAGTCGGCCAAGTGGCTGTCGTGGACGGGTTCGGTCGGGCGCTGGCTCGACGTGCACATCGTGATCGGGCTGGCGCTGCCGTTCATCGCGGCGGTGCACGCGGGCTG
Source organism: uncultured bacterium (assembly GCA_964655175.1). Lineage (GTDB taxonomy): Bacteria > Eisenbacteria > RBG-16-71-46 > RBG-16-71-46 > RBG-16-71-46 > JAIOPA01. The sequence continues at coordinate 507 of CAZZLY010000111.1, forward strand.
GCACTTCGACGGCATCATCGGCATGGGCCTGATCGCCATGGTCATCGTGTCGCTGTCCGGCATCGTGGGTCGTTACCTCTACACGCACCTGCCGCGCAGCCGCTCGGGTCTCGAGCTGTCGCTCGAGGAAGCCGGTGCCGAGCGGCGCGCGTTGCTGACGAACCTGTCGATCGCCACCGGTCTCACGCCGCAGGAACTCGAGCGCGACCTCGCGCTCGACCCGCGGCCGTACGACGACATGTCGCTGTTCGCCACGTTCGGCCGCCTGATCGCCGACGACTGGAAGCGCGCCGCGACGCTGCGCCGTCTCGAACGCGAGTGGTCGCACGCGGGCCCGCATCCGCTGCACGGCAGCGAACTGCGCGACGCGCTGCGGCTGGCGCGCCTCGAGCTCACGCTGGCGCACCAGATGCGCGCGGTGGATGCGACGCGCAAGGTGTTCGCCTGGTGGCACATCGCGCACCGGCCGTTCGCGCTCACCGCGCTGTTGTCCGTGCTCGTGCACGTCGTCGTCGCGCTGTGGGTGGGCGGCGTGCACATCGGCTCGTTCGGAGGGCGCTGACATGCCCGGCTGGATCGCGCCGCTCGGACTGGTCGTGCTCACCGTGTTGTTCATGGTGCAGCACGCGCGTGCGCGCGGGGGCGCCGCCCGCACCGCCACGACCCTGTGTCCGCGCTGTCGCGCCGCGGTGCCCGAGGGCCGCACGCACTGTCCCGCGTGCCGCGCGCCGATGCAGGCGTTCGCGGTCGTCACCGCGCCGCAGGCGGCGGCTGCCACGGCCCCCGTCGAGGGCCAGACGCTGCACGCGGTCGTGCGCGCCGACGCCTGCGCCGGCTGCGGCACCTGCGTGGACGCGTGCCCCGAACCGGGCGCGATCGTGCTCGTCAACAAGGTCGCGCAGGTCGATCTCACGCGCTGCAAGGGTCACGGCGAGTGCGTCGCCGCCTGTCCGGTGGGCGCGATCTTCATGACCGCGGGCGATGCGGTGCAGACGGTCGAGGTGCCGGACCTCAACGAGGCGTTCGAGTCGCGCGACGTCCCGGGCCTGTACGTCATCGGTGAGCTCGGCGGCCGCGGACTCATCAAGAACGCCATCAACGAGGGCAAGATCGCCATGGAGCACGCGGCGGCCTCGCTCGGCGCGCGCTCCGCCGCCGACGCCGCCGACGTGCTCGACGTCGCCATCGTGGGCTCGGGCCCGGCCGGTTTGTCGGCGGGCCTGACCGCGCTCGCCAAGGGTCTGCGCTACGTCGTGCTGGAACAGGGCACGCTCGCCGACACGATCGCGCGCTACCCGCGCCACAAGGTGCTGTTCGCGGAACCGCTGCGCGTGCCGCTCTACGGCGACCTGTGGGTGAGCGACGCGTCCAAGGAGTCGCTGCTGCAGGTGTGGCAGACCGTGATCGATCGCACCGGACTGCAGGTGACCACGGGGCATCGCGTGGAGTCGGTCGTGCGCGAGCACGGCGTGTTCGCGATCACCGCGAACGGTCGCACCTGGCGCGCGCGGCGCGTCGTGCTGGCGTTGGGGCGGCGCGGCACGCCGCGCAAGCTGGGCGTGCCCGGCGAGGAGAAGGGCCACGTCTTCTACGACATCGTCGAGATGGAGGCGTTCGCCGGTTGCGCCATGCTGGTCGTGGGCGGTGGCGACAGCGCCATCGAATCCGCGCTGGGCCTGAGCAATCAGGAGGGCACCACCGTCACGCTGTCGTATCGCGGCACCGAGTTCGCGCGCGTGAAGGACCGCAACCGCGCCAAGATCGAGGCGGCGGTGCGCGACGGCAAGGTGCGCCTGCTGCTCGCCAGTCAGGTCGAGCGCATCGGCGACGGGTTCGCCGACCTCAAGACGACGACGGGCCCCGAACGCATCGCCGCCGACCACGTGATCGTGCGCATCGGTGGTGAGGCCGCGTACCCGTTCCTGGAACGTTGCGGCGTGCGCATCGTGAAGAAGGCGCTCGCGACGGAACCCGAAGCCTCCGAGCGGGCGGCCGGATGACCTCGCAGCGCTGGGCGCGGACCGTCGCGTCGTGGCTCCTCGTGCCGACCCTGTTGGTCGGTGCGGGGCGCGCGCACGCGCAGGTCTCGCCAGGGCCGCTCGCGGCGCCGCATGCGACGCTCGATGGCGGCACGCAGTGCTTCAAGTGCCATGAACAGGGTGCGGGGCGACCCGGTATGGATCGCCGCTGCCTCGCCTGCCACACCGAGATCGCGACGCTGCGCACCGCGAAGCGCGGCGCGCACGCACGCCATGCGGCCGACGCGTGCGCGTCGTGTCACCCCGACCACGGTGGCCGCGACTTCGCGCTCATCGCGTGGCCCAAGGGCAAGCCCGAGGCGTTCGATCACGCCGAAGCGGGCTGGGCGCTGCAGGGTCGTCACGCGGCGATCGCCTGCCGCGATTGTCATCAGCCCCGGTTCCAGAAGGGCGCGGTCGCCTCGCAGTTGCAGGTGAAGGATCACGCGCGCAGCTGGCTCGCGCTCGAGACCGCGTGCGCCTCGTGCCACACCGACGTGCACCAGGGCGGTCTGGGGAAGGACTGCGCCTCGTGCCACAACGCGACCGATTGGCATCAGGTGGTGCGTTTCGATCACGCCCGCACGGGCTGGGCGCTCACCGGGGCGCACGGCAAGGCGGCGTGCGCCACGTGCCACGCCACGCCGACGATCAACGCCGGTCTCGACGCGCGCGGCGTGCGCAAGCCGCTGTGGAAACCCGTGCCGCACCAGGACTGCGTGGCCTGCCACAAGGACCCGCACGCCGGGCGGTTCACCGGCGCGTGCGCGCGCTGTCACACCACCGACGCGTGGACGCGCGTGGACAGCAAGGGCTTCGATCACGAACAGACCCGCTATCCGCTGCGCGGTCGGCACGCGGCGGTGAAGTGCGAGAGCTGTCACGATCCGCGGCGCGGCGGCAAGCATCCGCGCTTCGCGGCGTGCGCCGATTGCCACAGCGATGCGCACGCGGGCCAGGCCACGGTCGCGGGCCAGCCGCGTGACTGTGCCACGTGTCACGACGTCAAGGGCTTCGCGGTCTCGACGTGGCCGGTGGCGGAGCATCAGCGCACCCGCTACGCACTTGACGGCGCGCACGCGGCCGCCGCCTGTGCGGGCTGTCACGTGCGTGTGCCCGAGCGTTCGTCCGAGGCTGCGGCACTCGGCACAGCGCGCGTGCGCATGCGTCCCAAGCACGCGCAGTGCGGCGACTGTCACGCCGATCCGCACGCGGGACGATTCAGTGCGGGTGGCGCACGACCGCATCAGGCCGGCTGCCTCGCGTGCCATTCGATGGCCGCGTTCGCGCCCAGCACGTACGACGGTCGTGCGCACGCGGACTGCGTGTTCCCGCTCGAGGGGGCGCACATGGCCACGCCCTGCCAGCGTTGTCACGCGGAACTCGACAAGCCGCGCGGCCGGTCGTCGCTGCTCGGCTCGAGCTCGCTGCGCGCGCTACCGTTCGATGCGCCCGCGCGTGCCTGCGCGGACTGCCACGAGGACGCGCACGACGGCCAGTTCGCGGGGCGCCGCGACAAGGGTGCGTGCGAGAGCTGCCACGGGTTCGCGTCGTTCGCGCCCGCGACCCGGTTCGATCACGACCGCGACGCGGCGTTCAAGCTCGAGGGTGCGCACGCGCACACGCCGTGTGCGGCGTGCCATCGCACCGCGCGGGACAAGAAGGGTGTGGAACGCGTGGTGTGGCGTCCCACGCCGAAGGACTGCGAGTCCTGTCATGCCCCGGCCGAACCGGCCGGTGGCGGGGAACGCGGTCAGGGGAACCGGGTTCCCCGTCGGAGCGTCGGGCGGCTGCGCTCGGCGCACACCGGGAGGTGAGCATGTCGCACGTCCATCGCCTCGCTCGTCTGCGCTCCGGTCTCGCGGGACTGCTCGTCGCCCTCCCGCTCCTGGGGATCGGGCTCGCGTGGGCCGCGCCGAAGGCACGCGTCGAGAACCCGCACGGCCGCTTCCGTGACGCCTGCGCCAACTGCCACGGCGCCGACGGCTGGAAGCCCGCGCGCATCTCGCGCAACTTCGATCACGCCAAGTTCGGGTTCCGGCTCGAGGGCGCACACGCGGCCGCGGGCTGTCTCGACTGCCATGCGTCGCTCGACTTCTCGGCCGCCAAGACGCAGTGCGCGTCGTGCCATCAGGACCCGCACCGCGGTGAGATGGGCACCGAGTGCTCGCGCTGCCACTCGGCGCGCAGCTTCGTGGACCGCGGCCCCATGGTGCGTGCGCACCAGTTGTCGCGCTTCCCGCTCACGGGCAGTCACGCGGCGCTCGACTGCGAGAGCTGTCATCACCCGAGCGCGCAGGGCCAGCTGCAGTTCGTGAACACGCAGGCGGAATGTCGCGCCTGCCACATGGACGATTACCGCGGCGCCAAGTCGCCCGACCACGTCGCGGGCGGCTTCCCGCTGGACTGCCGCACCTGTCACAGCGCGAGCACGTGGGACCATGCGCGCTTCGATCATGCGCGCAGCGGCTTCCCGCTGACCGGCGCCCACCGCACGACCGCCTGCGAGGGCTGTCACACCGGCGGCCGCTACGCGGGCACGCCGCGCGACTGCGCCTCGTGTCACCAGGCGGACTACGATCGCGCGCAGCCGCCGCATGCCGCGTCGGGCTTCGCGGCCTCGGCGTGCGCCAGCTGTCACAACACCGGCGGTTGGGCGGGCGCGGGCTTCGATCACTCGACGACCGCGTTCCCCCTGACCGGCGCGCATCGTTCGACCTCGTGTGCGAGCTGCCACGGCGACGGCGTGTACGCGGGCAAACCCAGCGCGTGCATCGCCTGTCATCAGGCGGACTACGACCGGGCACAGCCGCCGCACGCCGCCTCGGGCTTCTCGCCGACGGCCTGCGCGAGCTGTCACACCACGACCGCCTGGCCCGGGGCCACGTTCGATCACAGCACGACCGCGTTCCCGCTCGCCGGCGCGCACGCGACCGCGCCGTGCGCCTCGTGTCACGGCGATGGTGTGTACCACGGCAAGTCCACCGCGTGTCAGTCGTGTCACATGGCCGACTACAGCGGTGCCGCGCTCAATCACACCGCGGCCGGCTTCGCCGCGTCGGCGTGCGCCTCGTGCCACACCGGCACGACCACGTGGACCGGTGCCACGTACAACCACGCCGCGACCGCGTTCCCGCTCACGGGCGCCCACCGCACAACGACGTGCGTGAGCTGCCACGGCGACGCGGTGTTCGCGACCAAGTCCACCGCCTGCATCGCGTGTCACCAGACGGACTACGACAACGCGGTGCCCAACCACGCGGCCGCCGGCTTCGCGACCTCGGCGTGCGCGACCTGTCACACGACGACGGCGTGGGCGGGCGCGACGTTCGATCACGACAGCCGCTACTTCCGCATCTACCGCGGCGGCCACGCGGGACGCTGGGCGGCCTGCACCGACTGTCACACCTCGGCGAGCAACTTCGCCGTGTTCACTTGTATGAGCTGTCACCCGCACTCCGACAAGGCGAAGACCGACGCTTCCCATACGGGTCGCAGCGGCTATCGCTACGACAGTGCCACCTGCTACTCGTGCCACACGCGATGAGGGACGACATGAGACGGATCCTCGTGCCCACCGTTGCCCTGCTGCTGTTGCCGTCCGTGACCCTCGCCGCCACGGTGGTCTGGTCGTCGCGTCAGGTGAAGCGTGCGACGCCGACCCCCGCACC
>CAZZLY010000112.1:0-1194 GCA_964655175.1 uncultured bacterium
GTGACGTGGTGGATGACACCGGCGAACGGAGCGACGTTGCGTTCCTCGAGCGCCCACACGTGGCCGCCCTCGAGGCACTGCACGTACTCGCTCACGCGCCCTCCTTGACGGGTCGGCCCTCGACGAGCAGCGGCAGCCCCTTGCGCCGGCGGTAGTCCATCGCGAACGCCTCCGCCAGCCTCCAGAGCTGCGCCTCGTCCACGCCCTCCGCCTCCCGTGCCCTGGACAACATGCGCTCGAGCTGGTTCTCGCTCTCGAGCCCGTGTCGCGTCAGCAGCATGACCGCCACGTTCGTCTCCTCGCCCGCCAGCTTCATCGCCTTCGCGAACAGGTGCAGGCACGTGCGGTCACGCTCCGCCACCCCGTTCACGATCGCGCTGATGTACGTCGGCAGGTGCGGCTTGAACTGCTCGCGCACGTACTCGAGAGGCTCACCCGCGAACGCCGCCAGCGCTTGGTCCGTCACCGCCTTGCGCGCGCCGGTGGGCATCCGCGTGATGGGCGCTCCCGCGCGACGGCCCCTTTCCCCGCGGTCAGCCAAAGTACTCACCCTTGAGCAGACGGATGGCCATTCGGATCGCCTCGGGGATACGGACAGCGTTGGCGCGTTCGTACTGACGCTTCAAATCTACGGCGGCCTTGCGCTTGTCCCTGTCACGCTTGAGCCGTTGACGGAGCTTGGCCATGAGGCGCTTGCGTTCCTTGGCGTGGACGGCGCAGTGCCACATGTCGCGTTTGACACCGGGGGCCACGGGTTCGCAGCATCCGGGCCATTTACACATGCGTGCGTTTGACATGCGTTCCCTCGCTTTCGTATTTCGCGTATGACGGGCTTCCGTGTCCGTCGTGCGTGTCGGCTCAAGGTCGGGGGCGTTGTGCGACGCACGGGCCGTTTCCGTTCGTTCTAGCGCATGCTCACGCTCGGAGTCGCTTCAGGCGTTCTTGACGCTGCTCGGCGATGGCCATGTTGTGCTGCATGATGATCGCGGAGCGAGCGGGGCCGTTGCGGTCGTAGTAGGCGAGCGGCTTGTCGATCTTGTGCAGGTTGGCGTGCCAGTGGTGCAGGACGGCGAGGATGCAGCCGTGGTGCGTGGTGCCGGTGTCACGCAGGTACTTGACCAGGCGGTGGGCCATGGCGGGCTGCGGGGAGGTTGACACCACAGCCTCTAGTTCTGCGAACAACGTAGAACCTGC
>CAZZLY010000112.1:1294-2817 GCA_964655175.1 uncultured bacterium
TCGTCACAGATGCCCGTGACACCGGCCTCGTTCTTCTCGCACATCAGGCACCGATCCCTGTCGTCCATGACCCCTCCTTCAACATCCGTTCCACGTCCTCGAACTCCACGTGCGGGAGTTGCTTCCTGATGCGGGCCAGCTCCGTGGCCGTCTCCTCGCCCACCCAGTCCACCCACCACGGTCCCGACTCGGCCGGGTTGTCGTGCCACCAGCGGTGACAGGACGCGCACAGGGCCTTGGAGTTCCTGGGGTCCCATCGCAGGCAGAGGATCCGGCGCGTGTAGACGTGGGACCACTGGACCCACTGGTCGGAGCCGCAGCGCACGCACCGGTGGCCATCGCGCTCGAGGACGACGGAGCGTGCGAGCGCGTCGAGCTGCACGCGCCATGACCGGTTGCTGCGCTTCTTGGGCTTGAGTCTCGGCTTACGCTTCGCCGTCGTGGCCATCCATGGCTCCTCCATTACCGACCGTCCGTAGTCGTGCGTCCACGTCACCGCCACGGGGGTGCGCCTGCGCGTGGACCTTCCTGAGCGTCACGTCATCGACGTGCAGGTAGTGCTGCGTGCTGCTGATGTTCCGATGACCGAGGAGCAGCTGGATGCTGCGCAGGTCGGCACCACCACGGAGCAGGCTGGTGGCGCAGGCATGGCGGAACATGTGGGGATGGACGTGCTGCCGGAGCCCCGCGGCCTCGGCGCGCGCCTTCACGATCTTCCACAGGCCCATGGCGGACATGCCGCGGCCCGTGTTGGCGACGAACAGGTGGCGGTTGCCGCGCTCGGCGACGGAGCTGCGGGCCATGAGCCACGACTGCAACGCCAGGACAGCCGACGGCGAGAGCACGGCGATGCGCTGCCGGTTGCCCTTGCCGATGACGGTGAGCACGCAGCGGTCGAGGTCCACGTCCTCGAGGCGCGCCTCGCGCAGCTCGGAGGACCGGCAGCCGGTCGAGTACATGGTCTCGATGAGCGCGCGGTCGCGGACGTCCATCCAGCCCGGCCCCTCGCACACGGCGAGCATCTGACGGACCTCGTGGTCGTTGACGTAGCGCGGCAGCCGCTCGGGTCGCTTGGGGGCGCGCAGGCGCAGCGTCGGATCGAGGCACTCGTTCTCGACCGCCATCCACTGGTGGAACGACTTGATGGCCGACAGGTGGACGCGGACGGTGGCCGGGGAGAACTCCGACAGGGTACGGAGATGCACACGTACATCCCGTTCGCGCACCGCCTCGGGGGACAGGTGTGCCAACGTGACGGAATATCGTTCCAGCGCGGCCTGATACTTCACGAGCGTCCCTGCTGCCACGCGATGCTCATCCCTGAGCGCCCCCATCCACGAATGGATGAGTCCACTCCACGAGCACATGTCGGGACCACTTTCTGCATGTGATTCAACACGCTGTCAAGCAAGTCGCTGCAAGCCATTGATATGCGGCCCTGTCGTGGTTGATTGTTGAACAGGAGTCGTTGGTACCAGCGGCAACTATTTCCTATTGCGGGCCGCCCCCGGTCGGTGCCCATG
>CAZZLY010000112.1:2917-6106 GCA_964655175.1 uncultured bacterium
GCGTTGAGCAGCGACGCGTACCGGGACTGCGGGTCGCGCAGCTCGGCCTTGATGGCGTCCATCTTCTTCTTGCCCTCGTCCAGCGTGACCTTGACCTGCTTCAGCTCGTCGGCGACGCGACGCAGCATCGGGTCGGTCATCGCGATCTCGACCTTGGTGTAGCTGGTCTTGTCGTCCTCGTAGCCGGGGATGAACCGGCCGGGAAGGTCGGGGACGGTGAGCTTGTTCTTACGCTTGGCCATTTCGAGGGGCCTCCTTACGAGCGGTTGAGGTGCTGCGTGGCGCGGCGAGCCCAGAGGCACGCCATGAACAGGTCCATGCCGCCGGTGCGCTCGTGGTCGGACACCTCGTACACCTGCCCGCTGTCACCGGCCGTCTTGCCGATGCGGTTGAGCACGATGCGCGTGATGTCCTGGGAGCTGTCGGCGTGCTGCTCCTGCTCCGTCCAGATCGCGGCGTACGCCGCCACCTGTCCGAAGGTCTCGCGGTACGGCCAGTAGGGGCTGGCCTTCGAGGTCTTGAGGTCGATGAGCGTGAGGCGACCGTCGCGGTCGCGGGCCACGATGTCGGCCGTGCCGCCGCATCGCTCCAGCTCGCTCACCATCACCAGCTCGGAGTGCCGCAGCGTGAAGCCCTCGTGGTCCCACCAGCGGCGGAACCGGTCGTAGCCGTGCTGCGCCATCGTCCACGTGGTGTCGTCGATGCCATCGCGCTCGAGCGGGTCCTGCGTCAGCCAGCCCTCGCAGAGCGCGTGCGTCACGGTGCCGATGTCGGCGGCCCGGTCGCGCTTGGCCTCGGCGAACGGCTTGAGCGGCAGCGCGCGCACGAGGTTCTCCATGTCGAACTGGTTGATGGCGTGCAGGGCGGCGGCGGTCTCGATGACACCGGCGCGCTCCTCGTTCGCGTACCACTTCATCAGGTGGGGCTTCGCCAGCTCCCCGAGGATGGTCGTGACGCCGGGAACGCGCGTCCCGTCCTTCGTCGTGTAGATCGTGTGTTCCGCACCCAGGTCGAGCTTCATCGTGTGCTCCTTGTGTGAGACTCGGCGGGCCGTCTGCGCTGGCATCCCCGCAGACTCAGCCGCAGACCGCCGCCCGCCGAATGTGTGCCGCACCGCCACCGGTCCGTCGTTCTCCGCCCTTCTAGACGGCCGAGGCTCGCCATGCGGCGACCTAGAGACCCGTGGTGGCCTCGATGGCATCCGTGCCGGAGGTATCGCTCGGCTGCCCCACCACGGGCTGGCTGCTCAGGTGCTCGTCGAACGACCCGCGGTCGATGCGCGTCGCGCCATGCACCCCGTACGTCTTGACCTTGTTCGCCTTGATCCAGTTGTAGACCGTCTGTCGCGACACCCCGGCCATCTGCGCCGCCTGCTGCACCGTCAGTTCCTCGTTCATGCGACCCTCCATGCCTTGGCACTCCGTCCCGAGGGCGTCGTCCTGCGCTCGCCCGTCTCCACCACCAGCCCCTTGAGCACCAGCTCCCTGCGACGGGCGCTCGCCGTCGTGTGCTGCAGTCCCGTCACCTTCTCCAGCTCGTGGTCGCAGAGCCCCGCGTTGCCGGCCTCGGCCAGCGCCGTCATCACCTGGCGTTCCAGCCGGGCGATGTGCGGCTCGATGCTGCGGGCGGCCTCGAGACTGGTCTGCGAGTCCGACCACGGTGCGAACAGCGGCAGGTCGTTCACTTCTCACCCCGCTTCCATGCGAGTCGGATCTCCCCGATGAAGGCCGCGACCGCGACCTTGGCCTCGGGGCTGGTCGGGACTTCCTTTGCCCCGACGTGCTTCTCGGTCCAGCGAGCGAGGAACCGCTCGAGGTTCTTGCTCATGCGACACCTCCGTCCGTGGAAGTAGTGGGGCGGGCCGCGGGCGACGATGGGTGTCGCCGTCACCGCGCTTTCGGGCGCTCGTTCCACCCGCCCCTATGGGTTACGCGAACAGTTCCTTGAGCCCCGTTGACGCCTTCTGGATCTCGGGCGCGGACAGCTCGCGGATGTCCGCGACCTCCTTGCCCAGGACCTGCCCCACGAGCTGGCGACGGGCCGCCGCAGCCTTGTCGCTGTGGTCCGTGTGCGAGAACGGCAGCACCTTGGGGTTGTTCTCGTTGATGGCGTTGAACGTCGCGGCGAGCGACTTGAGTGCGACGTTCTTGGGGTCCACGGGGGCGGCCGGTTCCTTCCGGTCCATGGCGGCGTGTCCGTTCGTCGCCTCCGCCTTCCGTGGCGCTTGGGGTGCGTTGCTCGCGGCGTTGCCGTCGTCGTCATCCGCGGTGAGCCCGACGAGCGACTGCAGCGCGTAGCGCCGGCCGTACGACACCGCCGAGCCCACGCCCTGCGGGTCGTCCTTCACCGGACGCACGCGCAGCTCCGACTCCACCCACTGGCCCGACGCGTGCAGCAGCCGGGTGCGCACGATCAGCGCGCCGTGCTCGTCCCACCCGAAGCCCTGCAGGTACGACAGGCCGTTGGCCGCCAGCGGCTTCTTGATGGCCTCGACCACGGCCGCGAGGTCGGCGTACTTCGAGCGGAAGTGCGGGTTCGTGGAGTCCTTCTTCGCCGACTCCATCTGGCCCTGCGCCTTGGAAAGCGCGAGGGCCAGCTCGTTGAGGTTCTCAGAGGTACGCATCACTTCACCTCCGTCTTGAGGGCCATGATCTGCCACGCCATGTTCACGCGGGTGGCGCTGTGCGCGCGGCGCTCGTCCTCGAGCTGCTGGCGCACCTGGGCGAGTTCGTACAGAGCCTCGTCGAGCGGGCTCATCTGGCAGGTGACGTTCTCGTAGTGCGTCATCGCGAGGCCTCCCAGTCGAGCTGGTCGAACCACGCGTTCTGCTCGAGGTCAGCGACCACCTCGTCCACGCAGTCGCAGTGAGCGGGCTCATCCACGCCGATCTTGCTGGCGATGCACACGACGTCGGTCTGCTTGATGACCTCGCCGCAGATGCAGCACTCGCACTCGTCCACGAGCCAGTTCTTGAAGGCGTTCATCGCGCCTCCTGCTTGCGCGCGACGATGATGTCCACGCACGAGGGGCACACGCCGTTCTCGACCACGACATCGGACTGCTTGGCCTGCTGCCACGTCAGGCTGGCGTCACCCGCCATGACATCGCAGAGCTGCGTGGTGTGCTCCTCGCAGTAGGAGCAGGTGCCGGTGGTGCACACGGCATCGCGACCGTAGAACTCGATCATCG
>CAZZLY010000113.1:0-1098 GCA_964655175.1 uncultured bacterium
GCACAAGGCCCCGGACTCTTGGCGTCCAGGGCCTGCGCGACCGTTCTGGGGCCCGTGAGACCCGCGAACGGAGAAGAGGTGGGCGTGGAGGTCAGCGCCGCGGCAGCTCGAACTTGAAGCCGGGGTCGATGGCGCGGATCTCGCCGACCACGCGCTCGAGTGATTCCTCGAGGTGCGCGTCCGGGCTCGTCTGCCACGCCTTGAACAGCTCGAGCAGCTCGTCCTGCTTGGTGCGCAGGAGTTCCTGCTGCGCGTGCTCGTCCACCGACCTCTCGAGGTGGTAGACCTCGCCACGCGACAGACGCTGCGACAGATCCAGATACTCGCCGCGCATGTGCGACAGGATGCGCAGGTACTTGTCGAAGCCCTTCGAGAGCTTCTCCAGCACGTCCGAGACGCCCGCGTTCTTGCGGTGCATCTGCTGCGAGTAGGTGTAAGCGAAGTGGTAGTAGGTCTTGCCGCGGCCGATGTACGCCTCTTCGTTGGGCTGCACGCGCGGGCGCGCGCCCGACGCCAGCGCCGGGTTGTCGAAGATGCCGATCGACACCAACAGGAAGTCGGCGTTGGTCTTGAAGATCTGGTACTTGAGGCGCGCGTCGGTCGAGGTGGACAGGCGGCGGAACACGTCGCTGTCGTACTTCGAGAGGAACTTGCGCGACTGCTCGACGTACTCGGGATTGATGAACGCGTGCAGCAGGTGCGCCAGATAGACGTTCACGTCCTCGTCGTAGCAGTCGGCGTTCGAGACCAGGCCCGTCTCCATGCGGCTGTACAGGAGACAGTTGATCATGAAGTGGTACGTCGGCTGCAGGTCGCGGCTGTCGTCTTTCAGATCGATGTACTGGCGCGGATTCATGCTCGACCTCGACTGGGGAGTGGACGAGGAGGCGGTTCCTCTGCACAGGTGCGCGCGCCTCGACCTTCTGATACCGGAGCATCGGACGCCCTGGGGCGGTTCATGAGCGCTGTGCACACGGTTCGTGACGCCGAACCGTGTCGGGGCACGCGTCGGGCCGCGCAAGGCCCGCTCGGGCACTGATTTCGACGGTCCGCGCGAGCCTTCGGGGCAATCGACCCGAATCGTGCAATTCGCCGACC
>CAZZLY010000113.1:1198-3641 GCA_964655175.1 uncultured bacterium
TGGTGCAATCAAGGGGACGCCGCGCGACGTTCCCCATCGCGGTGGTCTCCTCCTGCTCCCCGTCATCCCCCTCCCGGAGCGTCCCGAAGCATGTCACGCGAACCCGCGAATCCCCTCGAACTCCCCGAGATCCCGATCGGTCACGGCCTGCGGTTGCGGCTGTGGTCGGCGTGTCTCGCGGGCGGGCTCGTGGTCGCTGCGGGACTGCTGTGGCTCGTGTTCGACCCCGAGCGCGCGCTCGACGCGGAGTCGCTGCGCACTCTGGTCCTCGGCGTCGTCGGCGGCTCCCTGCTGCTGGGCGTCCTCGTGGCGTTGTGGTTGGACCACCATCTGATCGGACATCTGCGCGGCCTGATGGTCGCGCTGCAGTCCGGACAGGTCGCGGACCTGCGCGAACTGCCCGCCGACTCGGGTTGGGGTGAGCTGTCCGCTCTCGGGGACGCCGTGCACGATCGCATCCGTCGCTCCGAGCGCGAACAGGACGCGCAGATCCGTCTGGCCAACACGCAGGCGCAGCTCGCGGCGCTGCAGGCGTCGCTCATGCAGTGGCGCGTCACCGGCCAGTGGCAGCGACCGGCCGCCGCCGATGCCGCGGTGCTCCCGATCCTCGATCTCGTCGGCGAGGCCGTCTCGGGTCATGCGCAGGTCGATGCGAACACCCGCGAGGCCGCGCAGCGTCTGGCGGGCGAACTCGTGAACGTGATCCACGAGGCGCACGAGACCGCGGTGCACGCCGAGCGTGGCTTCTCCGAGGCCGCGTCGCTGCAGACCGCGGTGCGCGAGCTGCAGCGGTTGTCCCTCGAACTCCAGACCGCACTTTCGGCGCCCGTCACGCCCGTGGGCGAGCCGGCCGCGGAACGCGCGCGAGTGGCCCTCGAGCAGTTGGTCGAGGCCTCGACCGAGAGCGTCGGTGCACTCGGCCAGGGTCTGCTGCGCGTGCAGGACGTCTCCGAGCAGGTGCAGCGGCTCGCCAATCGCGCCACGCTCATCGCCATCCAGACCCTGTCGGGCACCGGGGATCCGGCGGCGTTCGCCGACGACCTCAAGCAGCTCGCGCGCGACGTGCGCGACGCCACGGACCGCACGCAGCGCTACGCCGCCGAGATCGACGCGGCCGTGCGCGAGGCCGACGCGGTGATGCGACAGGCGCGCACGCGTGCGCTCGAGCAGCTCGCAGTCGAGCCGGCGACGGCGACGACCACGGGCCGCGGCCCGGACGCGCAGCGTCTCGTGGAGCGCGTCCTCGAACTGGTGCAGGACGCAGGCGCTCGAGGTGAGCGCGTGTCCGGTGTGAACGAGCGCGCCTCCAGCATCGCCGAACGACTCTCGCGGCGACTGCAGGGCAGCGTGCTCGAGGCCGGTGACCTCGTCGTGCGACTCACGCCGTCGCACGAGCGGGGCACGGCGGCTTCGCCCGCGGCCGAACCGCTCCCGCGGGAGACCCACGAGGCGCGGGTCCCCGTCGCCCGCGACGCCGAGACCGATCCCGAGGGACCGCGGTCATGACCGCCCTGCCCGGGAAGGACGGCCTCGACGCGCGGGCGTTGGCGCACGGCCTGATCGTCGCGCTGCGTGGCGCGCTCGCTTCGAGCGATCCCGAGGCGCCGGTGTGGCGCAACGCCGCCGACGTCGCCGAACTGCTGCGCATGAACGGACTCGCCGCGCTCGTCAAGGCGTGTCGGGTCCACGCGGCCGCGCGTCCGGCCGACGTCGTCGGGGCGCTCGATCGGCTTGCGCGACTGGTGGCCGAGACCGAGGCGCGGCGCGACACGGCACCGTTCGCCGCCGTCGACCGTGAACTGGCCGCCATGGCCGAGATGATCGCGGCGCAGAAGTGGGTCGTGCCCCCGGGCACGCGCCAGGCGCCGGTCGCACTGCAGTCGCTCGCCGATCTGCTCGCGGACCTCACGGTGGACGATCCCGCCGCGCTCGCGCGCTGCACCGTCACGCTGCAGGTGGGCGCCGGTGTGCGTGCGGCGATCGATTGGCTCGAGGCCGATGCGGGCGGCACCGTGAAGGTGACGGTGCAGGACGCGGTCGCCATGCTGTCGCTGCGCATCGCGCACGAGGAGGGGCTCGCGCCCGCGGGCGCCGTGCTCGCGCTCACCGGTGGCGCGCTCCTGCCGGAGCCCGAGGGGCGTTGGACGCTGCGCGTGCCACTGCACGCCGAGCGTCCGGCGTACCTGCTCGCCCGACAGGGCGAACTCGCGATCGCGATCCCCTGGCACGCGGTCGCGCGCCTCAAGATCGCCGGCGAGGCGGTGCGTGGCGCGCTCACCGAACCCGCGCTCGAACCGTGGTCGCCGCTGCAGCGCGCGCAGGGTGAACGCCCCGCGGCGTTGATCGCGCAGGGCCTGTCGCGCGCGTGGTTGCATCTCGATCACATCGTGTGGCGCATCTTCGCCGCGCCCGAACCCGGACGCACGCCGGTCGAGATGCCGGG
>CAZZLY010000113.1:3741-6046 GCA_964655175.1 uncultured bacterium
GCCGGTCTGTGGCGCGCACTGGACCAGGAGGGCTGGGACGCGGTGTTCATCGACGTCTCGCTGCCCGACGCGCGCGGGCGCGAGCATCTCGCGCCGCTCGTCGCGCGCAGCCTCGTGGCTCCGGCGCCATTCGCGGTGATCGCGCTCGCGCGCGACGCGGGGGAGGAGCGGCTGGTGCACGAGGCCGGCATCGCCCGCGCACTGCGCAAACCATTCGCGCCCGGCGTCGTCGAGGGACTCGTGCGGGACCTGCGCCCGGTGGGCCGCTCATGACGTCGCTGCCGAACGCCCGTCCCCGCGTCGAGTCCGCACCGACCGCGATCCTCGCGTTCAAGGACTCGGCGTTCGCGAACGCCCTCGGCGGGCTCGTCCAGCGGCTCGGTTGGAGCGTGCGCGTCGTGCACGACGGCGAGGCGGCGCTGCAGATGGCGTTGCATCAGCGGCCCATCGCCATCCTCGCCGACCTGCGTCTGCCGCGTCGCGACGGCGTCGAATTGTGTTCGGTGCTGCGCCGCGATCCCGAACTGGCCGAGGTCCCCGTCGTGCTCATGTCCGGGGCCTTCACCGAGGCCGAGCGCATCGAGGTGCTCGCCGCCGGTGGTGATGCGCTCCTCGAGAAGCCGCTGGTGGCCGAGCCGCTCCTGGCGCAGTTGCGCCGCCTCGTGGCGCGCGCCACCGAGGCCGACCGCCATCGCCGCCGCGCGGGCGAGCTCGAGCGCGACGTGGTGCGGCTCGAGGCCGATGCGCGCCGCGCGCGCGAGACGGCCGTGCACGAGCACGACCTGCGCACGCTGGTCTCCGGTGTCGCCGACGGCCTGTTGCGCACGGTCGACCTCGAGGCGCTGGATGCCCGCGTGCTGCGCGAGGTGTGTCAGCGCACCGGCGCGCGCAGCGCCGCGCTGCTCGAGCGCGAGGGCGAGCGGTTCGTGGTCCGCGCGGTGCGCGGCGACCTGCACGAGCGTTGGCGCACGCTGGAGCTCGCGGCCGACGGCGTCGCCCTGGAATGGGCGCGCATGGTCGTGCGGCCCGTGCGCCGCAGCGAACTCGAGCGCGTCCACGGCGCGCACGACGAGGTGTTGCGGCTGGCGCGTTACGGCGTCTCGCTGCTCGGTGCACTGCACGGCCCGGACACGGTCGAGGGTGTGATCGTGTGCGAGGACCGTGCCGACGGTGCGGGTTTCGGGTCGGCCGCGTTCGATCGCTTCGCCGCGCTCTGCGGCGTGGCCGCCCCGGCGCGCACGGTCGCGCGACGCTTCACCGATCAGCAGGATCGTGCGCTCGCCATGTTGTTCGCCTCGGTGTCGTCCGATGGCGTGCGACGCGAGGCGGCACAGGACGCGCGCGATCGCCTCATGGGCGTGGCCGAGCACGGCGACCTCGAACCGGCGCAGCGCGCCGCACTCGGGGCGGTGCTCGAACTGGGTCCGTGGGCGTGGAGCGAGGCCGGCCGCGAGGCCCTGGCGGGTCTGGCGGCCAGTGACACCACGCCGCGCGTGCAGCAGCTGTGCGGTCTGTTCGATCGCGCGCGTGCGGTGGCCGACGGGATGGAGGAGGGCGACCTGCTCACGCGCCTGGCGGCGGCGGGTCTGCGCTATCAGGCCCTGCGCATGGCCGGCCGCAGCCGGTTCGAAGCGTGGCGCACGACCGCCATGTGGCTCGGTGTGCTCGCCGACCCGACGCTGGGCGCGCGCTTCCCCGAGGCGTTCGAAGCCGGACGCTGACCCCTCGCACGCGTGGGTTCCCCGCGTGACGTGATCACGGGCACGGATGATCCGCGTGTCGGGACCCCGTTTCCTCCGTGCTCGAGGGAGAGGTCCACGTGGCGGCGCAGCGCGCATGCACACGACCGATGGAGGGTGGGTAAGGGCTCGAGAAGCGAGCCGCCGCCCTGGATCACCCCGTGAACGATGTTCGTCCGTGACGAACATCGTGCGGATCGCGCCACGGGAACGTGTAGTCGCACCGACCCCCCCGCACACCGGTGACGAAATAGTGAATACGTTCGTCGGTCGCAGGTATCAGTGAACCCCGACTCGCTACCTGACCTCTGTCGCGAGGTGCGGACCCTGATCCGTCGTCTCGGCCGACCCGTCCCTTGTCGTACGGCGTCTCCCCACGCCGAAGGGGTGGATCCCCGGTCCGTGTCCCTGCACGTTCCTCTCTCTCTCCGACAGGAGTCCACGCGAATGTTCCCCACGTTTCAGACCCTCCGAACGACGATGGGTCGTGTTCTGAGCGCACTCGTGCTCACGATCGCGACCGGTGTGGGTGCCCACGCCCAGGTCGTCAACAATCCCCCCGTCGC
>CAZZLY010000114.1:0-6042 GCA_964655175.1 uncultured bacterium
CTGCTGTTCACGACGCAGGGTGCACTGCCCCCGCCGCCGCCGCCCGCGCCCCCGGCCACGCCGACGCTGATCTCGCCGGCGGCCAACGCCACGAACATCTCGCGCACGGCCGCGGTGTTCACCTGGTCGGCCTCGGCCAACGCCAGCAACTACCGCCTCCAGATCTCGACGGACAGCCGCTTCCGCACGCTGTCCTACGACAACCCGGCGCTCACCGGCACCACCGTGACGCTCTCGGGTCTGGCGAGCCGCACCCGCTACTACTGGCGTGTCAGCGCCTCGAACGCGGCGGGCTCCAGCGCCTTCACCGCGGCCCGACAGCTCACGTCGGCGATCTGATCCACGAATCCCCCCCGTGGAACGACCAGGGCGGACCGGGCGACCGGTCCGCCCTTCGTCATTTTCCATGGGCCGATGCGCGAGAAGAGGCCCTCCGCCACTTGATCATGACAACCCATCTCGTTGACAACTCCTTAAAGACCCGCCTAGCCTCCTGCTGCCGCGCCGCCCCATCCGGAGCGCGGATCCCCTCACTCATCTCGCAGGAGGCATCTCGATGAAGCGCCTCGCCATTCGCGCGGTTCTCGCGATCACCGCGCTCGCGCTGTTCGCCGCCGGCTGCTCCAAGTCGCCCGCCAACCTCACGTCGCCCACCGCGGGTGGCGACGGGCTCGCGCCGATCCTCAAGGCGACGGGCAAAGCGATCCCGGGCTCCTACATCGTGGTCTTCAAGGACGGTCAGACCGACGTGGACGGCATCGTCGGCCAGATGGCCAATCGCCACGGCTTCATGACGCGCGCGCGCTTCCGCAGCGCCGTTCATGGCTTCGCGGCGCAGCTCTCCTCCGAGGCGCTCGGTCAGCTGCGTTCCGATCCGCGCGTGTCGTACATCGAGGAGAATCAGGAGTTCAAGGCGAGCGTCGTGCAGTCCCCGGCGACGTGGGGCCTCGATCGCCTCGATCAGACGAGCCTGCCGCTGACGAACAGCTACACCTACAACGCCACCGGCGCGGGTGTGGATGCGTACATCATCGACACGGGCATCCGCCTCACGCACTCGGAGTTCGGTGGCCGCGCGGTGACGGGCTTTGACGCCATCACCGCGGGCGGCACCGCGGCGGACGCCAACGGCCACGGCACGCACGTCGCCGGCACCGTCGGTGGGGCCACGTACGGTGTGGCCAAGGGCGTCAAGCTGATCGCCGTGCGCGTGCTCGACGCGGCGGGTTCGGGCACCACGGCCGGCGTGATCTCCGGCATCGACTGGGTGACGGCGAACCACACCACCAACCCGGCCGTCGCCAACATGTCGCTCGGCGGTGGGCTCTCGGCGACGCTCGACGCCGCCGTGCGCAACTCGATCGCCGACGGTGTCGTGTACTGCGTCGCGGCCGGCAATTCGGCACTCAACGTGTCCACCTCGTCGCCCGCCGACGTGGCCGAGGCGATCACGGTGGCGGCCTCGGACGTCACCGACGCGTTCGCGAGCTTCTCCAACTTCGGTGCGGGCGTCGACATCATCGCGCCGGGCGTGAACATCACCTCGGCGTGGCTCACCACGGACGCCGCGACGAACACGATCTCGGGCACGTCCATGGCGACGCCGCACGTCGCGGGTGCGGCCGCGCTGTACCTGGCCGCCAACCCGACCGCCACGCCGGCGGCCGTGCAGACCGCGCTCACCGCGGCCGCGACGCTCAACAAGATCACCGGCGTGCCCACGGGCACGGTGAACAAGCTCCTGTTCACGACCGCCGGTGCGACGCCCCCGCCGCCGCCGCCCTCGGCCCCGGCGACGCCGACGCTGATCTCGCCGGCCAACGGTGCGACGGGCATCTCGCGCACCGCCGCCGTGCTGTCGTGGTCGGCCTCCACGGGTGCGACGAACTACCGCCTCCAGGTTTCGACGGTCTCCACGTTCGCGAGCACGGTGTACGACAACGCCGCGCTCACGGGCACCTCGATCACGCTCTCGGGGCTGGGCAGCCGCATCCGCTACTACTGGCGTGTGAGCGCCTCGAACGCGGCGGGCTCGAGCGCGTTCTCGGCCTCGCGCAACTTCACGTCGGCGCGCTGACGTCCCTCGCTTCACGCACGAAGGGCGGACCGGTCATCCGGTCCGCCCTTCGGCGTTCCTCCTCGCTAAGCGCTCAGCAACGCGGCGCGTGCCCCAGTCCGGGCGCGTTGTGCTCGAAGTCCCACACCATCGGCGGCTCGACGCCCTGCTGGCGCAGGTAGCAGTAGAGCTGGCCGCGATGATGCAGGAACTCGTCCGGGATCATCGAGATCATGACCCCGCCCGGCATGGCGCCCCACGGGGCCGACACGGGCGCGGCCAACTGCGCATCGGTGGCCTTCTGGAACGCGGCGTCCGCGGCGCGCCAGCTCTCCTCCATGTAGGCGAGCAGGTCGGCCTTGGTCTGGACGCGCGCCTGCGCAGGCTTCTCGTCCATCGTGACCGCACCGGCGAGCACGCTCTCGGCCGCCGCACGCACGAACGCGTACATGTGCACGACGAGCTCGCGGGCGCTGCGCATGCCCTGGATGGGATGCGCGTTGACCTGTTCGTCCGACAACGCCTGCACGCAACGCAGCGCGATGCCGTGACGCATGCGGTTCATGTCCCACGCGGGGACGAGGGCGGCCTTGTTCATGGGCTCGATGCTCCTCGGGGGATGGGTGAGGGTGACCCGCCCATGCGAACGGGCGGGAGTCGGCGGCCGATGCTGCCCCGCCTCCTCCCGCCCGTCAACGACCGTGCCGGGTCAGCTCTTCTTGACGCTGCAGCTCGACAGACCGAACGGCAGATAGAGCGGGCACCAGCGCAGCGTCGCGGTGAACAGCGGGATCGCGCCGAGCGCGCCCCACCACGAACGGTTCATCACGCCCCACGCGATTAGCCCGAGTCCCACGACGACACGGACGATGCGATCGACGCTGCCGACGTTGTGAACCATGACGACCTCCGGTTCGATTCGAGCAAGCCCATGCGGACCGCGACACGCCTCGCCACGGCTCGCGCCGATGGATTGCGTCGGCCCCGCCCCGAGCGACACGGCCGGGAGGGACTCACGGGAGCGCTCAGCGACGCCCCGCCGCCTCCGCCCTTGGGAGAGCCTACGCCGCACGTCGAATAGCGGCAATCCGCCCCCCATGCGCTATGCTGCGCGGATGAACTCCGTCGGCACGAACACACCGCGCAAGGAAGGGCTGGCGCGCGCCACCGGCGCCGCCCGCTATCTGGACGACCTCACGTTCCCCGGCATGCTGCACGGCCGCACGATCCGCTCCACGATCGCGAAGGGCCGCGTCACCGGCGTATCGCTGGACTTCGACACGACCGGGTTCACGATCGTGGACCATCGCGACGTCCCGGGTCAGAACGTCATCGCACTCATCCAGCCCGACCAGCCCGCGCTGGTGGTCGAGCAGGTGAACCACCCGGCCGAGCCCATCCTGCTGCTCGCGCACGAGGACCGCGACGTGTTGTCGCGTGCGAAGGTCGCGATCACCTACGAGACCGAGACGCCCGTGTTCGACCCCACCGTGTCCGAGCACGTCTTCAAGCACATCACGATCGAGAAGGGCAATCTCGCGCGCGGCTTCGAGCGCGCCGAGACGATCCTCGAGGGCACGTACACGACGGGCGCCCAGGAGCACGTGTACATCGAGACGAACGGCGTCATCGCGGTGCCCGAGCCCGAGGGCCGCATGACGCTGTACGGCTCGCTGCAGTGCCCGTACTACGTACTCAAGGCGCTCAAGGCACTGCTCGGGGACGCCGTGCGCGACGTTCGCGTGGTGCAGACCGAGACCGGCGGCGGGTTCGGCGGCAAGGAGGACTACCCCTCGGTCATCGCGGCGCACGCCTGTCTGCTCGCGCTCAAGAGCGGCCGCCCGGTCAAGATCGTGTACGACCGCGTCGAGGACATGCAGGCCACGACCAAGCGCCATCCCGCGATCGTGAAGCACCGCACCGGCGTGACGCGCGACGGCCGCCTGACCGCGATGGAGATCGACGTCATCATGGACGGCGGCGCGTACTGCACGCTGTCGCCGGTCGTGCTGTCGCGCGGCACCATCCACGCGGCGGGCCCGTACCGCTGCGCGAACACGCGCATCACCGCGCGCGCCGTGCGCACGAACACGCCCCCCAATGGCGCGTTCCGCGGCTTCGGCGCACCGCAGACGCTGTTCGCGGTCGAGGTGCACATGGATCGCATCGCCGAGGCGTTGGGGCTCGATCCGGTCACGCTGCGACTGCGCAACGCGCTCAAGCCCGGCGACACCACCGCCACGGGACAGAAGCTGGGCGAGGACTCGAGCGCGATCGCGGTGCTGCGCGAGGCGGTGAAGCGCTCGGGCTTCAAGCGCAAGCGCGCCAAGTACGCCGGCACGGGCAAGGGCATCGGCCTGTCGCTGTTCCTGCACGGCGCGGGCTTCACGGGCAGCGGCGAGGTCATGCTGGGCTCGCGCGCCGGGCTCGAGACCACGCCCACCGGGGTGCGCGTGCTGGTCGCCAACACCGAGATCGGCCAGGGCACGCGCACGATGCTGGCGCAGATCGTCGCCGACGCGGTCGGCATCCCCTACGAACAGGTCGAAGTGGCCGACGCCGACACCTCGCAGGTGCCGGACTCCGGCCCCACGGTCGCATCGCGCACGTGCATGGTCGTGGGCGGCATCCTCACGCGCTGCGCCCGCAAGCTGCGCGAGCAGCTGGGCGATCGCACGCCCGCCGAGCATCACGCGCAGCACGGTCGCCTGCACGTCGAGGAGCCGTACGAGGCGCCCACGGGTCGCAAGTGGGACGACGCGACCTATCGCGGCGACGCCTACGCCACCTACGCGTGGGGCTGCGACGTGGCCGAGATCGAGCTCGACCCGGTCACGAGCGAGGCGCGCGTGACGCGCTTCACCGCGGTGCAGGAGTTCGGCCGCCCCATCCATCCCGCCATGGCGCGCGGCCAGATCGAGGGCGGCTCGGCGCAGGGACTGGGCTGGGCGCTGCTCGAGAACGTCGTCATGCGCGACGGCGTGATGGCCAACGCGCAGCTGACCAACTACGTCATCCCGACCACGCTCGACACGCCGCCCATGGACGTGGTGATGCTCGAGAACCACTACCCCGGCGGACCGTTCGGCGCGAAGGGCCTGGGCGAGCTGCCCATGGACGGCCCCGCGCCCGCGGTCGTCAACGCCATCCGTCACGCGGGCCTCGACGTGCGCTCGATCCCCGCGACGCCCGAGGTCCTCGCCCGCGCGCCGCAACTCGTGCGCGCGCCCCAGGAGAACGCATGAAGCTCACCGTGAACGGCACGCCCCACGTGGTCGAGGCGCATCCGCTCAAGCGTCTGCTCGACGTGCTGCGCCAGGACTGCGGCCTGACGGGCACCAAGGAAGGCTGTGGCGAGGGCGAATGCGGCGCGTGCACCGTGCTCATGAACGGCGAGCCCGTGTGCGCCTGTCTCGTCCCCGCCGTGCAGGCCGAGGGCGCGGAGCTGGTGACCATCGAAGGTCTGGGCGGCGAACATCCGCTGCAGCGCGCCATGCTGCGCGAGGTCGGAGCGCAGTGCGGCATCTGCACGCCGGGCGTGGTGCTCGCCGCGCTCGCCCTCGTCGAATCGCCCAAGCGCCCCACGCTCGCCAAGGTGCGCGAGTCGCTCGCGGGCAATCTGTGCCGCTGCACGGGCTACGAGGCCATCCATCGCGCCGTGCTCGCCGCACACGCCGAGAGGCACCCGTCGTGAGGACGGTGACGCGGGACTTCGCGCTGCATCGCGCGCGCACCCTCGAGGGGGCGCTGCGCTGGCTGCGGGACGTACCGGGCACGGTGCCGATCGCCGGCTGCACCGACGTGTTCGTGGCGCTCGAGTTCGGCGGGACGCCGGGCACGCACTATCTGGACCTGTCGCCGCTCAAGAGCCTCAAGCGCATCGCCATGAACGGCGACGTGCTGTCGATCGGCGCGCTCGCGACCTGGACCGACGTGCAGAAGTCGCGGCTCGTGCGCGCCCGACTGCCCATGCTGTGCGAGGCCGC
>CAZZLY010000115.1:0-5904 GCA_964655175.1 uncultured bacterium
TACGTGCCGCGCCAATGCGCCATGCGCGCCGCGATGTGATCGGTCACGCGCGAGGCGAGTTCCTGGAAGAACGTGCTCGTCGTGCGCCCGCAGCCCGGGCAGCTCGTGACCTGCGGCGTGAAGTGGCGCAGGCCCAGCGACTGCAGCACCTGCTGGCAGACGCGCACCTCCTCGGCCCGGTCGCCACCGGGGGCGGGGGTGAGGCTCGAGCGGATCGTGTCGCCGATGCCCTCGAACAGCAGCACCGACAGCGCGGCGGTGGTGGCGACGATCCCCTTGGTGGACAGGCCGGCCTCGGTCAGTCCCAGATGCAGCGGGTAGTCGCAGGCCCCGGCGAGCGCGCGGTACACCTGGATGAGGTCGCGCACGTCCGAGACCTTGGCCGACAGGATGATGCGGTCGTGCGGCTGGCCGCAGCTCTCGGCGAGCTCGGCGGACCGGAGCGCACTCTCGCGCATCGCCTCGAGCACGACCTCGCGGTCGGTCAACGGCTGCGGTCGCTTGGCGTTCGCGTCCATCATGGCGGTGAGCATGGCGCGGTCGAGCGAGCCCCAGTTGACGCCGATACGCACGGGCTTGGCGTGTTCGACCGCGACCTCGATCATGCGCCGGAAGTTGTCGTCGTGCTTCTCGCCCACGCCGACGTTGCCCGGGTTGATGCGGTACTTGTCGAGCCGCCGCGCGCACTCGGGGTACTCGGTGAGCAGCGTGTGCCCGTTGTAGTGGAAGTCGCCCACGATGGGCACGTTCACGCCGCGGTCGCGCAGGCGCGAGACGATCTCGGGCACGGCGGCGGCCGACTCGCGCGTGTTGACCGTGACGCGCACGATCTCACTGCCGGCGGCCGCGAGCAGCGCGACCTGATCGGCGGTGGCGGCCGCGTCAGCGGTGTCGGTGTTGGTCATGGACTGCACCACGACCGGATGCGCGCCACCGACCGGCACGTGGCCGACGCGGCAGACGACGCTCTTCCGCCGCTCGTTGCGGCGCGTGTCCTCGATCTGGATCAGGGGCATGGCGTCGAGGCTAGGGGGCGCGTCCGACCGCGTCAACCGCGGCGGGGGACGCACTCCACCGCGCACCTGCGCCCGCGTCCGCGCGGTCTCACCCCTGCGTGCGACCGCTCCAGAGGGGGTTCGTCATCGCGTGCGGTGAGGTCGTGTTCGCGAGCTCGCGGCCCAGTGCGTCGAGCGCCCCCTGCAGTCGGGCATGGTGTTCCGCGAGCAGGGCCGTGCGCGCGGCGGCTTCCCCGCCGATCGCAACGGCGGCCCGCGCGGTGTGCACCGCGAGCGGCTCGGCCACGCGCACGTGCACGCGTCGCGGGGCGACCGCGATGGGCAGCGTGTTGCGCAGCACGTTGCCGAGCCCCTGCGTGAGCAGACTCGAGCGCGTGCGCTTGAGCACCTCGGCGATGCGCTCCTGATCCAAACGTTCACGGTCGTAGAGCGCAGGGTCGAAGCCCGCGAGTCGCTGCAGTTCCAGCAGCCACGCGCGGTCGCGTCGCACCGCGTCGGGCTCGTGCGCGGTGCGCTCGCGCATCGCCTTGCGCAACTGGAACTGCGCGCGCGTCAGGTCGTCGTCCAGCGCGCCGTAGCGTTCCGCCAGGCGCGTGCGCAACTGCGCGATCACGTCGGCCTGCGCCGTGAAGTAGTCGCGGCCGTGGTGGACCGGCGGCACGCGTAGCCCGAGCCGGGTGCACTGGCGTTCGAGCAGGGCCGGCAGCAGCGCGCCGAAGCGTTCGGCGATCGCACCGCGCGGCACCGTCACGCCGAGGCGCTGCGCCAGGTCGCCCACGTCGCGCGCCAGCGCCGCGTGCGCGTTCGCGGTGAACACGAGCCGCCACACGAGCGGCACCATGAACACGGGCCGCGCGTCGCCGCGCACCGCGAGTGCGTCCGCCGCCTCCCATGCCATGTCGGCGAGTCCGGGTAACAGCGTGCTCACGCGCTCACCCTGCCACGTCGCGGTGCCCTCGGGGTGCAACAGCACGCCGTGCCCCGCCATCGCCCAGCGCACCGAGTACGCCTTGCCGCCGCCACCGGGCACGTTGGCGATGAGGTTGTTGGCGAGCCAGAACGCGCGCACGGCGGGCGTGGCGTTCACGATCTCGTAGCTCGCCCAGTGCGCCATGAGCGGCGAGGCGAGGCGCGAGAGTTCCTTGTCGATCATCCAATCGGTCAGGAACTCGGGATGCGCGGGACCCAGGAACGCCACGGTGCCGGGGTTCACGGCGGCGCGCAGCCGCGCGCGATCGGCCGTGGGCAGGACCACGCCGCGGAAGCGCAGCAGTCCGCCGAGCACGAGATGGCGGTTGATCACGCCGAGTAGCGCGACGAGCCACGGTCGTGGTGTGGGATCGCGATACTCGAGCGGCGAGAAGCGCGTGCGCGGCGCGGGAGCGGCCATGGCCGGGAGGATAGTCCGCTCGGTGGGGGGCGGCGAATGCCACTTCGGTCGCCGCGCCCCGTCGCGCGTCTGACCGCGCAGACGAAGGCCCCCGGCGCGGGGCGCCGGGGGCCGGAGTCATTCCGCCGTAGTCATGCGGCGGCGGGATTCACCAGATGTACAGGTTGAACCCGAGCTGCGTGAAGTTGCTGCCCGTCGTACCCATGGACGTGAACTTGATCGCCGGGCTGCCGTCGTCCTTCATCGAGGCCCACGCCAGTCCGTGCGCCGCCGACAGGCTCAGGTTCTCGGTGACGTACCACTCGGCCTCGAGCGTGCCCGAGAAGCCGCGC
Organism: uncultured bacterium; assembly: GCA_964655175.1. Lineage (GTDB taxonomy): Bacteria > Eisenbacteria > RBG-16-71-46 > RBG-16-71-46 > RBG-16-71-46 > JAIOPA01. Next base: position 2,739 of record CAZZLY010000115.1, read on the forward strand.
ATGGTGTACTTGGTCGTGGTCGTGGGCAGCGAGGTCTCGTCCTTGTCCTCGAGCGAGCCGAACTGCACGCCCGGACGGACGATGAAGTTCACGTGCGGGAGCTTCTTGACCACGATGGGCAGGCCGAGATCGACCGACATGCCCGTCCAGGTCTCGACCTGCGTGCCCTGCTCGGCCTTGAACGAGTTGAAGCCGACGCCGACGTCGAGGCCGACCTGCTCGCTCAACCACTGCCGCCCCCCGACCGTCGCGGCGGCGCGGCTGGCGTTCGGCGCGAGCGGGTTGATGAGGGCGGTGATGCCCGACATGGGCGAGTCGCCGAGGTGGAACCCGAGACCGCCCTTCATGGGAGCGGCCTGTGCGGTGAGGGCGCTGCCGACGAGCAGCGCGAACGCGGCGAGGATGGTGAACGTCTTCACGGGCAACCTCCTTGTAGAGGAGCGGCCACGCGGCCCCTCCGTACGACGACCGGCTTCCGGCCGATCGGCTGGAGCGCGGGGCGGACGCCCACACGACTCCCTCGATCCGTGCACTGCGAGCGTGTGACGCGCTCCGTCGTGGCACCCGCGCCACACGTTCGAGGGCGACACTAGGGAGCGCTGCGCACACGGTCAAACCCGGTCGACCGAAGTCGTAGGCGTCGTCGCGAGATCGCGGACGTCCCCCGCATGCGAGCGGGCGGCCCCGATCGTGATCGCGATCGCGGCCGCCCGTGGCGTCCCCACGTGGTTCAGTGGCGCAGCCCTCACGCCGCCATCGCGTCCTCGTCGAGTTCGCCGGCGAGCGCGCGCCACCACGGCCAGCGCGGGTCGCCACCGTCCAAGGCGGTCGGGTCCGCCGCCGTGGGCAGCGCCAGATCGCCTTCGACGTCGTGCACGAGGCGTTCGGCGAGGGCGACCGCGACCGTGGTGTCGAGCACGAGGTCGCCCAGGAGCGGGCACTCGTGGTGCTGGCGCACCGCCGTCACCACCGCGCTCGGCAGTCCCCACGTGCCCAGCAGCGCGGCGCCGATGCGCGCATGATCGGTCCCGAGCACCTGCCGCTCGGCCACGTGATGCGGCCAGCCCTCGCGTTCCACGAGGCGCTCGATGCCCGCGAACTCGTCGGGCAGACGCGTCGCGAGCACCAACCGACCCACGTCGTGCAGCAGGCCGGCCATGAACGCGTCCTCCGCCCACGGGGCGCGGCGTTCGAGCGTCGAGGCCACGCGCGCCACGCTCGCGGCGTGTCGCTGGAACTCGCTCATGTCGAACGACGCGGCGGCGGTCCCGAAGGCCTCCAGCGTCTCGGCGGCCAGCACGACGTCCGTGAACAGACGCGTGCCCAAGCGTCCCGCGGCCGCCGCCAGATCGGTCACCGCGCGGTCGCGTCCGAAGTAGGCGCTGTTCGCCACGCGCAGCACCTGCGTGGCGAGCGCCGGGTCCTCGGCGAGGATGGCGGCGAAGTCGACCAGCGTCGCGTGCGGGTCCTGCATCCGCTTCACGAGTCGTCCGTGCACCTCGGGCGCGGCGGGCAACTTGCCGATGCGACCCAGCAGTCCGCGCAGCACGGGATCGACGAGCGATTCGCGGTGCTGCAGCACCTGCGCGAGCGCCTCCACGAACCGCGCGGGCTCGAGCGACATGGGCAACACGCGCTGCGCCAGCTCGGACTCGTCGCTCGGTTCGGCGTGGTCCGTGACGAGCACGCGCGCCACGTCCGTGGCCCCGTCGCGCACGAGCGCGAGCAGCGAGCGGCCGTTGCACACGGGGCCGCAGGCGACCACCACGAGATCCGGTGGTGTCGCGGCGATGCTGTGCCACGCGGCCATCGAGTCGGTGTGACACTCGACGTCCCAGTCGCGCCGGTGCTCGAGCAGCGCACGGCGCCAGCGCTCGAGCGAATGGGGATCGGGATGGACACAGACGACGCGCGACATGCGTTCCCTCGCCCGGGACGTGGGGATGCGACGGGTGCGGAGGGGGGCCACCCGGCCTCCGTGCCCGGCGCCCCCCATGAACGGGAGTCTCGGTCGCGGGCCCCGCGACTTGAGGGGTACGCGGGTGGGAAATCGGCTGGAAACGGCAGGGAACACAGAGGTTCGATGGGACCGTGGGCGCCCCGCCGCGGTGGTGCTCGCGCTGGGCCGCCACGACGACGGGGCCGGGCCGCATGACGAAGCGCCCGGCCGGGGATCCGACCGGGCGCTTCGCGATGCGACGGCTGCGGGTGCGGCTTACGAGCGCACCAGCGGCTTGTACTTGATGCGGTGCGGCGTGTCCGCATCGGCGCCCAGACGCTCCTTGCGGACCTTCTCGTAGTCCTGGTAGTTGCCCTCGAACCACGTCACCTGCGAGTCGCCCTCGAACGCCAGGATGTGCGTCGCGATGCGGTCGAGGAACCAGCGATCGTGCGAGATGACCACCGCGCAGCCGGCGAACTCGAGCAGGGCGTCCTCGAGCGCGCGCAGCGTGTCGACGTCGAGATCGTTGGTGGGCTCGTCCAACAGCAGCAGGTTGCCGCCGGTCTGCAGCAGCTTGCCCATCTGCAGACGGTTGCGCTCGCCACCCGACAGCGTGCCGACCTTCTTCTGCTGATCGGCGCCGCGGAAGTTGAACCACGAGCAGTAGGCGCGCGCGTTCACCTCGCGCTTGCCCAGCGTGATGAGCTCGTTGCCGCCCGAGAGTTCCTCGTACACGGTGTTGTCCGCGTTGAGCGACTCGCGGCTCTGATCGATGTACGAGACCTTCACCGTCTCACCCACCTTGAGCGTGCCCGAGTCCGGCTGCTCCTGACCCACGAGCATGCGGAACAGCGTCGTCTTGCCCGCGCCGTTGGGGCCGATCACGCCCACGATGCCGGCGGGCGGCAGCTTGAACGACAGGTCGTCGATGAGCAGACGATCGCCGTAGCCCTTGCGCAGGTTCTGCGCCTCGATGACCACGTTGCCCAGACGGGGACCCGGCGGGATGTAGATCTCGACGCCCTCGAGCTTCTCCTTCGTCTCCTCGGCGAGCATCTTCTCGTAGGCCTGCAGACGCGCCTTGCTCTTGGCCTGGCGCGCACGCGGGGCGAGGCGCACCCACTCGAGCTCGCGGTCGAGCGTCTTCTGACGCGCCGACTCGGTCTTCTCCTCCTGCTGCAGCCGGTTCTTCTTCTGCTCGAGCCAGCTCGAGTAGTTGCCCTC
>CAZZLY010000116.1:0-5860 GCA_964655175.1 uncultured bacterium
CCGGTCTCGACGAGCGCGGTCGCGATGATCGTGAGCGAGCCGCCGCCATCGATGTTGCGCGCGCTGCCGAAGAAGCGCTTGGGCCGCTGCAGCGCGTTGGCGTCCACACCGCCCGAGAGGATCTTGCCCGAGTGCGGCACGACCGCGTTGTGCGCGCGGGCCAGTCGCGTGATCGAGTCGAGCAGGATGACCACGTCGCGGCCGTGCTCGACGAGGCGCTTGGCCTTCTCGATGACCATCTCGGCCACCTGCACGTGGCGCTCGGCGGGCTCGTCGAACGTGCTCGAGACCACCTCGCCGCGCACGGACCTCGCCATGTCGGTGACCTCCTCGGGGCGCTCGTCGATGAGCAGCACGATGAGGATGACCTCGGGGTGGTTCTCGGCGATCGCGTTGGCGAGCTTCTGCATCATGACCGTCTTGCCGGCCTTGGGCGGCGCGGTGATGAGCGCGCGCTGCCCCTTCCCGATGGGCGACACCAGATCGATGATGCGCGTCTCCAGACAGCGGTCGCGCGTCTCGAGGTTGAGCTTCTCGATCGGGTAGTGCGGCGTGAGGTTGTCGAACAGGATCTTGCCCTTGGTGTGCTCGGGCGTCTCCAGGTTGATCGCCTCGACGCGCAGCAGCGCGAAGTAGCGCTCGCCCTCCTTGGGCGGCCGCACCTGACCGCTCACCGTGTCGCCCGTGCGCAGGTCGAAGCGCTTGATCTGCGACGGCGACACGTAGATGTCGTCCGGCCCCGGCAGATAGTTGTACGTGGGCGACCTCAGGAACCCGTAGCCCTCGGGCAGGATCTCGAGCACGCCCTCGGCGAAGATCAGCCCGCTCTTCTCGGTCTGCGCCTCGAGCACCTTGAAGATGAGCTCCTGCTTGCGCAGCCCACTCGTGCCGGTGATCTGCAGGTCGTGCGCGAGCGCCAGCAGCTCGGCCATGGTCTTGGCCTTGAGGTGCTGCAGGTCGAGCGTCTCGGCGGTCTCGTGCGGGGCGGCGATCGGGGCGGCGGGGGTCGCGGTGGTGTCGTCCATGGAGGGGGCTCGCCTTCGGCGTCGGGGGCGGGACGCGTCGTCACACTCGAGGAGCGCACGCTGCGGCCGCGGGACCGACGATGGGACGCGGGGTCCCGGGGGGTGCAGGGTGAGAGGGATGGGATCGCCGGTCGCGGGCGCGACGCAGCGAGGCAGGATGAGCGCGAGGTCCCTCCGGGCGGGCCGGTGGGCATCGGGCGGGAGGCTGCGATTCGGTTGTGCTGGGAGTTGGGACCCGGTGCGTAGGCGGAGACCGGGTGGTTGCCGGAGCAGGCGGAGGACGCCCGTCGACGCCGGAAATTCTAGGGTTCCGTCGGAAGGGGTGTCAAGACTCGGAATGCGCGCTACGCCGGGTTCCGTGGGGCCGTGCAATTCGGCAGCCGGCGTGCGCGCACGTGCCGCCTTTCGCACGCCCCACGGGCCCCACGGACCACGCAGAACCCTGCAATTGCTCGACTTCCGGCGCTGGCACCCGGGTTGCAAGACGTTCCCGGTACGGACGGGGATTCGCTGCTCCAAGCCTGCCAACTCGCGCGACTCCCCATACTCCGTGCCTCCGACCGGCGCTCTGGCCAGTGAGCCAGGGCGCCGGGGGCTTTCCCGCCACGGAGGCGGATCGTCTCTCCCACCGACGCGCGCCCCGCTGCTCCGGGCGCCGACACGGACGTCGCCATGGACTCCTCGAACGCTTCGCCGCTGCCGTCGAGCGACTCCCCCGCGGTCTCCCCCGCGGGTCCGTCGCTGCTCGCCCCCGTGCCGTCGGGCGTACCCGCGCCGGACACGTTCGTGCGCGCGGTGCGCGCCTCGCTCACGCGCACGCCGGACCGCGTGGACCCGTGGTACGGGCGCTATCTGGGCGACCTGCTCGACGATCGGGGGCTGCGCACGTGGGTGCGCGCCAAGCAGCAGCTGCTCGAACTCGTGGGCGGCGTCGAGGGTCGCGTGGTCGTGGACGGCGGTTCGGGCTTCGGCATGGTGTCGAACCTGTGCGCATCTTGGGGCGCCGCGCGCGTCTGGTCGGTCGAGGTGCACGAGCCCATGGTGAGGTCGCACCGCATCGTCAACGGCGCGTTCTTCCCCGAGTTCGCGGGCCGCGTCGTCCCGTTGCGCGGCGACGTGAGCGCGTTGCCGCTGCCCGATGCGAGCGTGGACGTCGTCATGTCCATCGAGGCGATCTCGCACTACTACGACGTGAACCGCTTCCTCGACGAGTGCGCGCGCGTGCTGCGGCCCGGCGGTTGGCTCGTGATCTCGGACGGCAACAACGGCGCGAACCCGCGCATCCGCCGCGAGACCGAGGAGCTGTGGGAGCGGTTCGAGCACGGCCCCATGGGTCCGTGTGGCGAGCACGACATCCCCGAACCCATGATCTCGCGCCGCGAACGCGTCATCCGCGCGGCGTTCCCGTCGCTCGCACCCGAGCGCGTCACCGGTCTGGCCGCCGCCACCTCGGGCATGGATCGCGAGGCGATCGTCGCGGCCGTGTCGGCGCATCTGGCGGGCGGCCCCGCACCGGACTCGCACTATCACCGCGGCCAGTGCCCGCGCGAACCCGAGTGGGGCTACTACCTGGAGCAGTTGTTCGATCCGCGCGACCTCGCGCGGCGGCTCGAACGACGCGGCTTCGCGGCCCGCGCGATCCCGCACTTCGGTGGCGCGGCCAACGATCTGCTGCTCGCGGCCAACCACGTGCTGCGCCGGCTGCCCACCTACCGCTGGGCGCGGGCGTACCGCGTCGCCGCACGTAAACGCTGAACCGACAAGGTCCTCGCGGACTCCCCGGGGCGCCGTGTATCAGTACGGCGTGGGGGTCCACCTCTCGAGGACACAGGGAGCCTCCGCGCGGGCGAACGCTCGAGCGGACGTTCCCGACTCCGGGACGGGCGACCGTCCCACCGCGACATCGGGTTCTCTGGAGTGTTCGACAGGCTCCGCCCTCTTGTTTATGCCCTCCCTATGGGACAGGAGGCCGCGACCACCGGCACCACTGGTGACCACTCGATGCCACGGCGCAGCAGCATGGGCCACCCTCCCCCGGGGGTGGCTTTCGTGCATCCGGGCGCGCGCGGCTTACGCGGGCGCGCGTCGCCGTCAGTGGCCGCGACGCTCCAGCAGCAGATGCGCGGCCACGCGCGCGGGTTCGGCGCGCACGCCCTCGGGCAGCGACGCGAACCCGACGACCGCGGTCACCGTGTCGCGCTTGCCGTCGATGCGCACAGCGGCGGCCACGAGCGTGTCGAGGCCGCTGAGCGCCTGCTCGGCGCCGGACACCCGCACTCGATCGGGCTCGGCCCAGGCGCGACCACGCCACACGAAGCCGGTCGCCGGCATCCCGGTGACCTGACGCACGACCACGGGCAACGTGCGCTCCATGCGGCGGTCGATCTCGAGCGCGATGATGCGCGGCCCGATCAGGTTCTGCACCGCCAACTCGGCCCCCGCGGGCAGCGGCAGATCGCTCGCGGCGAGCGTGCGCTCGTAGTGCCCGTGCTTGACGCCGGCGAGCGACAACTTGAGGCGCGGCTCCTTGATGCGCAGCATGAACAACTGCTTGCCGGTGCCCTGCAGTTCGACCTGCACGACCGACGGGGCCGAACCGAACACGCTGAGCGAATCCGGTAGTTCGGTGTACTCGATGGGGAACGACAGCACCATCGTCGTCGGGCGGTCCGTGTACACGTTGAGGTACACGATCAGCGCCAGGAGCAGCGCGACGAACTTGAGGCCCAGGTTGCCGAACAGGATCGAGCGCAGGGAGTTCATGGGAACGCGAGCATACACGAGCCGCGCGGGGTCGCGCCCGTGGCGTGCCGGATCAGTACGGCAGGGCCGTCAGCGGCAGCGAGGCCGTGCGCACGTGCGCGTGGGTGCCGGGCTCGGTCCACGCGAACACGAGGGTGCGCCCCACGCAGGCGACGCGCGGGAATCCGGCGCGGCGCACCGTCTGCGTGGCCGCCACGGTGAGCGGGGCACCGGGCGCACCGTCGGGCCGCACGCGGCGCACGCGGATGCGCGCGGTCGTCCCCTCGCCGTCGATCCAGGTCACCGCCGCGCCACCCTCGGGCAGCATCGCGACCTCGACGCGCCCGGTGACCGTGCCCTCGTCGAGTCGGCGCACCGCCCCGAACGTGGCGCCGCCGTCGAACGACCACGCCGCGTGCACGCGCATCGTGTCGCGCACGCCGGTGGGCCACACCACGAGCAACGTGTCACCGGCGGCCGCGATCGCGGGCCCGTTCACGGGGCAGCCGTTCACCACCCAGCCGTCGCGCGCCACCGGCGCGGGATCGGTCCACTCACCGGCGCGCAGGCGCACCGCATGGATGTCGCGCACCTCGTGCTCGCTGCGATCGCGATACACCGCGACGAGCCCGTCGCGCGTGCGCGCCAGACCGGTGCGGCAGCACTCGCAGGTGCGGGCATCCAGCAGCGCCTCGACGCCGGGCGTGCCGTCGGGGCCGACGCGCGCGTGGCGCAGCATCATGGCGCCGTTGTCGGGGTCGGCGGCCATCGCACGACCGTCGAGCCAGACGTAGTCCGCGCCCCCGGGCGCGGGGATCGCGGTGACGAACCCGTGCTCGCCGTGCGAACCGCCGGCATGCAGCACGTTCGGCGGCGTCCAGTGCGCACCGCCGTCGGTCGAGGCCGATACGAGCACGGCGTAATCGTACGTGCCGCCTGCGGTGCGCCGTAGCACGTGCGCGAACAACGTGTCGCCGCGCGTCGGGATCACCGCCGGCACGTCGGCCCAGTTCACGAACAGGCTGTCGGTCGTGAGTGCGGTGGCGACGGGGCCCCAGCCCTCGCCGCGCCAGCGCGTCCAGCGCAGCGCGTGACGACCCTCGCTCACGGGCTCCATCCAACTGAGCACCAGCGCATCGTCGGTGGACCGGGACAGCACCGGCTCGCCGCTGTCGGGGCCCGTCGCGAGCGCGACCGGGGTGGGCGCGACGACCGTGGGTACGGCGGCAGCGGCCACGTTCACGCTCGCGAGCCACAGCACGACCACGACACGCACGAGGTTCACTCGCCGTCGCCCTCGTCGCCCTCGCCGGGCGTGTGCAGACCGTGCTTCTCCATGCGCGAGTAGAGCGTGCGGCGCGTCAGGCCCAGCAATCGCGCGGCCGCGCTCTTGTTGCCCGCCGCGCGTTCGAGCGCCTGCAGGATGAGTTCGCGCTCGAGCGTCTCGAGCGACAATCCGTCCTCGGGGATGCGCGGGATCCACGAGGACGCGGTCACGGCGGGCGTGGTCTGCACGAACGAGAGGTGCTCGGTCGTCACCGGGTCGGCCCCGGCCAGGATGAGCGCGCGCTCGAGCGTGTGCTCGAGCTCGCGCACGTTGCCCGGGAACGCGTAGCCCTCGAGGGCACGCAGCGCGGCGGGCTCCAACTTGTCGGGCGGCGCCCCGTGCCGTCGCAGCACGTGCTCGACCAGACGCGGCACGTCGCCGGGGCGCTCGCGCAGCGGCGGCAGCACGATCGGGAACACGTTGAGGCGGAAGAACAGGTCCTCGCGGAACGTGCGCTCGCGCACCATGTCCTCGAGCGGTCGGTTCGTGGCGGCGAGGATGCGCACGTCCACGGTGATCGGCTTGTTACCGCCGACGCGCGTGAACGTCTTCTCCTCGATCGCCTGCAGCAGCTTGACCTGCAGGGCGAACGGCATCTCCCCGACCTCGTCCAGGAACAGCGTGCCGCCGGCCGCATCCTCGAATCGACCCGGCTTCTGCCGGTCCGCGCCCGTGAACGCGCCCTTCTCGTGTCCGAACAGTTCGGACTCCAGCAACGTCTCGGGCAGCGCGCCGCAGTTGACCTTGACCCACGGCCCGCCGGCGC
>CAZZLY010000117.1:0-5836 GCA_964655175.1 uncultured bacterium
CGTAACCGCGGAAACCTCGGACCCTCGCCCGAAGGTCGCCCGGGCGGCACAGGCGGGCCATGGCGTGCATGCTGGCGCCGTCCAGGTGGACCCGGCCGCCGTGCGCGTGGATCGTGCGCGTGATGTCGGTGATCGCCTCCTCGAACACGCCGTGCGTCGAGGGGTACGTGACCATGAGCGCCGACAGGTTCTTGGAGTGCTGCTCGGCCTTGGCCGTGAGGTCGGCGACGTCGATGTTGCCGTTGGCATCGGTCTTGACGACCACGACCTCCATGCCCGCCATGACCGCGCTGGCAGGATTGGTGCCGTGGGCCGACTGCGGGATGAGGCAGATGTTGCGATGCCCCTCGCCGCGCGCCTCGTGGTAGGCGCGGATGACGAGCAGTCCCGCGTACTCACCCTGCGAGCCCGCGTTGGGCTGCAGCGACACCGCGTGGAAGCCCGTCACCTCGGCGAGCGCGCGCTCGAGCATGCCGAACAGCGCGGTGTAGCCCTTGGCCTGCTCGACCGGCGCGAACGGATGGATCCCGCCGACCTCGGCCCACGTGACCGGGAACATCTCGGCCGACGCGTTGAGCTTCATGGTGCAGCTGCCCAACGGGATCATGGAGTGCGTGAGCGACAGGTCGCGCGACTCCAGCTTGCGCACGTAGCGCAGCATGTCCGTCTCGGACTGGTAGGTGTTGAACACCGGATGCGTCAGGTAGGGGCTCGTGCGCGCGAACCGCGCGTCGAACCGGTGATCCGCCCCGAGCGTGCCCAGGTCCGACGGCGACGGCGTCGCGCCGTTGCCGAAGCACGCGAGCAGGTCGGCCAGATCGGTGTCGGTCACGGTCTCGCCGAACGCCACGCACACGCTGCCGTCGGCCAGATAGCGCAGGTTGATGCGACGCGCCTCGGCGGCGCGCTTCACGTCGGCGGCCGTACGCCCACCGCCCGGCTTCACGTGCACCGTGTCGAAGAACTCGTTCGTGACGATCGTGTGGCCCTGCTTGCGCGCTCCGGCCGCGAACGCGGTGGCGTAGCGACGCACGCGCTGCGCGATGCGCGCGAGCCCCTGCGGGCCGTGCCACACGGCGTACATGCCGGCCATGACGGCGAGCAGCACCTGCGCGGTGCAGATGTTGCTGGTCGCCTTCTCGCGGCGGATGTGCTGCTCGCGCGTGCCCAGCGCCATGCGCAACGCGGGCTTGCCCGTGGCGTCCTTGGACAGGCCGATGATGCGGCCCGGCATGAGGCGCTTGAACTCGTCGCGCGTGCTGAAGAACGCGGCGTGCGGGCCGCCGTAACCGAACGGCACGCCGAAGCGCTGCGCGCTGCCGATGCACACGTCCGCGCCCCACTCGCCCGGAGGCGCGAGCAGCGTGAGCGCCAAGAGATCGGTGGCGACCACGAGCAAAGCCCCGGCGTCGTGCACCTGCTGCGCGAGCGCGCGGTGATCGGCGATCGCACCGGTCGTGTTGGGGTACTGCACGAGCACGCCGCACACGTTCGCACCCAGCGTGAACGCCGAGGCGGGCTGCACGTGCACCGTGATGCCGCGCGCGCGACCACGCGACCGCACCACCTCGATCGTCTGCGGATGACAGTCGTCGGCCACGAGGAACGTGTCGCGCCCGTCCTTGGCGGCGTGCACGAGCTGCATGGCCTCGGCGGCCGCGGTGCCCTCGTCGAGCAGCGACGCGGTCGTGATGGGCAGCGCGGTGAGGTCGGTGACCACGGTCTGGTAGTTGAGCAGCGCCTCGAGACGGCCCTGCGCGATCTCGGCCTGATACGGCGTGTAGGCCGTGTACCAGCCCGGGTTCTCGAGGATGTTGCGCTGGATCACCGCGGGCACGTGCGTCGTGCTGTAACCCAGTCCCAGGAAGCTGCGCCACACCTCGTTCTGCGACATCATCTGCTTGAACGCGGCGAGCGCGTCCTGCTCCGACATGGCCGGCGGCAGCGCGAGCGCGCGCTTGAAGCGGATGTTGGCGGGCACGGTGGCGTCGATGAGCGCGTCGAGCGAAGGGCTGCCGAGCGCGGCGAGCATGTCGCGCTGATCGGCGGCGGACGGACCCAGATGACGCGGGATGAACGAGTCGGCGATGGGCAACGAGCTCACGTCGTGGCTCCTGGAAGGGCGTGTGTTCGCAGACGGATCCATGTGCGACCGGGGCGGGCCGGGGACGACCCACGAGGCCCGCATCCGATTGCGGGAACAGGACCTCGCGGCGGCACCGGGGGCGATCGCGTGACACGGCCCCGGGTGCGAGCGGCACAGCCTCGATGTGCGCATGAAAGTAGCAGGCAGCGCCCGACGGGGCGAGCACTCGCCATGGTTTCTTTGGGCCCGCACCGGCCACCTCCCCTCATGAGGGAACCCTGCATGCCGTACCCGCGCAACGGCTTGGGGGTTCGCGTGTGAGTCCGCGGCTCGCCGTGCCCGCCCTCCGACCCGGGGTTCACCCGGAATTCACTTGTGCCCAAGGGGATACGGCCCGATAGTCCTTGTGTCTCTGGTGTTGCATTGGATGTGCAGGCTCTGCGTTCAAGACCCGTCCGAGACTTCCTTCGGGCGGCTATTTTTTTGCGCAGTGACCGGCTTCCGTATGAAGCCGGGGACACTCGGTCAACGCGACCGGACGCGGCCGCAGCGTGATGACGCGGCAAGTACGGGGTTTCGACCCCGGGTTCAAGGAGCTTCAAGTGGCGAGTGGCACCGTGAAGTGGTTCAACGAGGCGAAGGGTTTCGGTTTCATCTCCCAGCCGGGCGGCGAGGACGTGTTCGTGCACTTCTCGGCGATCCAGGGCGATGGCTTCAAGACGCTCGCCGAGGGTGAAGCGGTCGAGTTCGATGTCCAGCGCGGCCCCAAGGGTCTGCAGGCGGCGAACGTCCGCAAGGGTTGATTCCCTCGAGGAACCACCTCCCGCTGCAAGGGCGGCGTCCGTAAGGACGCCGCCCTCGGCGTTTCCAGGGGGCGCGGGATCCTGCAGCGCACACGACGAAGGCCCCGCGCATCGAGGATGCACGGGGCCTTCGTCGTTGCGAGCCGGCGCGCTCAGGCGTCCGCCGGGCCCTCGAGTCCACCGTCCTCGGCCAGACGCAGCGCCGCCTTGCGCTTCTTGCGGAAGAACTCGCGCAGCAGCTCGCCGCACTCCTCGGCGAGCACGCCGTGCGTGACCGCGGCACGATGATTGAGCCGCCGCTCCCCCACCACGTCGAGCACCGAGCCGCACGCGCCGGCCTTGGGGTCGGTGGCGCCGTACACGAGCCGGCCGACCCGCGACAGCACGATCGCGCCCGCGCACATGGAGCACGGCTCGAGCGTCACATACAGCGTGCACTCCGACAGCCGCCAGCTGCCGAGCGCGTTGGAGGCCGCGCCGATCGCCAGCACCTCGGCGTGCGCGGTGGCGTCCTGCAGGCTCTCGACCTGATTGTGCCCGCGGCCGATGATCATGCCGTCGTGCACCACGACGCAGCCCACCGGGACCTCGTCGATCGCCAGCGAGGCGCGCGCCTCGCGCAGCGCCGCGCGCATGCCGGCCTCGTCGTCCATCACCAGCATGGCGTCACTTGGCCGTGGCGGTGGAGTCGGGCAGCACGCGCTTGGGGAACGGCTCCTTCCAGCGGGCGCACAGCTTCGTGAGCACCTCCTGGAACGCCGGCGCGCTGGTCGTGTTGCCGATGCCCTGATTGTTGAGCCCCGAGGCCTTGACGCCGATCACGTTGGCCTCGGCGTCCTGCTGCGCGCCCTCGAGCGTCTCGGTGCTCGACGCGGTCCACAGCAGACGGCCGGTGGAGTCCACGAGCGCGGCGCGCAGATGCACCGTGGTCGCGGGACGGCCCGACTGGCCGGGCTCGAGCTCGCGGCGCTCCATCTGATCCACGCGCACGGTGAGGATGGCGCGCGTGCGCAGCATGCGCGAGAGGCGCGGGGCGTCGAGCGAATCGAGGCGCGGGTCGCGCAGCAGCTTCTCGTTGAGCGCCTGCGACAGCGAATCGCCGCCGTTCTTGAGCATGTAGTCGCGGATCAGGAACGGCGAGACCCAGCGATGCCCGGAGCCGCGCAGCGCCTGCCCGACCGCGTTCTCGACGAGGCGGCGGTTCTCGATGTTGCCGTCGAAGGTCGCCGGCGGCAGCAGCGCGACGCTGTTGACCGGGAACGACGCCAGATCGGGCGCGGTCCAGAACTTGTCGCCGGTGGACTTCTTGTCGGCGGCGAACGCGAGCGCGGCCACGAGGCCGAGCGTCAGGACGAACGGGGCGAGGCGAGCGATGCGCATGGCGGGACCTCGTGAGGCGACGAGCCTACGATGCGCCGTCGGCCTGCGGCGCGGGGATGGACACCGGAGCCACGGCTGCGACCGTCACCGCCGTGGAGCACGCGCGCTGGGCGGCAGATGCCGCGCAGGGCGGGAACCGAATGGCGGGCCCAGGAGGATTTGAACCCCCAACCTTCTGATCCGTAGTCAGACGCTCTATCCAATTGAGCTATGGGCCCGCTTCGATACGGCGAAGCGGAACGGGCCGGAACGTGGCCCGCTGTACGATGGCGGAGTGGAGAGGATTCGAACCTCCGATACGGTTTTACCCGTATAACGGTTTAGCAAACCGCCGCCTTCAGCCAGCTCGGCCACCACTCCAAAGCGGTACTGGCGGAGGGAGTAGGATTCGAACCCACGGAGCTTTCGCTCTACGGTTTTCAAGACCGTCGCCTTAAACCACTCGGCCATCCCTCCGCGGGACCTTCGGGCGACGGACTATAGTCAACCGACGGCGGGCGCTCAACATGCGCCTCGACCACGAGGGACGCCCCGGGTGGCGGGCGAGAGCCCCCTGAACCCCAGACGCCAGAAGCCGGGGGAAACTACAGCCTCCGCGCGGACTCTGCAACCCGCCCCCGCCCGAGGGGTGTCGCGGCCGCGATCGACGCGGTCCCCATGCCGCTCGGCCCGGTCCGCCCCCGGGCCGTCCCCCCACCCCGCCGAGGGGGAAAGGCGAAGGCCCGAGCCTTGGGGGCCCGGGCCTCTCCGCGCGCGGCTCGACGTCAGCGAGTCGAAGCGGTCTGCGTGCCACCATCGACCGGACGACCGAGTGCGCTCGCCACCTGGACGGGCCACGCCTGCGCCGGCACCTCGGTGCCGACCTGACGCACGCGACCCTTCACATCGATCACGAACCAGGTCGTGCGCGACCGGCCCGTGCTCTTGTCGAGGACCCCGTACTGGTTGCCGATCGCGCCCTTGGGATCGGCGAGCAGGCTGTACGTGAGCCCGATGCGACGCACGAGGCCCCAGACCTCGCGATCGCTCTTCTCCAACACGACCATCGGCACGATGCCGGCGTCCACGAAGCCCTCGCGCTGACGCTCGAGCGAGCGCAGATCGGCCTCGTCCGCACCGAACACGAGCAGCACGTCGCCGTGCTGGAACACGTTGTGCAGGTGCTGCCACATCGCGTCGTACGACTGGTACTGGAAGTCGGGCGCCTTCTTGCCGGGTCGCAGGGAGATGGACTCGGCATCGCTCGAGGTCGTGGCCGCACTGGGCGACGCGACCGGGACGGCTTCCACAGCGACGTGGTTGGTGAACGCCACCGGCTCCGCCGAGACGTTGGACTTGGCGGCGGCGACGGCGGGTGTGGCGGCAGCGACGAGGCCGGCCACCATGAGGATCGCGAGGAACACGACTTCCCCTCCTGGGATGCTGGTTCGATGGGATCGCGCACGGAGGCGGACCACGGCACGACCGCGGTCACGGGAAGTCACTGCAAGGGCCCTGCCACGCGGCGGGGTGCGCGCGGAACCGCGCAAGTCGTTATCCCGCCGCGCGTCTGGGGCGGAACGCGCAG
>CAZZLY010000118.1:0-1072 GCA_964655175.1 uncultured bacterium
TCGGGGCCCTGCGGTCGCGTCGCCCAGCCCGGATCGGATGCGACCGCCGCCTCGACACGGCCGACGTCCCCCAGCACCACCGCCACGCGTGGGTCGTGCTCGACCAGGGTCGGGCATTCCTGCAGGACGCGCGCGGCATCGGCATCGCGCTGATCGCGGACCGCGGCGAGGAAGCGCGCCACGAGTTCCGGGGGCGAGGGGATTCCCTTCACATCCGTCACGCCACCTCACGACCCGCGCGGCGACAGGCGCGCGGCAGGGGTTCGAACACGGGACCGGGGTTGCCAGCGGGGACCCCGACACGATACAAGAAGGGGCTCATGGAGACCTCCACGATCCCACCCGTCGCCCTCCTGGGCCTGGGCCTGCTGTTGGGCCTGCGGCACGCCATGGATCCGGACCACGTCGTCGCGGTGACCGCGATCGCGGCGCACACCCGCCGTGCGGGCCCGGCGGCCTGGCTCGGCATCGCGTGGGGGATCGGTCACACCGTGACGCTCTGGGCGGTGGGCGCCCTCATCATCGTGTTCAACGTGGTGATGCCGCCGCGCCTCGGGCTGGCACTCGAGTTCATCGTCGCACTCGCTCTCGTCGTCGTGGGCCTGCTCAATCTCCGGGCCCATGCCGAGACCCATTCCGGTTTCGAGGGCGTGGTGGGGCGTCCCCTCGCGCGTCGGGCCTTCATCGTCGGGCTGCTGCATGGCCTCGCCGGCAGCGCGGCGGTCGCGCTACTGGTCCTCGCCACGGTCCGCGACACGCGGCTCGCGTGCGGCTATCTGGGTGTGTTCGCGCTCGGCACCCTGATCGGCATGGCGCTCGTGACCACCGGGTTCGCGATCCCGGTCGCCGCCCTGACCCGCCGCTTCGCATTGGCGCCCGGTGCGATCCGGATGGCGACCGGGACGCTGTCCCTGGTCTTCGGACTCTGGCTCGCGTGGCACATCGGATGGGTCGACGGCCTGTTCGCGGCCATGCCCGGTTCGCCCGTGCACTAAACCGGGTCCCCGGCGAGGACGCGTCGTCGCACCACCACCGCAGGGCCGATCCCACGTCGCAGGGGTCGGCCCTGACG
>CAZZLY010000118.1:1172-5113 GCA_964655175.1 uncultured bacterium
CAAGGGCACACGCCATGCGTTCGGCCGGAGGCGTGCCCACGGTCGCCCGGGCGATCCCGTTGGCACGAGAAGCGAGCACGTTCTCATCAAGTTCACGGCCGGACCTGCCGATGACCCGGCTGCCTCGGGCATATCGCACGCCCGAAGCAGGGCGACCCCCATGTCGCCCGTCGTGAACCTCCGCTCGACTCGTGCACACGGCTCGCTCGCGCATGCCGTGTGTCCGCGCGCCGTGCGGCCCCATTGCCGAACCGACGCATCCGTTCAGGCGGATGCGGCGAAACCTTCAGGAACGGTCTCTCCACCGTCCTCGAAAGGATGCACATGCGCTCGCTGCTCATCCCCGGAAAGCACACCACGACGTCGCGAGGCGTACTCTCGTCCACGTGGCGTGCGGTCGAGCATCTGTCCACTTGCACCGTCACGCTGAGCCAGCGCGTGGGGCTGCTGGGATCCCTGCTGTTCGCACTCGCGGCGACCGTGATGGTTCCGGTGCCGGCACATGCGGCGGCGAAGATCCTCGGGACGATCTTCGAGGATGTGAACTACGGCGGCGGTGCGGGCCGCAGCGCACTCAACTCGAACGGCGCCATGGTCGTGAGCGCGCGCATCGAGGTGTTCAACGCCACCACCGGTGTGTTCGAGAAGGGCACCGGCATGAATCTGCCGGGCGCGTACCAGTTGAGTGGTCTCACCGCGGGTCGGCACATCGTGCGCGTGGTGGTCAGCAGCGTCACGAGTGCGCGTACCGGCTACACGCCCGGACTGCACTTCGGTGTGCCCACGTTCCGCACCGAGGTCGTCAACGGGGTGTTGAACGAGATCACGGACGAGGTGGGTGGGCACTATCCGAGCCAGCTCGATGCGCCCCAGGCGGGCAGCAACGACGTGCTCGACCCCAACACGTATCAGTTCGTTTCCGGTCCCGTCGGCTACGCGCAGACGGCCACGATCGTGGACGTCCCCAACGCCAACGCGACCGTGACGGGCGTGGACTTCGGTTTCAACTTCAGCACGATCACCAACACCAACGACGGTGGTATGGGTTCGCTGGCGCAGGCGATCACCAACGCCAACGGCCTGTCGAACGTCGGTCTCGCTCAGGACGGCCTCACGGCAGGCCTCGAGCACCTCATCTGGATGCTCTCGAACGGCACCGCGGCGCCCGGGCTGCGCGCCACCG
The DNA here is from genome assembly GCA_964655175.1 of uncultured bacterium. Lineage (GTDB taxonomy): Bacteria > Eisenbacteria > RBG-16-71-46 > RBG-16-71-46 > RBG-16-71-46 > JAIOPA01. The sequence goes on from CAZZLY010000118.1 coordinate 2,356, forward strand.
AGGATGCGTTCGTGGCCGGGGTGGCGACCATCGCCCCGACGCTGCCGCTCGCGCCCATCACCGAGTCGCTGGTCCTCGACGCGCAGACGCAGCCGGGCTGGACCGAGAACCCGATCGTCCAGATCGACGGCACCAACGCCGGCTTCGGCGCGAACGGTCTCGAGATCCTCGCGCCCAACTGCACCGTGAAGGGCTTGATCCTCGGCGGCTTCGATGCCGCGGGCATCACCGTCTCGGATCTCGACTGCACGATCGCCGGCAACTGGATCGGCCTCGACGCGACGGGCACCGCCGCCCTCATGAACCACGGCACCGGCATCGAGGTGTGGTCGGACAACGCGATCATCGGTGGCGCCACTGCCGCCGAACGCAACGTCGTGTCGGGCAACGGTGGCATCGGCGTGCACATCCAGTTCACCGCTTCGGGCGCCACGGTGCAGGGCAACTGGATCGGTCCGGATGCCACCGGCGTGACGGCCGTGGGGAACGGTTCGCTGGTCACGCCCAGCGCCGGCCTCGAGGCCAACGGTGACAATCTCATTCTCGGCGGCGCCAACGCCGGCGAGGGCAACGTCATCTCCGGCAACGTCGGGGATGGCGTGCGCATGTCCGGCTTCGCCAACCAGCTCGTTGGCAACCGCATCGGCGTCGACGTCATGGACGGCGTCATGGGCAACGGCGGTTCGGGTGTGATCGTGACGCCCGACTTCGGCGGCTCCAACAGCAGCATCGGTGGCTCGATCGCGGGCGCCGGCAACGTCATCGCCAACAACAACGGCAATGGCGTCGAACTCGATCCGCTCGCGGGCGAGGGGCTGCGGATCCTGGGCAACTCGGTCACGGACAACGGCCTGCTCGGCATCGACCTCGGGAACGACGGGGTGGACGTCAACGACGGCCTCGACGTGGACGGTGGTCCCAACTCGCACCAGAACTACCCGGTGTTGTCGCTGGCGCTGACGTCCGATCAGGACCTGCACGTGCAGGGCACCCTGTCGAGCGACGCGAACACGCCGTATCGCATCGAACTGTTCGCGAGCCCGTTCGCCGACCTGTCCGGTCATGGCGAGGGCACGCGCTACCTCGGCTCGCTGTCCACCATGACCGATGCGATGGGCGAAGCGTTCTTCGACTCGACCATCACCTGCGTCGTCGCCGTGGGCGAGGTCATCACCGCGACCGCCACGACGCTGGACTTCAACAGCACCTCGGAGTTCTCCGAGGCCATGGCGGCGGGCGAGGCCCAGGGCATCGACGTGGGTCCGATCGCGGGTCTGGCGACGAGCGAGGCCGGCGACAGCGCGCTGTTCACCGTCGTGCTCACGTACCGTCCCTCGGGCGACGTGGTCATCCCGGTGACGAGCCTGAATCCCGACGAGGCCGTGCCCGCGGTGAGCAGCCTCACGTTCACCCCCATGAACTGGGACACGCCGCAGGACGTCTGGGTGCACGGCGTCCAGGACGCCGTCATGGACGGCTCGCAGGTCTTCACGATCGCGCTCGAGCCGGCGACCAGCACCGACTCGCACTACAACGGTCGCGACGCGGCCGACGTCGATGGCGACAACGCCGATGACGACGTCGCCGGCATCACCGTCACGCCCACGGGTGGCCTTGCGACGACCGAGGCCGGGGGCAGCGACGTGTTCACCGTGCAGCTCGACAGCGAGCCCACGGCGGACGTGATCCTCACGCTCGCCTCGGACAACGCCGCCGAAGGCACGACGGACGTGGACACGCTCACCTTCACGGCCATGGACTGGAACGTCCCGCAGACGGTCACCGTGACCGGTGTGGACGACTCGATCGTGGACGGCGACACGCCGTTCTCGATCGTGACGGCGGCCGCGGTGAGCGCCGACCCCAACTACGACACGATGGACCCGGCCGACGTCTTCGCGAGCAACGCGGACGATGACGTGCCCGGCGCTTCGATCGACCCGATCGTCGGTCTGGTGACGACCGAGGCCGGTGGCACCGCGCAGGTGAGCGTGCGCCTCAAGGCGCAGCCCGCCGCGGACGTCTCGTTCAGCCTCACGAGCAGCAACACGGCCGAGGGTACGGTGGACGTCGCGTCGCTGACGTTCACGCCCGCGAACTGGAACGTGGACCAGATCGTCACGCTCACCGGCGTGGACGACGTGGTCGTGGACGGTGACCAGGCCTGGACCGTGATCACGGGCGACCTGGTGAGCACCGACCCCATCTTCGACATGGTCTCGGTGGACGACGTCTCGGTGACGAACTCGGATGACGACGTCGCCGAGGTCCGCGCCACGCCGACCGCTGGCCTGACCACGACCGAGGCGGGTGGCACGGCGACCTTCGACGTCGTCCTGTCGAGCCAGCCGAGCGCCGATGTGATCGTCCCGGTCGCCTCGGACAACTCGGCCGAGGGCACGGCGGACGTCACGTCGCTGACCTTCACGGCCGCCGACTGGAACGTCCCGCAGACCGTCACCGTGACGGGCGCGAACGACTTCGTCCAGGATGGTGACCTCGAGTACTCCATCGTCCTCGGCGCGGCCACCAGCGCGGATGCGAACTTCAACGGTTTCGATGCGACCGACGTGTTCGTCACGAACACGGATGACGACGTGGCGGGCATCACCGTCACGCCGACCGCGGGTCTGGTGAGCACCGAGGCCGGTGGCACCGCCACGTTCGACGTCGTGCTCGACTCCGAGCCGACCGCCGATGTGACGATCCCCGTCTCGACCAACGACGCGAGCGAAGGCTCGACCGACCTGGCGTCGCT
>CAZZLY010000119.1:0-5073 GCA_964655175.1 uncultured bacterium
CCGGCGAACTTCAAGAGCCCCAAGCTGCGCGGCTGGATCAACGGCATCCCGGACACCGGCCAGTTCCTGCCCGACTCGGTGGTGGTGCTGCGCGTGGGCGATCGCGTCACGAACGTGGGCACCTACGTGCGCGAGTACTTCGCCGCCTATCCCGAGTTCCGCCCCATGGGCGACAGCACCGGCCGCGTGCAGTTCCTCAACACGCTGCGCAATCGCGACGTGCTCGGGACCGTCGCGCTGAGCGTGTACAAGCCGGACCGCTTCGAGGACCGGCTCGCGCTGCGCGAGCAGCGCCAGAGCGCCCTGACGATGGCCGTGTTCCGCCGCCTGATCGCGGATTCCGTGACCGTGACCGAGGCGGAGACGCGCGAGTACTACGAGGCGTACCGGAACAAGATCCGGCTGCGCCACATCCTGGTGGCCGACGAGGCGACCGCGCAGAACGTCCGCCGCGAACTGCGCGGCGGCCGCATCACGTGGGCCGCGGCGGTGCGCAAGTACACGATCGCCAGGAACGACTCCGGTCCCAACGGCGAGATCGGCTGGGTCAGCGCGGACCGCCTCGAGCCGAACGTGGTCTACACCGTCTATCGGCTCAAGCCGGGCGACATCTCCGAGCCGATCCAGGACGTGCAGGGCTGGCATCTGGCGCAGGTGACCGAGCGCGCGCCCATGCTGGTACCCGAATACTCGATCATGGGCAAGCAGGTCCGCAACATGCTGCGCGCGGTCCGTCAGGACGCACGCAGTGAGCGACTCATGAGCCTGCTGCGTCTCAAGCATTCGGTGGTGTACGACACGACGGTGGCCGAGTTCGCCGCGCAGCACTTCACGACCACCACACAGATGAAGCAGGAAGCGTTCAGCATGACCATGGAGGTGGATGCGCGCACACCGGAGTTCGAGCCCGCGGACACGTCCCGCGTGTTGGCGCGCTGGGAGAACGGCGGGCGCTACACGATCGATCAGCTCGTGCGCGCGTTCACGGACATCCCGCCGCTCGTGCGGCCGGTCCTGACTCGCAAGGAACTGATCCTCAAGTTCGTCGAGAGCATCGCCATGGAGCCGTTCATCGCGGCCCACGGCGCCGCCATGGGGCTGGAGCGGGACTCGCTCGTGACCACGCCCATGGCCCGCAAGCTCGAGCAGCTCATGGTCGAGCGCATGTACTCGGACTCGGTGTCGTCGCGCATCTACGTGAGCCGCGAGGATCGCCTGGCCTATTACGAGAAGAACAAGGCCCAGTACTTCACGTATCCCTCGGTGGACTACGTGTCCATCTACCGACCCAACCGCAAGGGTGCCGACTCGGTGGCCACCGCGCTGCGCAACGGGGCCGACCCGCGCGCGATCCTGACCGCGGACTCGCTCGCGGGCGAGGTGACCGGCTCGTTCCAGCATCGTCGTCAGGACGAGACCGGCGCGTACCACAAGGCGCTGTTCGAGGAGATGCGTCCCGGCGACGTGCAGGTGCGCGGCCCGGACAAACACGGGGACTTCATGGTCCTCAAGAGCCTCCACTACGACGGCGGCCGCCAGCTGTCGTTCGACGAGAGCTCCGCCATGATCGCGGAATCGCTTCAGAACATGCGCGAGGACGAGGCGCTGCAGGCGTTGGTGGCAAGACTGGCCAAGCGCTTCACGATCGTGATGCACCCGGAGAAGCTCATGGGCATCAAGCTCGTGGACGCCACGATCGAGACCGACTGAGCGCACGTCGTCTCACAACGAACGAGAAGCCCCCGACGAGTCGCGCGCGCGTCGGGGGCTTTCACTTGCGTGGGCGGGTCCGCGGGACGCGACCCGATCAACGGCTGGGCTTGGGTCGCCAGGACGGCGTGCGCGCCTCGCGCCACGGCGCACACGACACCGCACCCGCCCCGTACGTCACGAACCGCTCGCCGCGTCGCACCTCGGGTTCGTCCTTGAGGGCGAACCCCAGCGTGGACAGCACCCACTCGATGCACACCGGCTGTCCGCAGCCGGCCAGCCGCGTGGCGCGACGATGGCGCACGATCACGCGGCACAACGTGTAGATCCGGTCGGCCACGATCGGCTGGGCCATGGAATGGTTGACGGCGAACAACAGCGTGAGGTCCACCTCGCGCGGGTCGCGCTTGAGCTGCGAGACGGCCTGACCGGCCACCGTCCAGGGCTGCGGCCCGGGAATCGCGTCCGAGGGACCGAACTCGACGAGCAGATTGCCGCCGTTCTCGCCGCCGCGACTCTCCATGTGCCACCACGGCCCGAGCGTGTCCGAGGCGGCCGAACGGAACGCCAGTCGCGCACTGAAGCCGTTGAACGCCTGCGACGGGCGACCGGGGAGGAACGACAGGTACAGCGTGTCCACCGCGGTCGTGTCGTTGCAGCGAGGCGCGAGCGAGGTCCGCGCGCGCGGCTGTCCCCACGGCGCGTTCCACGACAGGAACAACTGCGTCTCGGCGGCGTGCACACCCCCGCGCAGGCGCAGCAGGCTGTCGGCCTCGGTGAGCATGTGCTGGATCGTCACGGTTCGACGGGCGCGCCCCGACGTGTCGGCGGGCATCAGACGCAGCGTGTCACCGACCGCCTGCACCGTGGCGCTGGATGACGCGGCGACCACGGGCGGCGCACCGCTCGAGGGCGCAGCCCCCAGGAGCACGAGGACCGGGAGCAGCAGCACGAGACGGGGCGACCGACGACGGGCGATGGGCATGAGGGTGTGGACCTCGAGAGGATGATCGGGGGGATGACGGGTGCGACGGCGGGACCGAGCGATGAGTCGGCCCGCACCTCAACGATACAACGACTTCACCGCGCCCCAGGTGCTGCGTCGCGTGGGGACGGCGGCGCAGTCCGCGCCCAGCCCCCCTTGCCACGTGACCCGGGCCGCACCGGCGACCTCCTCGGTCGTCACGGTGGCCTCCTCCCACAGACTCCCCGGGAAGCGGCGGATGATCACCGAATTGAACACCAGACAGGCCGGGGCGGAACAGCCCGCGCAGGTCAAACTGTTGTCACTTCGCAGCGCCAGACGCGCCACCGCGAGCGGAGCGCCGGAATCGAACCGGGCCATGGTGCCGGGGAGCGTGGCCATCGCCACGAGCAGCCTGCCACGATTCGAGGTGCTACCCGGGAACGACTCCAGCCACGTCGTGCTGCCCGCGGCCCGCCCGAGCCACGGGTCGGCGCAGCTCGTGGTCGTGGCCAGCGACACGCCCCAGCCGGAGGGCGAACCGTGGCAGCCTCCGGGCTGCATGTTCCACCACGTGGGCAGCGTCGAACCCGCCACGACGACGTCGACCACGAGTTCGACGGCGAGCACACTGTCGACGGGATCGATCAGGCGCAGCGTGGGCACGAGCGGCAGATCGGTGAGCGAGACGCCGCACGAGAAGTTGCGGTTGGCGAGTCCCGCCCCCGGCGACGTGCGGCAGTCCTCCCAGCCGAGCGCGAGTCCCGCACCGGACACCTGCGCGCGGCACGGGGTCGTCACGCCGACGAGCGCGAGCAGGCACGCCGCGAGCCACGCGCAGCGCGCGCGCATCAGGACCCTCCGCGTTCGTGCTCGCCAAGGTGACATGATTGCTCTCCGGGACCGACGCGTCGCACCGCCTGCGTTCGCCGCGCATCATGACCGCACGTCGTTCACGCGTCCACGGGCTTTGAAGGGAGCGAGCGCGTGTGGTGCCGCGTGGCGCACGTGGACGCACCCTGAAGATCACGCAACACATGGACCGCGGCACACGTGCCGGCGCGCAAGACGAACGGCGCCCACCCGAGGGTGAGCGCCGTCCGAGAACCTGCGAATGCGACGAACGTCAGCGGTAGAGCGACTTCACCGCACCCCAGCTCGTGTTGCGCGCGGGGACCGCCGCACAGTTCGCGGCCGTGCCCTGCCAGGTCGCGATGTTGCTGCCGGCCGTGTTGGCACCCTCGAGGAAGACCGCGGTCGAAAGACCGGCCACCATCTTGACGCTGTTGAACACGAGACAGGCGGCCGTGGCGCAGCCCGCGCACGAGCCCGTACCGGTCGACTTCGCGTTCGAGATGGTCAGGTTGAACGCGAAGTACTCGTTGCCCGGACCGGCGACCACGTCCGTCGGCGTGGCGGTCGCGAAAGCGGCGATCGCACGGCCCGTGTTCGCACCGTAGTTCGTACCGCCCGGAGGCGTCGTCTCCCAGAACTTGCCGAGACCACCGGCGACGCCGGGGGCCCACTCGAAGCAGTTCGCGGCCGAGGGCGAGATCGTCGGGTTCATGCCCATGAAGCCCGTGCGGCAGGCCGCCGTCCACCACGCCGGCAGCGCGGTGGCGTTGACGACGACGTCCACGATCGTCTCGATACCCGTCGCGCCGACGACGTCGTTCGGCAGGACGAACGAACCGACCAGCGAGCCAGCCGAGCCCAAGTTCGAGGTGCAGGCCGAGGTCTTGTTCTGCAGACCGGCGTCACCCAGGCAGTTCGTCCAGCGCAGGTTCAGACCGGCCGCGAACGCCGAGGAAGTCATCAGGAGCATGGCCGCGACCACGCCCACCATGAGGATCGAACGCTTCATGTGTGTTACCTCCGTGAAGAGCAGACGTGACGGATCCATCAACGGAGGGCGCGCATGAAGAAGTGATGCCCATCCATGGATCCGTCGGGACACCGGCATCCTGCCCGGCGGCCACTCGAGACTGCGCGAGAGTAGCGCACGCATTCTACCCTGCAAGTGCAAAATGCGGTAGCGACCCTCCCACTCCGCACAGGTTGTCGGCCGCAGGGGGAGCGGAGTTGAGTGGTCTCTGGGGTGTCGAGGGTATGGATTCCGCATTCGCAGCGCGCGACGCGACGTACTCCGAACGGAGTGTGCGAAACGTTCAACGTGCACACGTACGCGTGGTCGGAACCCGTCGTAACGACGACCGCAACACGGGGCCGGCCATGACGCGCTCGCGTCGTACAGCCTTAAGTGATTGTCATCGCGTCGGAACGCTGTAGGTCGCGACGACGGGCGCAGCTCTGGGAGAGTCACCGCGAGATCACTCGCACCCCTGCGGGAGAACGAGCCGGGAACACGCGCTCACCAGCGACGAGCGGTCGTCCGGAGC
>CAZZLY010000120.1:0-5045 GCA_964655175.1 uncultured bacterium
GCACGATCGCCGACCTCGCCGGCGAGCCGCGCGTGGGGGCGCTGCGGCTCGCCGAGGCGCTCCAGTACCGCGCCTACGAGGGCCGTCACCGGGAGGCCGGATGAGCCCTTGACGCGTATGCATCAAACATGCATATTGATGCAGATGCGTACGACGTTGAACATCGACGACACGCTGCTCGCGACGGCCGGGCGACTGACCGGCGTCACCGAGAAGACGGCGCTGGTGCGAATGGGACTGGAAGCCCTGATCGCACGGACGAGCGCGCAGCGATTGGCGCGGCTGGGGGGCCGACAGAAGGATCTGCACTCCCCGCCGCGCCGCCGTTCGTCGGACCCGAAGCGATGACGCTGGTGGACACCTCGGTGTGGGTGGATCACCTGCGCGCCGGGGACGCGCCGCTCATCGCGCTCCTCGAGCAGGGTGAGGTGCTCACCCACCCGATCGTGCTCGGCGAGCTCGCCTGCCTGCGCCTGTCGCAGCGCGCCACCGTGCTGCAGCTCCTGGCGCAGCTGCCCCGCGCCGTCGAGGCCACCGACGACGACGTGCGCGGGCTCATCGAGCGCCACGCGCTCATGGGTCGCGGACTCGGCTGGACCGACGCGCACCTGCTCGCCTCGGCCCTGCTCTCGGACGCGGGCCTGCTCACGCACGACCGCACGCTGGCGCGGATCGCGCACGAGCTCGCGCCGCGCCACTAGCCCCACCGCGGCCGACGCGAACCCCGCCCCACCCCGGATGCATCCAACCCGGGGCTGTGCCACGCTCGCGACCCACCCGCCGTCCCGGAGGTCCGTCATGTCCATCCGTCCCGTGAAGCGCATCGTCGAGGCCACGCCCACGATGGAGGGCGCCGGCGTGCACCTGCGCCGCGCGTTCGGGTTCGGCGACACCGACGAGACCGATCCGTTCCTGCTGTTCGACGACTTCCGCAACGAGCGTCCGCAGGACTACCTCGCGGGCTTCCCGTGGCATCCGCATCGCGGCATCGAGACGATCACCTACGTGCTCGCGGGCGAGGTCACGCACGCCGACAGTCTGGGCAACGTCGGCACACTGGGCGCCGGCGACGTGCAGTGGATGACCGCGGGGCGCGGCATCCTGCACCAGGAGATGCCGCAGGGCGACGCGCGCGGCCGCATGCACGGCTTCCAGCTGTGGGCCAACCTGCCGTCCTCGCTCAAGATGACCGCGCCGCGTTACCAGGACGTCGAGTCCCGCCACATCCCCGAGATCGTGGACGACGACGGCACGCGCGTGCGCGTCGTGTGCGGTTCGTTCTGGGGACAGCGCGGCCCGGTCGACGGCATCGCCGCCGATCCGCAGTACCTCGACGTGTCGGTGCCGCCGAACACGCGCAAGGTGCTGCCCATGGACACGCGCCGCCGCGCGTTCGCGTACGTGTTCGAGGGCGGTGGCATGTTCCGCGACGCGTCGCAGCCGTTCGGCGTGCTCGTCGAGCAGCCCGGCCCCGAGGAGATCGTCACGCGCGACGTGGCCGGTGACCGCTCGCTCGTGCTGTTCGATTCCGGCGACGAGGTCGTGGTCAACAGCGGCGAGCACGGCATCCGGTTCCTGCTCTGCTCGGGCCAGCCGCTGCAGGAGCCGGTCGCGTGGTACGGGCCCATCGTGATGAACACGAAGGACCAGCTGCGCGAGGCCATCCGGGATCTGCAGGCGGGCACGTTCATCCGTGAGTCCTGACGGCCCGCGCGCGACGTCCGCGCGACTCGCCGAACGCCCCGCTGGGCTGAGGTGGCTCGGGCGCCCCGACACGCCCGCGACGATCGTGGTGCGAACGCACGACCGCGCCGCGCGCATGCGCCGCGCCGCGCTCGCATGGCTCGCCTGCTGGGCGGGCGCGGTTCCGGCGTTGTTCCTGCCGGGCCTGCACTTCGTGCTGGTGCCGCTGCTCGTGCTGGGCGGGCCCGTGCTCGCGTTCGCGCGCCTCGCCGAGCACACCCAGGCGCTGCGTGTGCGCGGCACGTGCCCGGCCTGCGGCGTCGCGATCGACGAACCCCTGAGGAGCGCGCTCCGCGCAGGAATGACGCTGCGCTGCGACGCGTGCCGCCGCGCGATCGAACTGGTGCCCTAGCGCCTCAGCGCGCGAGTTCGGCGAACAGCGTCTCGATGCGCTCGAGTCCGCTCTTCACGTCGGCGACCGAGACGGCGCCCACCGAGATGCGGCACCAACCGTGCTCGTGCGGCAGCGCGAACGCCTGGAACGGCACGACCGCGATGCCGGCCTCGTCGAGCAGCAGCTTGCGCACGTCCTCGTTGGTCGCGAGTGCGCGGCCGCGCACGGTGACGCCGATCGGGAACCGCACCGACAGGTAGAGCGTGCCCTCGGGCGAGACCGACTCGATCGGGATGCCGCGCGCCGCCATGCGCGTGAACCCCTCGTGCAGCAGCGTCAGTCGCTGCCGCAGCCGCTCCGCCATCTCGCTACGGTACGTGTCCCACGCCGCCTGGTCACGCACGAACGCGGCGGTGGCGACCTGCTCCGGCTTGGGCGCCCACGCGCCGACGTGCCCGAGCAGATCCGACATGCGCGCGATCACCGCCGGGTGCGCCAGCCCCCAACCCACGCGCAGGCCGGTCGCCGCGAGCGACTTGGAGATCGCATCGATGAGCACGGTGTACGGCGCGACCTCGGGCACGAGCGACGGCGGCGTGAGCGGCAGCCCCGTGTCGAACGCCGTGGCCCAGTAGACCTGGTCGTACATGATGAACACCGGGCGCTCGCCGGCCTTGGCGCGCCGCGCGTTCTCGTCCACGACCATGCGGCTGATGCGCTCGAGCACCTCGGGGCGCATGGCCGTGCCGGTCGGATTGAGCGGCGAGCTCAACGCGAGCAGGCGCGCCTGCGGCAGCACCGCGGCGATCTGCTCGGCCGTCGGGTGGAACCGGTTCTCGCGCGTGACCTCGAGCGGCACGCCCTTGGCGGCGGTCATGTAGATGTAGTGGTTGTTGTTCCACGACGGCACCGGGAACACCACCGTGTCGCCGGCATCCACGAGCGTCTTGTACGTGGCGTAGATCAACGGTCGCGCGCCGGCGGCGATGACCACGGACTCGACCGGGTACTCGAGCCCGAGCTCGCGCGCGTAGAACTCGACCACGGCCTTGCGCAGTTCCGGGATGCCGTTCGACGGCGGGTAGTTCGAGTGGCCGGCGTCGAGCGCGCCCTTGATGTCGGCGACGAGCTTGGCCGGCAGCGGGAACTCGCGCGGATCGAAGTCGCCCACCGTGAGGTTGCAGATCGTGCGTCCGGACGCGATGGCGGCGCGCACCTCGCCCGCGATGCGCAGCACCTCGGAGCCCACGAGCCCCTGTGCGAGGCGCGACAACGAGCGATCGGTGACGACGTCAGCGGTGAGACCGAGATCCGAGAGCGTGCGCACGACGGTTCCCCTGGGGACGGACGGAGGCGTGGGCGCGCGCGACGACCCGGACGGCCGGGCGGCCCGACGAGGACTGGGACGGGCCGCATCCTAGCAGGCCGTGCGCGGGCTTGCCGGGGTCGCCGGGGGCGCGTCGGGGCCGGGTCGAGGGGGCCGGGAAGCCGCCCGCGTTCACCCCTGCCGAACGAGGTTCACCGGGCCGGAACGGGGTATTGCATTTGCCAACAACTTGCAGCCGCACAACACGTTGGAGTGCGAAATCCAGCACCGGATCCGCCCCTTGGACCGTTACGATTGATTCAACGGTATCACCTCGCGCGGGCGAAGCACCTGTCCATGCAGGAGTCATCCGTCGATCCCCCGTTCCCCCGTACCCGGTGCCCTTTCGGCAGGAGGAAGTCGTGAAGCGGAATCTCATGATGCGCGTCGTGTTGGGGATGCTCGCCCTCGCGTTGTTCGCGGCGGGCTGCTCCAAGTCGCCGGCCAGCCTGACGTCGCCCACCGCGGGCGGTGACGGGCTCGCCCCGCTCCTCAAGGCGACGGGCAAGGCCATCCCCGGCTCGTACATCGTCGTCTTCAAGGACGGCCAGACCGACGTGGACGGCATCGTCGGCCAGATGGCCAACCGCCACGGCTTCATGACGCGCGCCCGCTTCCGCAGCACGGTGCACGGCTTCGCGGCGCAGTTGTCGGACGATGCGCTGGGTCAGCTGCGTTCGGATCCGCGCGTGTCGTACGTCGAGGAGAACCAGGAGTTCAAGGCCAGCCTCGTGCAGTCGCCGGCCACGTGGGGTCTCGATCGCATCGACCAGACCACGCTGGGCCTGACCAACAGCTACACGTACAACGCGACCGGTGCGGGCGTGGACGCCTACATCATCGACACGGGTATCCGTCTCACGCACGCCGAGTTCGGTGGCCGTGCGGTCACCGGCTTCGACGCCATCACCGCGGGCGGCACGGCGGTGGACCAGAATGGTCACGGCACGCACGTCGCCGGCACCGTGGGTGGCGCCACCTACGGTGTGGCCAAGGGCGTCAACCTGATCGCCGTGCGCGTGCTCGACGCCACGGGTTCGGGCACCACCGCGGGCGTCATCGCCGGTGTGGACTGGGTCACCGCGAACCACACCACGCGCCCCGCGGTCGCCAACATGTCGCTCGGCGGCGGTCTCTCGGCCACGCTCGACGCGGCGGTGCGCGCCTCGATCCTCGATGGCGTCACGTACTGCGTCGCCGGTGGCAACTCGGCGCTCAACGTCTCCACCTCGTCGCCCGCCGACGTGGCGGAGGCCATCACGGTGGCGGCCTCGGACATCACCGACGGCTTCGCGTCGTTCTCGAACTTCGGCGCGGGCGTGGACCTCATCGCGCCGGGCGTGAACATCACCTCGGCGTGGCTCACCACGGACGCCGCGACGAACACGATCTCGGGCACGTCCATGGCGACGCCGCACGTCGCCGGTGCGGCCGCCCTGTACCTCGAGGCCAACCCGCTCGCCGCTCCGGCGGCCGTCTCCGCCGCGCTCGTCGCGGCCGCGACGCCCAACCGCATCGCGCGCGTCCCGGTCGGCACGCCCAACCTGCTGCTGTTCACGACGCAGGGTGCACTGCCCCCGCCGCCGCCGCCCGCGCCCCCGG
>CAZZLY010000121.1:0-2856 GCA_964655175.1 uncultured bacterium
GCGACTTCGTGCTGCGCGGCACGGTCGCGAGCACGGTGGGCGAGATCACGAGCGCCGATGCGATCCGCACGCTGTACGGCGTGCCGGGGCAGGACCGCGCCCCGCTCGGCGGCGTGCCGCCGTGCAAGGGCTCGCTGAGCGTGCGCTGGAACGAGTCCGCGTCGCGCGTCTTCGTGGAGCTGGGTTCGCGCTGGTCGTGGCGCACCAACCGCCTGCCGCTGGCCACGCCCGGCGTGGGCCAGCTGACCGACTTCAAGAAGGAGTGGATCACGGCCGATATCTCGGGTGGCGTGAAGCTCGCGTCCGGCCAGCGGGTCGTGGTCGGCGTGCGCAACCTCGCCAACACGGTGTATCGCCAGGCGCTGGGTTCGCTCGACGAACCGGGCCGCTCGTTCTACGGGACGCTGTCCACGAACTTCTGAGAGGCCCATGGCCGCAAGGCCCACACGGCTCATCGTCACGGCGCTGGGGATCGCGGTCGCGATCCTCGGCGCCGTCGCCGTTCCGCGCGGCGTCGCCCAGAACGGCGCGTCGGGCGAGGACGCCCCGCTCGTCGGTCGCACGATGCTCGAGAAGCTGAGCACGGTGGGGCAGCTCGACGCGCTCGAGGCCACGACCACGGACAGCGTCCGCTCCGCGAGCGCCGCGTGCCTGAGCGCGTACCTGCTCATGGGCGGCGACTTCGCGCGCATCGCTCGCGAGCACGACGTGCCCACGCGTCTCACCGTGGGCAACCTGCACCGGCTGCAGGACGCGTTGTACCGCGCCGCGAACCGCGACACGCTGCCGGGCATCACCGTGTCGGCCGAAGCCCTGTACGACACGAGCGACGCGTACGTGGACTGGTCCATGCGCGGCGACGACGAGTTGCACGTGCTGCTGCAGTCGCTGGATCTGTCCAGCGAGCGCCTGTTCGGGCCCACGCGCGCCACCGCCGACCGCAAGAGCGATCGCGTCATGGCGCGCCTCGTCGAGGACACCACCACGGTGTTCCTGGTGGGACTGTTGCTCGATCGCGAGTCGCGCACGCTGCACGCGCTACCGCGTGACACCGAGCCCGATCACTGGGTGGTCGCGTTCTGGGCCGACAACGGCTTCGAGGTGCTCGACGGCTGGCGCGTCCCCGGCGAGCGCACGCGGGTGGCGTGGTCCGACGAGACGGCCACGGACATGCTGCTCGACACGCGCAACGTGGTGTACGCGCTGACGCGTCGCCGCTAGGGCGTGCGCCCCGCGGACCGCTCCAGCGGACCGCGGCCGCCCCGAGCCGCCGCCCGGGCGTGGTTCGAGCCCTCGCCGGGCCCGGGAAGGCCCGCCGACCCCGCGGTCTGCATGAATCCCCGGGGACTTCGGGGCATCCGACCCGATGGTCACCGTTCGGACCGTGCCCTATGCTCGCGCGGACCCCGTGCCCGACCGCATCCCCATGGTCGAACGAACTTTACGGAGAATGCGATGAACGACGCCCCGAACCCTGCCGACAACCGCATCGACAGCCCCCGGATCGAGCCACGGCTCCCCCCGGGGCAGGTGAAGACCGAGAAGTGGCCGGTGCTGCACTACGGCTCGGTCCCGAACGTCGATCTCGCGACGTGGTCGTTGCAGGTGGACGGACGGGTCGAGCAGCCGCTGCGCTGGACGTGGGACGCGTTCAAGAGCCTGCCGCGCGTGCAGGTGTTCTCGGACATCCACTGCGTCACGCGCTGGAGTCGCTACGACAACCTGTGGGCGGGCGTCGCGATCCGCGAGGTGCTGCGGCTCGCCAGGCCCACCGCGGCGGCGACGCACGTGGTGGTGCACGCCGAGCAGGGCTTCACGACGAACCTCCCGCTCAAGGAGCTCGACCAGGATGACGTGCTTCTCGCCGACACGCACGATGGACAGCCGCTCACGCCGGAACACGGCTGGCCGCTGCGTCTCGTCGTGCCCCGGCGATACTTCTGGAAGAGCGCCAAGTGGGTCACGCGGATCGAACTCGTGGATCGCGACGCGCCCGGTTTCTGGGAGCGCAACGGCTATCACAACGAGGCCGACCCGTGGCGCGAGGAGCGCTACTCCGACTGGTGATGCGTCGCGCGGGAGCGCGTCATGAGCCTGACGCCCGCCGCGACACGTGCCATCGAATGGCTCGAGCAGCAGATCCGCGACCTCGCCTCGGTCCGTAACGCGACCGCGCGCGACCCGGTGTTCCGCAACTGGCGCCAGGGCACGGTGACCGTGCTGCAGCGCATCTGGCCCGGTGACCAGCCGCGGCTCGAGCGCTTCCGTCGCATCCCGTTCTCGCCGGCCGACACGCGTGCCGACAGCCGCGCGATCCGCGAGGCGTACAGCCGCGGGTGCCAGGAGGCGCAGCGCGTCCTCAAGGACTTCATCGAGGACGTGCGCAAGCACGGCGTGGCCGCTGCGGCGCATGACAGCGCGCACGAATCGCCCGACGATTTCGCGGCCGGCATCCCGACGCTGCAGCTGGGCGGCGCCGGTCCGTCGAACGTGCCGACGCCCGCGCCGCCGAGCGCGCCCGAGCCCGCCACGGCGAGCGCGCCCGAGCCCGCCACGGCGAGCGCGCCCGAGCCCGCAGCGCCCGACGTCGTCCCCGCGAGCCCCAAGCCGACGCCGCGCACGAACGGCGCGCGCACGTCGGCCGGTGCGAACGGTCGTTCGGCGAGCAGGACGGGGTCGCGATCGAACGGCCAGCCCAAGCCGACCGCCGTACCCGCCGAGCCCGCGGCGAGCCTCGAACCCGTCACGCCCGTCACGCCGGGGGTGCCCTCGTCCGACGTGCACGGCGACATGGGCGACCTGCCGCCGCAGGGTTACGGCGAGTCGTGTCCGTTGCCCGTGAAGAAGAACCGCCGC
>CAZZLY010000121.1:2956-4750 GCA_964655175.1 uncultured bacterium
GCCGAGTCGCAGGAGGGCCTGCCCGACGCCGAGGTCGAGGCGTTCGCCGAAGCCGCGGAAGCGTTCCTGCACACCTCGCCGGTGCTGGGTGCGACCGCGGTGCCGCGTCCGGTGGCCACGCCGCACGTGCGCGAGGAGCGCCTGTTCGTGCACCCGGATGCGATCGCGATCGCGAGCATCGTGGACGACCTGCACACGTTGGGCATCCCCGAGTCGCGCCACCCCGAGACGCGCGCGCGCCTCATGGATCTGGCGCAGCGGCTCGAGACGGCCGACCTCGAGTGGCACCTGTTGCGTGCCGCCGTGTGGTTCGCCATGGAGTATCCGCGACTCGCGTGTCGCGTGGTGCCCGTGCTGCTGCCGCGCATGGATCGCGCCGCCTGAGACGGTGACGGCTCGCTGCCCGCGCGTGCGGTGCGGTGACCCGAGGTCGCGTGGTCCGCAGGGCGTACGACGCCTGCTCGCCCCGTGCACGCGGCCTGATGCGTCGCGGATTCACGGAGTCCTGACGCACCCGTCACCGGACCCCTGAATCGCTGTGCTAGCCTCCGCATCCGTACGCGTGGAGGGCCATTGCCATGAACGTCGAGCGATTCACCGTGAAGTCCCGCGAGGCCATCGATCGTGCGCAGCGCATCGCGCGCGACCGTTCTCACCAGGAACTCCGTCCCGAGCATCTGCTCGCCGCGCTCCTCGAGGATCGCGCCGGCACCGTGGTCGCGGTGCTGCAGAAGCTGGGCGTCGCGACGCCCGCGTTGACGACGAGCGTCGAGTCCGCCCTTGCGAGCCTGCCGCGCGTGCAGGGCGGCAGCGCCTATCTGGGCGATGCGCTGCGCAGCGTGCTCGAGCGCGCCGAGATGCAGGCCGAGCGGCTCAAGGACGAGTTCGTGAGCGTCGAGCATCTGCTGCTCGCCATGGCCGACGCCGCGCACGCGAACGGGGCGCAGCGCGTGCTCGCGGCCGCCGGCGTGAGCGGCGAGTCGCTGCTCAAGGCGCTCGCGGGTGTGCGCGGCGGCCAGCGCGTGACCGACGAGAGCCCCGAGGACAAGTACCAGGCGCTGCAGAAGTACGGCCGCGACCTCACCGCCGCCGCGCGCGCGGGCAAGCTCGATCCCGTGATCGGCCGCGACGACGAGATCCGCCGCGTCGTGCAGGTGCTGGCGCGTCGCACCAAGAACAACCCGGTGCTCATCGGCGAGCCCGGCGTGGGCAAGACCGCGATCGCCGAGGGTCTGGCGCAGCGCATCGTGTCGGGCGACGTGCCCGAGAGCCTCAAGGATCAGCGCGTCATGGCGCTCGACCTGGGCTCGCTCATCGCCGGTGCCAAGTACCGCGGCGAGTTCGAGGAGCGGCTCAAGGCCGTGCTCAAGGAGGTCACGAGCGCGGAGACCCGCGTCATCCTGTTCATCGACGAGCTGCACACGTTGGTGGGCGCGGGCGCGTCCGAGGGCGCCATGGACGCGAGCAACCTGCTCAAGCCCGCGCTGGCGCGCGGCGAGCTGCACTGCGTCGGCGCCACGACGCTCGAGGAGTACCGCAAGCACGTCGAGAAGGACGCCGCGTTGGAGCGTCGCTTCCAGCCCGTGTTCGTGGGCGAGCCCACCGTCGAGGACGCGATCGCGATCCTGCGCGGGCTCAAGGAGCGCTACGAGGTGCATCACGGCATCCGCATCAAGGACGCCGCGCTCGTGGCGGCGGCCATGCTGTCGCATCGCTACATCGCCGACCGGCATCTGCCCGACAAGGCCATCGACCTCATCGACGAGGCCGCCTCGCGCCTGCGCATGGAGATCG
>CAZZLY010000122.1:0-4641 GCA_964655175.1 uncultured bacterium
CCTCCCAGGACCACCACACCGTTCCGGGGCCGGTCACCGCCACCGCGAGCGCGTGTGCACCCGCGGCGAGCCGCTCGGTCGGCACGTTCGCCTGCCCGCTCGCATCGAGCCGCAGTTCGATGCCGTCCCACGTCACACGCACCGCGCCTTCGGACGGAGCGGCCGGATGCGTGGCGAGCCACGCGTCGAGGGCGCACACGACCGCCGCGGTCACGCGCGTCGAACGCCACTCACGACCGTCGCGACGCTCGACGAGTGCCGCGACCGCCTGCGCCGCGCGCGGATCCTGCGGGGCCACGAGCGCGGCCGCCTCGATCGCCCACGCGGTGCGCTCGACCGACTCGGCGATCCACGGTTCGTCGTCCGGGCCGGCGGGCAGACGGCGCCCGTCGCCCTCGGTCACGCTGCCCGCCCACGCGGCCTCGAGCAACCGCGACGCATCGGCGGTGCGGCCGAGCCGCGCGCACGCGAGCGCCGCGCACGCGTTCGCGGCGGGCGACAACTGCGGCGATTGCGCCGTGATCTGGGTGAGCGACGTCGCGAGCTGCCCGCTCAACATGGGCCAACGCGTCGTCGCATCCGGCAGGGTCATGACGGCCGAGACGTGCATCAGCCACCATGCCTCGGTCTCGAGCGACCGCAGACGCGTGGCCTGTTGCACGAGACCCCACTGTGCACGGTCCAGCAGCGAGATCGTGAGGTCGCGCTGCAGCGAGGCCTGCGACGCGCGCACCAGTGCGGCGACCGCGACCGCGGTGAGTTCGGGACTCGACTCGCTGCGCGGCCACCAGCCCCACAGGCCGTCGTCGTTCGCGAGAGAGGCGAGCCGCTGCACGTGTGCCCCGAGTCTCGCATCATCGTTCGCGCCGCCGATGCGGGCGCGCACGAGCCCGCCCACCAAGGCGCTCGCGGTCTGTTCCGTGCAGCCGAACGGGAAATCGCCGAGTGCGGTGGCGGCGGCCACCACCACACCGTCGAGCGAGCGCGCGACCTGCACACGCACACCACTGCCGGTGCGGATCAGGCCCTCGGGCAGCGTCACCGTGACGGGAGCCGCGCCCGCGGTGGAACGGCCGGCCGAGCGCGCGCGCAGCGGTACGCTGCGCGGCCGCACGCGCAGTTCCTGTTCGAGCGCATCGCCCCCCTGAGCCATCCGGGCCCGGAACGTGATGGTGGCGCGCATCGGGCTGCCGTCGCGCGGGGCCTCCCCACCCACCTCGATCGGCCACCGATTGCGTGACTCGCCGAGCGGGGCCAGGCCACTCGTCTGCTGGGTCGCGCCGGTGGCACGGGCGACCCCGTCGAGCTCGAGGCTCTCCTGCACGCCCGTCAGCGCGGTGCGAGTGCGATTGCTGACGACCGACAGCAGCGTGGCGCGATCCCCATCGGTGAGCGTGCGCGGCAAGGCGAGCCGCGCCACGACGTCCTGCGTCACGAGGGCCTGCGCGGTGGTCTCGCCCACGAGCGTGTTCGTGGTCACGCCGCGCGCCGTCGCGCGCCACGTCGTGAGGTTGTCGGGCCAGGTGAGCGTCACCTGCGCGCGGCCGTCCGCGCCCGTGCGCACGTCCGGTGCCCACAGCGCCACGTCACGGAAATCACGACGCGTCTCGCCGGCCTCGCTCTTGTCCGCGCCGCCGTAGTACAGCACCGGGAAGGCGGCGACCGTGGTCACGGCATCGGCGATGCGTCCGTAGAAGACGTCGTGCGCACGAGCCGTGCGATCGGGCCGCAGGCTGTAGAGCGCCTCGTCCACCACGCCCAACGCCAACTCCGCCGCGACCGGACGCCCCGCCGCATCACGCGTCTCGACCGTGAAGGTGGCGGTCTGGCGTGGCGCGTACGTGGCGCGATCGGGCGTCACCTGCACACGCAGGTCGTGACGCTCGGTGCGGATGGGCAGTTCGAGCGTGCGCGTCTGGATCTCGCGGCCGCGTCGCAGATGCAGCTTCACGAACAGATTGGGGCCGTACCCGGACCGGATGGGGATGCGCACGAGCCCGGTGCGGCCCACGAGCGGCTGCACCCGCAGGTCGTGCAGTTCGCGGCCCTCCACGCTCACGAGCACGTTCGCGTCCTTCACGTCGGAGTTGATCAGGATGCGCGCGGTGTCACCGGGCGACCATGCGTCGCGATCGGGTACCGCCTCGAACGTGGGATAGCGGTAGGCGTAGTCCCACACGCGCGGGTCGTACACCCACACGTGCTGCTCGGCCGACACCTTGTTGCCGCGCGCGTCCTCGGCACGGGCGCGCAGCGTGACGTCCCCGGCGCGCGCCGACCCCAGCGGCAGCGTGACGCGTGCACGTCCCTGCAGCGCGCTCGTCACGGCGTCGAACGAAACGAGGGGCCGCGACGCACGCGTCGTGCGCCGCTCGATCGGATTCCAGACGTCCTGGTCGACCTCGACCGTGAACGCGGCCTGCACGGGATTGCCGCGCAGATCCTCGGTGAACACGTCCGCCACGACCGGCTGCCCGGCCATGAACAAGCGTGCGACCGGCACCACGCGCACGCGGAACTGGCCGCGTCCCATGAGGGCACTGCCGCGCGCGCTCACCATGCGCTGCGCACCGTCGAGCACCTCGACCTCGAGCGACAGACGACGATCGTAGGCCACGCGCGCGGGCGCGAACGACAACGCCACGCGACCGTCGAGGTCGGTGCGCGTCTCGCCGGACTCGATCATGCGACCGTAGCCGGCGTCCTCGCCCGCACCGCTCTGCGCATCCCCCCACGGATCCCAGGCGTCCCAACGCGATTCGCGCGACAACCGCGACTCGAACAACGTCCACCGCACGCTCGCCCCCGCCACCGGCGCCCCGAAGAAGTAGTCGGCGGCCACCGTGAAGCGCAGATCGTCGCCATTCACGGCGACCTCGCGATCCGGCGCGACGGTGACGCGGTATTCGGGCTTGCGATACGCCTGCACACCGAACGTGGCCTGCCCCTCGGCGGCCCCCACGCGGGCGGACAGCGTCCAATCGCCGAGCGGCGCGTCGGCGGGCAGCGTGAACGTGCCCGAGGCCGCGCCGGTGGCCGACAGCGACGCACCCGGCACGGTGTACTCGGAGCGCGGCCCCTGCAGCCCCAGCGTGACGCCCGCGACATCGGGGAAGGTGTAGCCGTTCGCGCCACCACGACGTGCGAACAGTTTCCAATTCACGGTCTGCCCCGGCCGCACGAGCGGGCGATCGGTGAACAGGAACACCTGATCCCCGCTGCGGGTGGAGGGTGGCGCGAGCGGCGAGCGCACCACCGCGACGCCGCCACGATCGCTCACCGCGATCACCGTGATCTCATCGGCGGTGAACATGCTCGGCAGCCACGCCAGCCCGTCCGCGGGCGTGGTCGCGACCGCGTTGCCCGCGGCCGTGAGCGCTCGAGTCATCCCGCTGGCGTCCTCGAAACGGTCCGCACCCGCGGTCCGCACGTACAACTGCACCCCGGGCAGTGGCAGTCCCGTGCGCAACGAACCCACCCACGCCGCGAGCCGCGCGCCCGAGCGCTTCACGAGCAACGACAGGTCGCTCACGAAGAACACCTGGCGACGCACCACGCTGCCGGCGCGTGCGGTGAGCACGTACGCGCCCGGCGCAAGGTCCATGGGCAGCGTCATCTGCGCTTCGCGCCAGGCGAACGGGGCCCCGTCGGGGAGCGCGTGACGCCACGCCGTGACCCGGACCAGCCCCGCGGTGTCGGCCGCATCCGCGCCGGGCAGACGACCGGCGATCACACGCTCGACCGGGACGCGGTGCAGCGTCAGCTCGAGGGCGCTGATACGGAACGCTCGCAGACCCAGTGTGACACGTGCCGCCGCCGCGCCATCCTCGACGGGTGCGGGCACGAACACGTCGCGATCGAGCACGAACGCGAGCGACGCGACGCGCGGTCGCGCCATGAGGTCCACGTCGCCCACGCCCTGACCCTCGGCGAGCACGATCCCGTCGCGCACGCTGATGCGCTCGAAACCGTCATCGGTGAGTTCGACGCGATAGCGCCCCGGCGGCAGGTCGGTGACCGTGAAGTGCCCGTCCGCATCGGTCATCGCGCTGCCCTCGGCGGGACCGCGCACCGTGACGAGCACGCCGCCCACGGCCGTCGAGTCGGACAGTCGGACCGTGCCCGAGACGCTCGCGGGCCGCACCAGCGTGAGCGTGACCGGCGTGGTGCCGCCGCGCTGCACCGGGATGGCGCGCGCCTCCTCGGGCCGGCGCCCGGCCGCATCCACGTTGGCGGTCCACGCACCGGCGGCCAGACCCTCGAACGTCACGCGACCCGCCGCATCGGTCCAGCGCGGCTCGGGGTCGCGCCCGACCGCCTCCCACCAGTGGTTACCGCGATCGCGTCGCAGGTTCACGCGCGCGCCGGCGAGTGCGCGTCCCTCGCTGCCGCGCACGGCGACCTCGAGGCGACCGGCGCGATCGAGCGGCACCACGAGACGCGCCTCGCGCTGCGCCGCCGGGAACTGCCAGTTGTCCACCGCCCACGCGCTGTACCCCGCCGCGACCACGCTCACCGCGTACCAGCGATCGGCCGCGATGCGGTCGAGCGTGAACGTGCCGTTCACATCGGTTCGCGTGCGGTGATAGCCCGGCCCACCGCCGGCGTTGCGCACCTCGACCTCGGCGCCGGCGACCGGCG
>CAZZLY010000123.1:0-4570 GCA_964655175.1 uncultured bacterium
ACGAAGGCCCGCCGGGCGCGAACCCGGCGGGCCTTCGTGCGTCGTGCGAGACCTACATGCGCAGCCCCGGGCTCATGCCACCCGAGCACGCGACAGCCGCCACCCTGCGCGACCCACCAGCGCTACGCCTCGCCGCTGTCCTCGGGCCCGGGCGCGTCGGCCATCTGCTCGCGCGGCGGCTCCACGGGGCGCACCATGATCATCTTCTCGCGCTCCACGTACACCGTGCCGGCCTTGGCGCCGCGCGGCTTGCGCACGTACTTCTTCTGCGTCCAGATCACCGGCACCTTGCCGGCGTTGCGCGACTTGCTGTGGAACGCGGCCCAGCTCGCCACCTCCTCGAGCGTCGCCTTGCTGGGCTCGTTGGCGCCCTTGCCGCGGCGCAGCACCACGTGCGAACCCGGGCAGCCGTGCGCGTGGAACCAGTAGTCCTCGGGGCGCGCGATGTGCAGCGTGAGGTGATCGTTCGCTTCGCTGCTGCGCCCGATCAGCACGTCCCAGCCCTCGCGACTCTTGAACCGCCACGGCACGAACTTGCCCGGCACCGCGGGGCGCTTGCCCTGCGGCGTCACGGCTGCGGTGGTGGGGGACTTGGGGCCGCCGCCGGCGGGCGCGGCGTCGGCCGACAGTCCCAGGCGCCGCTTGGGCAGCGGCTCGGGCGCATGCAGGCCCAGTCGCGTGCTCTGACTGAGCGAGGCGAGCACGCGCTCGAGCGCCAGATGCGCGGCTTCGGCCGCTTCGGCGAGCGCGGCACCCGCCGCATCGCCCGGCGTCACCGCCACCGCTGACTCGTGCGCGGTGCGCGCCGCCTCGATGAGCGTCACCAGATCGCGCTGCTCGCGTTCGACCGCCTTGAGCCGCGGCGGGATCTCGGCGAGCCCGCGCTCGCACTTGGCGGCGCGCTTGGCGTAGCGCACCGCGTTGGCCGACGCGGCCACCATGGGATCCAGTTCGATGTCCAACGTGGCCGACGGATCGTGCGGGTCGGGCAGCTGCACGCGCCCCGCGCGCGCGGGCACCTGGCCCATGTACGCGTACAGCGCGTCGCTCATGCGCTGGTACTCGGGCCCGCGCCGGGCTTCCGCCAGGTCGCCCTGCAGGCCCTCGACCTTGCGCGCCAGCTTGGCCGCGTGCCGCTCGAGCGCGCGCCACACCGACACGCGCCGCTCGGTCACGGGATCGAGCGGGGCGCCTGCGTCATCGTTCGGGGGCGTGTCGGCGGACATGACGGGACACGCTAGGGCAGGGGACCGGGTGCGGCAAGGCTGCGGGGTCGGGCGCGCATGTCAAGAATTCCGGCGCAAGCGATTGTCGTTGCGTGGTGGTCCCGTCGCCTCGCGCGGGTCTGGTCCGTGTCGTGCGCGCGACTGACACGCTTCCTGCTATACGCGCGCGAGTCGGATTTTCATGGGACGGTTATGAATTCCCATTGACTCGCATCTCCATGCACGCCTAGTTTGCGCCTCGTTGCGTCGTGTCGGCCTTGCGTTGTCCCTCTCGCGCCCCTGCCGTGCCACTCGCTCGCAGCGCTGCACCGAAACCTCGTCGCGGTCTGCATTGGTTCGGAGAGCTCCGTCATGGATCTCGTCCCTCGCGAACCAGTAGGTCCTGCGCCCGCCCCTCTGCGTGGCCCCCGAAGCCGCGGGAGGCGCAATCCGATCCCGTGCCCGTGTGTGCTGCATCACCGGGCCGGATGCCTCCGTGCGTCCCTGTCCCACCGGAACCGGATCCCCAAGAGGTGCCGCCCATGAATCCCTTGCATGGCACGACCCTGCCCTGCGGTGCGCGTCGCGCGCCGTTCGTTCGCGTCCTCCTGCTGCTCGCGCTGCTCGTGAGCCCGTCCACCACCGCGTGGGCCACGATCCCCGACAAGCCCATCGATCGCCCCGAAGGGCCGCCCGACGTGGTGCCCACCGAGATCGGCGAGCCCGACAACGGCCACGACCTCGTGCTGTTCGTGCTCGGCGGCCAGGTGCTGATGCTGCGCATGCCGTCGCGTCTCGCGCATCTCCTCCCGGTGTTCGTCGTCCGTGTCCCGCACGGACCGGTCCGCAACCCGAACCGGAGGTAGGCCGCCATGCTCATGACCCATCAGGCCCAGGCCACGGCCATCGGCGAGCTGTTGCGACGGGATGCCCTCGCGACGACGTCGTTGCCGAACCTCGTGGACGCGGTCCTCGAGTGCACCGAGCAGCTCATGGAGTGGGGTGACGCGGACGCGGCGTCGAAGCTGATCGACGACGCCCTCGCCAAGGGGGAGGCGCTCCCCGCGCGTCAGCGCATGCAGTTGCAGGTCCAGCGCCTGCGCGTCGCGGTGCTCATGCATCAGGATCGCGAGTGCCTCGAGCAGTCGCGCGCGCTGTTGCTGCAGCATCAGGGCTCGCACGCGTCGTGGCCCGACGAGTACGCGGCGCTGCGCGTGATCGAGGCGACCGCGCTGTTCCATCTCAATCGCACCGCCGAGGCGATCCCGCGGTTGATCGCCGTGCGCGAGGAACTGCTGCATCGTCCCGATTCACTGGTGCTCGCGCGCTGCCTCGTGATCCTGTCGTCGTGCCACATCAACGACGGCCGCTGGGATCGCGCGCGGGAGTACGCGCTCGAGTCGTGGTTCGTCGCGCGGCGCATCGGATCCGCGCTCCAGCAGGGCGTGGCGCTCGGCAACCTGTGCATCGCGGAGCGGGGACGGTGCCGTTATGCGTCCTCCACGGATGCGGCGCACGAGGCGATCGCGCTCCTCGATGGCGTGGGGGCGACGCTGCGGGCGAGTCACGTGCGGCGCTCGTTGGCCATCACGCTGTTCCGCCGCGGCCGCCTCGACGAGGCGCGACGGGCCGCCGCCGAGATCCTCGACGTCGCCACGACGCTCGGGCATCGCGTGCATGCGCGCTACGCCACGCTGCTGCGGGCGCTCATCGACCTGCAGACGGGCCACTTCGACGAGGCGCGCGCGCGACTGGCGGCTCCGGCCGAACCGATCGCGTGCCTCAAGGAGTCGCGGCCCGAGATGCTGCGGCTCGAGTACCTGGGCGACGTGGCGTTGGAACAGGGCGACGTGCACGCGGCCCTCGCGCAGTACGAGGCGCTGCTGCCGCACGCGTTGGCCCTGGTGCCGCGTGGGGACATCATCGCCGAACTGCGTCGGCGGCGCGCCGAATGCTGGCTCGTCATGGGCCGGTACGCCGACGCGTACGACGAGGCGCGTGCCGGGATCGACCTGTGCCTCGAGCTGGGGGACCGCTACGAGGAGGCGGCCACGTGGCGCACGCTCGCCGCGTCGGCGGCCGCACTCGGCCGGCCCGACGAGGCGCGGCAGCACTTCACGCACGCGTTCGCGATCTACGACGACCTCGAGACGCCGTACGAGTGGGGCCGGTTGTGGCTCGCGTACGGCGACTGGTTGGCGGGCCCGCACGCGGGCGCGTACGCCAGCCTCGACGGCGCGCGCGAGGCGTACCGCGTGGCGGCCGAGCACTTCGAGCGGGTCGGTGCACCGCATCGGTTGGCCGAGGCGCGCCAGCGCATCACGGCGCTGGCCGATCGCGTGACCGACGAGGGCCTGTTCGCCCGCGGGCTGCACGAGCCGCCACGTCCGCGACGGCGGCCGAGTCTCGACCGCGAGCTGCAGCGTCGCGTGCAGTGGGCGCACGACACGTTCGGCGTGGTCACGCGACACGTGCCCATGCTGGACCTGCTCGAGCAGGTCTCGCGCGTGGCGGCGAGCGACATCCCCGTGCTCGTGCTGGGGGAATCCGGCACGGGCAAGGAACTCATCGCCCGCGGCGTGCACGGCCAGTCGGGCCGCACGGGCCGCCTGGTCGAGGTCAACTGCAGCGCGGTGCCGGCGGCCATGATGGAGGCCGAGTTCTTCGGCTCGGTGCACGGTTCGTACACGGGTTCCATGCGTGACCGCGCGGGACTGTTCGAGGAGGCGCACGACGGCAGCATCTTCCTGGACGAGGTGGGCGAGATGTCGGTGGACCTGCAGGCCAAGCTGCTGCGGTTCCTCGAGACCGGCGAGGTGCGTCGGATCGGCGACAACAGCGGTCGTTCGGTGGATTCGCGGCTCATCGCCGCGACCAACCGCGACGCGGGCCGCATGCAGGCCGGCGACGGGTTCCGACAGGACCTGTACTACCGACTCGCGCACGCCGTGTTCACGTTGCCGCCGTTGCGCACGCGCGGCGACGACGCGGCGTTGCTGGTGGACCACTTCCTCGAGGTGTTCCAGACGCGCGA
The DNA here is from genome assembly GCA_964655175.1 of uncultured bacterium. Lineage (GTDB taxonomy): Bacteria > Eisenbacteria > RBG-16-71-46 > RBG-16-71-46 > RBG-16-71-46 > JAIOPA01. Next base: position 4,240 of record CAZZLY010000123.1, read on the forward strand.
GCACAAGCGGGTGACGCTCGCCCGTTCGGTGCGGGATCGGCTGGAGCGGCACACGTGGCCCGGCAACGTGCGGGAACTGCGTGCGCTGGTGCAGCGCCTGGTGGTCATGGCCAGCGACGGCCAGACGATCACGCCGCGCGACCTGCCGCATCTGGAGTCGGGCGAGACGCCGCGCAACTTCACCGAGGAGATCGAGAGCGAGGAGAAGTCCCGCATCATCGCCGCACTGGAACGCATGCACTACGTGAAGGCCGACGCCGCCCGTTCGCTGCGCATGTCGCGCACGACGCTGCTCGGCAAGATGAAGCGCTACGGCATCGAGGCCTGACGC
>CAZZLY010000124.1:0-4363 GCA_964655175.1 uncultured bacterium
CGCCGCTCGTCCCCCACGCGCACGGTCCAGCCGGCGCGGTCGGCGTGCTCCAGCAGCGGCACCGCGTACTTGCGCGAGGCGCCGGTGAAGCCGCGGAAGTCGGCCACCGTCAGCGCGGCGTTCCCGGCGTCGAACCACGCGGCCAACTGCGCGCGCAGGCGCTCCATCTGCCGCGTCGTGTACGTGAACTGCGAGTCCACGCGCACCAGCCGCTGTAAAAAGAACCCCAGCCCGGCGGCCTCTCCAGCACTCGCGCCCAGCGCCTTGGCCCACGCGTCGTTGTCGGGCACCAGGTAGCCGTCGGCCTCGAGCAGCGCCTCGAGCTTCTCGAGCGCCGCCATCGTCGCGGCGGGCGGCGTCCACGGCAGCCCTGCCACGCGCACGCGATCGGCCTGCACCTCCAGGTCGTGATCGGCGAGCAGCCCCGCGAACGCGGCGTCGAACAGCCCCACGTCCATGCGCGACTTGAACCCGCTCTTGAGCTCGCCCTTCAGGATCCCGTAGCGCGACGGATGCTGCTCGGCGTACTCGCGCACCGCGGTGACCACGCGCTCGCGCGCCTCGCTCCACACGGTGTCGCCCACCCAGCGGTCGGCCACCGGGTTCGCCACCGTGCCGCGCGCCGCCATGCGCGCCAGCGCGCTCGCCACCGCGGGGACGGGCTCGCCCACCTCGGGCGCCAGCTGCTCGGTGTGCAGCATCCTGCCGGCAGCCTCCAGCTTCTCGAGCAGGCGCGACTCCAGCGAGCCGCTCTCGTGCACCTCCAACGACTCCAGACCCTCGGTCTGCGTGCGCCGCCGCCGCTCGGCCACGGGCTCGATCACGCTGCCGCCGCCCACCGTGCGACTGGGCGAATACGCGCGGATCACGAACCGGTCGCCGCGTGCGGCCACCGCCGGCTGCTCGAGCCGCAGCTGCGCCAGCGCGCTCTCGCCGGGACGCAGCGGCCGCTGCGACGCCTCGCCCAGCAGCAACAAGCGCCCGATGATCTCGCTCGCGCCCAGGTGGAACCGCACGCGCGTGTCGGGCTTCCATTCGCGACCGGCCTCGCCCAGCAACTCGAACCGCACGTCGAGCACGCGCGACGCACGCAACGTGGCGCGTTCCACGAGCCAGTCACCGCGGCCCACCTCGTCGCGTTCGACACCGTGCACCGCCAGCGCGGTGCGCTGTCCGGCGACCGCCTCGTCCACCGTGACGCCGTGCACCTGCACGCGCCGCACGCGCACCTCGCGCCCCTGCGGCAGCAGGTCGAGCACGTCGCCCGTGCGCACGCGGCCGCGCCACAGCGTGCCGGTCACCACCGTGCCGAAGCCCTCCACGGTGAACACGCGATCGATCGGCAGTCGCGCGGCTCCGTCGTCACCGCGCGCGGCGAGCGCGGCCAACTGCGCGTCGATCGCCGCCAGCAACGCGTCGCGCCCCGCGCCCGTGATCGCCGAGAACGGCACCACGGGTGCATCGGCCAGGAACGAGCCCGCGCACGCCTCGCGCACCTCGCGCGTCACCTCGGCGAGCCACGCCTCGTCCACCAGGTCGGCCTTCGTCAGCACCACCACGCCGCGCGTCACCCCCAGCAGCTTCACGATCGCCAGATGCTCGCGCGTCTGCGGCATCACGCCCTCGTCGGCGGCGACCACGAGCAGCACCAGGTCCACGCCGCCGGCACCCGCGAGCATGTTCTTCACGAACCGCTCGTGCCCGGGCACGTCCACCAGCCCCACGTGCACACCGGCGGGTGTCACCAGTGGCGCGAACCCCAGATCGATCGAGATGCCGCGCTTCTTCTCCTCGGGCAACCGATCGGTGTCCACGCCCGTGAGACGGCGCACCAGCGCGGTCTTGCCGTGGTCGATGTGCCCGGCGGTGCCCACGATGGCCATGCGCGGCGCGGCACCGGTGGCGGGCGCAGCGGGGGGTCTGGGCGGCGTATCGCGCGGCGGGGTCATGGGTCGCGCATTCTAATGGGTCCGAGGGGCATGGTGCGAAGGCGGCAGCCGCGCCCGCGGCCACGCGCCGCCATGGACCGGGTGGACCGCGTGCCGCGCGCGCGGTTCGGACGATGATGCGGGTAGAGGAGTTCCCCCGAACGAGGTCGTCATGCGTCACCGCATCGCACCGTGGGTGATGGCACTGCTGACCCTTGGCCTGTCCGCCCCCGCGCGCGCGGACGACGAGCCGCGCACGTGGATGGCGCTGCAGGCCGCGGCGGCCGTGCCCTACGAACCGTTCCGCGACGTCGCCGAGGTGGGCTACGGGTTCTCGGTGGGCGTCGAGCAGTTCCTCTCCGAGCGTTGGTCCCTGGGCGCCGATCTGGGCGGCTATCGCTGGCGCGAGCTCGACGAGCGCGTCTTCCCCGACATGGCCCCGGGCAACTTCGATTACCGCGCGGTGCAGCTGGGCGCGCACGCGCGCTGGCACGTGCTGGGTCCCGCGGGTGAACCGCATCGCTGGTTCATCCAGGCCGGCGCGGGCAGTTATCAGTGCACCGACGAGGCCACCGTCGAGACGGGTGCGTGGCACAAGACCGTGGGTCACACGCTGGGCGTGAACGCGGGCGGCGGTGTGACGCTGCCGCTCGGGCGCACCACGCGGCTCAGCACGCTCGTGCTCGTGCACCGCACGTGGGCGCACGGTTCGCAGACCGGCGATCGTCGCTTCGCCACGCTCGGCACCGAGTTCACGTTCGGCGTCGATCGGTAGTCCCGGCCACCCCGAGGCTTGGGGGATGCGCCGGGTGCGGCCCGCCCGCGATGGCGGCCGGACCCCGGTTGGGGGCTTCTCCGGGACCGGGCCACGCGGGCGGCGGGGTGGGGATCGACCCCACACCCGAGCCCGGGCGGCCGCGCGAAAGACCGCGCCCAGTGCGGGTCCGCACGCCTCACGCCCGGGATCGGCCGATGGCCCGTTCCGCGCCCACCCGCCGGTGACCGGGCCCCCCGCGGGACCGGCCGCGGTCCGTGCAGAAATCCCTCCCGACCACGAATTCCGGCTGAACCCGGGCGTGCAACGTGCCGAAAACCCGTGCGAACCCATCCATGTCACGCGGGGACGCGGAGCGTCCTCGATCCCCCACTCATCACCCCAGGGACACGCACGCCGTGAAGACCACCGACGACGCGTTCATGCCGACGCACGAGCGTCCCATGTTCTTCGCGAGCTCCGTCATGACGACGGTGCTCGCGCAGTTGCAGCAGGGTCTGCAGCACTCGCAGCCGATCATGGTCGTGACCGGCGAAGCGGGTGTGGGCAAGACGTTCGTGCTGCGCGAGGCCTGCACGCGCTGGGGCGCGCGCGCGACGACCGCGTGGATCGATCCGCGCGACGCCGAAGCCGACACGCTGCTCGCCACGATCATGGCGGCGTTCGACATCGCGCGCTCGGACTCGGACACGAGCAACGACAACGTCGAGGCGTTCGCGCGCACGATCGCGCAGTGGAACTCGCCGGCCATGCTCATCATGGATCGCGCCGAGCAGTTGTCCACCGACACGCTCGTCGAACTCGTGCACATCGTGAACCAGGTGCGCGAGGCGCGCGCGGTGCTGCGCGTCACGCTCGTGGGCCGTCCCGAACTCGCGACGCGCCTGGCCGAGCCGCCGCTGCAGACCGTCGCGGCGCGCATCGGCATCCGCAGCCTCGTCGATCCCATGCCGATCGCCGACGTGCGTCCCTACCTGCAGCATCGCATCAACGCGATCGGCGGCGACGCCTCGGGCGTGTTCTCGCGCAAGTCGTCGCGCGAGCTGCATCTGGTCACGAACGGTGTCACCGGTCATCTGGACGCGGTCGCGGCCGAGTCCATCCGCGTCGCGCGCAGTGCGGGCGTCACGCAGGTCACGCCCGAGCACGTGCGACGCGCGGCCGAGCGCACCGTGTGGCCGCAGGACGGTCTCGATGCCGCGCCGCGTCTCCACGTGACCGCCTCGCGCGCGGTCAGGACCACCGCCGATGCGAGCACACCCGTCGCACCGACCGCCACGTTCACGCCGCCGCCGGTGCTCACCCCCACGCCCGCGCCGGTCGCTCCTCCGGCCAGCCACGGCGACTCGCGCGTCTCCGAATGGGTGTCGCGCTTCACCGACGGTCAGGGCTCGGTGCGCTTCGGCGCGCGCCAGCAGCTGCCGCCCATGACCACGCCCGAGGCGCTGAGCCAGGCGCTGCCCAAGAAGAGCGCTTCGTCGATCATGTCGCGCCGCGTCGTCACCGTGCTGCGCGCCGGCTCGCCGATCACGCCGGGCACGAGCACGAACAACGTGCCGAGCACGCCCCCCACGCCGGGCCCCTCGACGACGCCGAACGTGAACCCCGCGCCGGTCGCGAGCACGCCGCTCATGGACACCACGCCCGCGCCCGTGACGCC
>CAZZLY010000125.1:0-1679 GCA_964655175.1 uncultured bacterium
ACAGCCTGTCGCGGTTGGTTCCCGCACGCGCCGTCACCATGAGACAAGGAGAGTCCATGAACATGCGTATGCCCGCCGCGGTCCTCGCGATCGCGCTGCTCGCCGGCTGCAACCAGTACGAGGCGCAGAAGGCCGCTTCGGCCACCGGCGCCACCCCGTCGACCCCGTCCGCGCCCGCGCCCGCCGCAGCGGCGACGCCCACCGGAGGCAAGGTGCACAAGCTCCCCAGCGGTCTGCAGTACGAGGACATGGTCGTCGGCAGCGGCAAGATGGCCGAGCCGGGCATGAACGTGTCGGTCCACTACACGGGCTGGCTCACCGACGGCACCAAGTTCGACAGCAGCGTCGATCGCAACCAGGCGTTCCAGTTCCAGCTGGGCGCCGGCATGGTGATCCGCGGTTGGGACGAGGGCGTCAAGGGCATGCGCATCGGCGGCAAGCGCAAGCTCACGATCCCGCCGGACATGGGCTACGGCGCCGCGGGCGCGGGCGGCGTGATCCCGCCCAACGCCACGCTGGTGTTCGACGTCGAGCTGCTCGACGTCAAGTGAGCTTTCTGACCCGATGAAGTGCGCGGCGCGGGGTCCCCAACGACCCCGCGCCGTGGTTGTTCCGGGGACGGAACCCCGGAGGAGGGGATGCCCATGAGCGGCGACGACGTCGGACTGACCCTGCTCGGACAACTGCGCGCCATGCTGGAGCTCGACCCCGAGCGCGTCACCGAGGACGAGCGCGGGTTCCTGTGGTGGCCGCACGCGCATCCCATGCGCTTTTACGCGCGCCCGCTGCGGGACGACGGCAGCACCGTGGTCTCGGCCGAGACGCGCCTGCTGGGCGACGTGTCGGGCACGGGAGCGGAGTTCGCGCGCATCGCCATGCGCAACGCGCGCGACCCCGGCATGTCGGCGCTGCGCTTCGATGCCGAGTCGCGCGAGCTCTCGCTGTACACCTCGGTCATCGCGTGGCCGGGCGACCCCATGCCCAGTTCGCGTCGCCTGGCGCATGCCGCGATCCTGCAGGCGGGCGATGCGCTGCGCGCGCTCGATGGGCTCGCGGTGGAGTTCCCCGGCTCGCGCATCCTCGCGTCGGACTCGCCGCTCGCAGCACTCGCGCCCATCCCGCAGGTCGAGGTGTGGCAGGACTACGTCGCGGCCGGGCCCGAGCGCGCCGAGGGCGTGGCCGAGCAGGTCGCCGCGCTCGCCGCCATGCGGCCCGCGCCGTGGGCCAACGTGTCGCGCGCGCCGCACGGCATCGACGCCGAGATCGCCTGCGCACCGCCGCACCTCATGGACGCGCCGGGCAAGGGCAAGGCGCTGCTGCGCATCAGCGCCACGCAGTCGCATCCGCGCATGGGCCCGGGGCTCGTGGTGGTGCTGGTGCTGCCCAGCGAGGCCGAGCCCGAAGCCGAACGCGCGTACGCCACCGCGTCGCTCCTCAACGAGGGCGAGGCGCGCGAATGGACCGGGGCCGACGCTCAGGGCGCCTGGTGCGTGCATCCCATGGCCGGGCTGTCGCACGCCACGTTCCTGCCCGCGCTCGCGGTCGAGGACGACACCGCCGAACGGCTCGCGTGGCAGGCGGGCATCCGCGCGCGCTGGGCGTTGCAGTTCCTCGAGCGCGTCGCGGCCATGCGTGGCGCCAAGGACGATCCGCCCAGGGCCTGATCCTGCGCTCGCGGG
>CAZZLY010000125.1:1779-4338 GCA_964655175.1 uncultured bacterium
CACCCGGCGCACACGCGCCGTCAGGGGAGAGCCTCACATGATCCTGCGTCACCGCGTCGCTGCGCTCGTCGCGTCGTTCGTGCTGTGCGCTGTCGTCTCGCATGCGGCGGTCACCAAGCCCGCCACCAAGCCCGCCACGACCAAGGCCGAACCCGTCGCGTTCGACCCCAAGCTCTTCAAGGGGCTCGAGTTCCGTTCGATCGGCCCGGCCAACATGGGCGGGCGCATCTCGGACCTCGCGGTCAACGAGGCGAACCCGGCCGAGTACGTGGTCGCGACCGCCACCGGTGGCGTGTTCAAGACGAGCAACGCGGGCACCACGTGGAAGCCCGTGTTCGACGATCAGCCCGTCGCGAGCACGGGGGCGGTGGCCATGTGCCAGCGCCGCACGTCGCGGCTGTGGGTGGGCACGGGCGAGGCCAACAACCGCAACTCGTCGGGTTGGGGCCGCGGTGTGTTCCTGTCCGACGACGGCGGCGCCACGTGGACCGCGCGCGGCCTCGAGAAGACCGCGGCGATCGCGCGCATCGCGTGCGATCCCACCGACAGCAACACCGTGTGGGTGGCGGCCATGGGCAAGCTGTGGGGCGCCAACCCCGAGCGCGGCGTGTACCGCACGACCGATGCCGGTCGCACGTGGCAGCAGGTGCTCAAGGTGGATGCGAACACGGGGGCGATCGACCTGTCGCTGGACCCGCGGCAGCCGCAGCGCGCGGTCGCGGCGCTGTACGCGCGCCAGCGCACGCCGTGGTCGTACACGGGCGTGTCCACCACGGGCGGCGTGTTCCTCACCACCGACGGCGGCCGCACGTGGGCCAAGGCGCAGGGCCTGCCCGCGCGCACGGGGCGCATCGGACTGTCGCGTTACGGGAAGAACCCCGACGTGCTGTTCGCGGTCGTCGAGTCCGACGAGGGCGGCCGGCTCGCCGACTTCGACGACACCAGCCGCTCGGGTGGCGTGTTCCGCTCGGACGACGGCGGGGCGCACTGGACGCGCCTCAGTCCGTACGCGCCGCGATCGTTCTACTTCTCGCAGATCCGCGTGCAGCCCGACGACAGCACGCGCGTGTACCTGTTGGGCGCCGACCTGTGGATCTCGGACGACGGCGGCGTGACGTTCCGCGCCAAGGGCATGCGCGGCGTGCACCCCGACGGCCACGCCATGTGGATCGATCCGGCCAACGGGCGGCATCTGCTGTTCGGGTGCGACGGCGGCGTGAACGAGAGCTTCGATCGCGCGGTCACGTGGCGCAACCTCGACAACCTCGCGCTGGGCCAGTTCTACAACGTCACCACCAACATGCGGGAGCCGTTCTACGACGTGTACGGCGGGCTCCAGGACAACCAGAGCTGGGGCGGGCCCTCGCGCACGATCTTCGAGATCGAGAACTGGCTCGACGACTCGCGTTCGGGGCACGGCATCATGAACGACCACTGGTTCGGTCTGGGCGGCGGCGACGGCTTCCACGTGGGCGCCGACCCCACGGACCCGGCGATCGTGTACTCCGAGTCGCAGGGCGGTTCGCTGATCCGCACGAACCTCGTCTCGGGCCGCGTGCGCAACCTGCAGCCCTCGCACGGCGAGGGCGAGCCCGTGCACCGCTTCAACTGGAACACGCCGTTCCTGGTCTCGCCGCACGACCCCACCGTGCTGTGGATGGGCGGGCAGTACGTGTTCAAGCTCACCGAGCGAGGCGACAGGTGGGAGCGCGTGAGCCCCGACCTGACGACCGCCGACCCGCTCAAGATGTCGAGCGGCGGTTCGGGTGCCGAGCAGTACTGCACGATCGTCGCGCTGTCCGAGTCCCCGGCGCGTGCGGGCGTGCTGTGGGCCGGAACGGACGACGGCCGTGTGTGGGTGTCGCCCGACGGCGCCAAGACGTGGCGTGAGTGCACCGCCAACATCAAGGGCGTGCCCGCGCGCACCTACGTGAGCCGTCTCGACGCCTCGCCGGTGGACGCCGAGACCGCGTACCTGTCGTTCGACGGTCACCGCACGGACGACCTCACGCCGTACGTGTACGTGACGCACGACATGGGGCGCACCTGGACGTCCATCGCCGCCGGGCTGCCCAAGGACGTGCCGGTCAAGGTCGTGCGCGCGGGGCGTCGCAACAAGGACCTCGTGTGGCTGGGCACCGAGACGGGCCTGTACGTGAGCGTCACGGGCGGCAAGGCGTGGCACGCGTTCAAGGCGGGCCTGCCCACGGTGGCGGTGGACGACGTCCACACGCAGCCGCGCGACCTCGACCTGGTGGTCGCCACGCACGGGCGCAGTCTGTACATCCTCGACGGCGTGCAGGCGCTCGAGGAGTGGACGCCGGCCGCGCTCACGGACACGGTGTCGTTCTTCTCGCCGCGCACCGCGTGGGCGTACCACGAGCGGCCCATCGGCGGTAAGTGGGGCTCGGCGCAGTTCAGCGCCAAGAACCCGCCGTTCGGCGCGTGGCTCGACTACTTCGTGCCGCGCGAGGTCGCGGGCGGCGTCGCGATCACCATCCGCGACGACAAGGGCCGCACCGTGCGCACGCTCGACGGCCCCGGCGAGGCCGGGTTCCA
>CAZZLY010000126.1:0-4200 GCA_964655175.1 uncultured bacterium
GCGAGCAGCACGTTCATGTGGCCCGGCATGCGGCCGGCGACGGGGTGGATGGCGTACTTGACCTCGACGCCCTTCTTGGCGAGCAGGTCGGCCAGTTCGCGCACCGCGTGCTGCGCCTGCGCCACCGCCATGCCGTAGCCCGGCACGATGATGAGGCTCTGCACGTTGGCGAGCAGCACCGCCGCATCGTCGACGCCCACCTCGCGGTAGTTCTTGGGGCCCGTGGGGCCGCCGCCCGCGGCACCGGCGGCCGCCGCCGAACCGAACCCGGCGAACAGCACGTTGCCGATCGAGCGGTTCATCGCCTTGCACATGAGCATCGTGAGCAGCGTGCCCGACGCGCCGACCAGCATGCCGCTGATGATGAGCGCGTTGTTGTGCAGCGTGAAGCCCGTGGCCGCCACCGCGAGGCCGGTGAACGAGTTGAGCACCGAGATGACGACCGGCATGTCGGCGCCGCCGATGGGCATGACCATGAACACGCCGAACACGAGCGCGATGGCGAGCAGCGCGTAGAAGAACGTCGCGCCGCCGCCCACGAAGCCCAGGTAGCCGACCACGCCGAGCAGCGCCAGGAAGAGCAGCCCGTTGAAGAACTTCTGGATCGGCGAGTTGATGGCCTTCTCGGAGACGAGGCCCTGCAACTTGGCGAACGCGACCACCGAGCCCGACAGCGAGACCGCGCCGATGATGCAGCCCAGGATCGTGTCCGCGCCGGCTTTGGCCTGCGAGGCCTTGATGAACTCGCCCACCGAGATGAGCGCCGCCGAGCCACCGCCGCAACCGTTGAGGATGGCGACCATCTGCGGCATGTCGGTCATGGCCACGCGCCGCGCGCCGACCGCACCGAACAGCGCGCCCAGGACGATGCCGAGCAGGATGAGCGGCAGGTTGCGCGGCGCACCCTCGGGGTTCGTGTACATCTGGGCGAGCAGCGTGACCGTGGCGACGGCCATGCCGATCGCCGCGACGAAGTTGCCCTGACGCGCGCGCGCGGGGCTCGAGAGGAACTTGAGCCCGAGGATGAACAGCACCGACGCGACGAGATACAGGAACTGGTACAGAGCCTCGAGCGGGGTGAGCATCACTTGCCCCCCGTGGGCTTCTTCTTGGCCTTGAACATCTCGAGCATGCGGTCGGTGACGACGAACCCGCCGAACAGGTTGGTCGCGCCCAGCACGACCGACAGGAACCCGATCACGGTGAGCGGGAGGGTGTCGGCGTGCGCCAGCACCAGCACGCCGCCCAGCATGACGATGCCGTGGATGGCGTTGGAGCCCGACATGAGCGGTGTGTGCAGCACCACCGGCACCTTGGAGATCACTTCGATGCCCACGAACACGGCGAGGGCGAACACCCAGATCTCGGCCATCAGTGCTGCGTTCATGCACTCTTCCCGGTGGGAGCCAGTTCGGACGCGGGGCGGCCCTCGTAAGTGAGGCAGCAACCGCGCGTGATCTCGTCGGCGAAGTCCACGTTGAGCTTGGCGTCCTTGGCCAGGTGCACGATGAGCTCGTACAGGTTGCGCGCGTACATCTGGCTGGCGTGCGTGGGCAGCGAGGCCGCGATGTCGAGCGGGCCCGTGACCTTGACGCCGTGCGCGAGGACCGTCTCGCCGGGCTTCGTGGCGGTGCAGTTGCCGCCCGACTCGGCGGCCAGATCCACGATGACCGAGCCCGTCTTGAGCTTCTTGAGTCCGTCCTCGTTGATGAGCACGGGCGCCTTGCGGCCCGGGATCGAGGCGGTGCTGATCACCACGTCCACGTTGGGCAGACGCGCCGCGATCGTTTGACGGATGAGCTCGTTCTGCTGCTCGCCCATCTCCTTGGCGTAGCCGCCGGCACCCACACCGGCGTCGCCGATGGGCATCTCGACGAACGTGGCGCCGAGCGACATGACCTCTTCCTTCACGGCCGGTCGCACGTCGAACGCCTCGACGACGGCGCCCAGGCGGCGCGCGGTCGCGATGGCCTGCAGACCCGCCACGCCCGCGCCCAGCACGAGCACGCGCGAGGGCGCCACGGTGCCGGCCGCGGTCATGAGCAGCGGGAAGAACTTGCCCGACAGGCTGGCGGCCGTGAGCACGGCCTTGTAGCCGGCGCACGCGGCCATGGACGAGAGCGCATCCATCTTCTGCGCGCGCGTGATGCGCGGCAGCGCGTGGAGCGAGAACACGCCCAGCCTGCGGGCGCGATAGCGCTCGAGCTGTTCGGCGTTCTCGCCGCGACCGAGCAGGCCCAGCAGCAGGGCGCCCTCGGGGATGGCCGCGATCTCGGCGGCGGAGGGCTCGCGCACCTTGAAGACGGCGGCGGTGCCCGCCACGCAGGCGGCGAAGTCGGGAGCGATGGACGCACCGGCGGCCGTGTAGGCCTCATCGGTGTGTCCGGCGGCGAGTCCGGCGCCGGTCTCGACGACGGGCTGGAAGCCCATCTTGGCGAGTTTGCCGACCGTCTCGGGAATCAGGGCCACGCGCTGTTCGCGGGGGGCCGTCTCAAGCGGAATGGAGAGTCGCACGGGCGGGACATTATAGGAGCCCACACACGCCCGCAATGCGCCCGAAGGAGGAGCGATTGTGCGGGAATTGTCCGGTTCCGGGGGCGTTTGCGGGACGCGCCCTGCGTCTCGGTCGTGCTACCGCCGCCGCGCCATGAGTGGACCCAGCACAGCGGTCAGGAGGACGTAGGCCGCCGCCAGCGTACCCAGTTCGGGCCGCAGGCCGGCGCTCATCCCGAGGTTGGCGAGCACGATGCTGAACTCACCACGCGCCACGAGCGAAGTACCGGCGCACCAGCCCTCGGACGGGCTCAGGCCCGCCGCGCGCGCCGCGAGCCAGCCGGTCGCGAGTTTGGTCGCGATCGTGACCGCGCACAGCAGGGCCGCCACCGGCAGCACGGGAGGCAGCGTGGTCGGATCGATCTGCAGCCCGAAGAACAGGAAGAACAATGCGGCGAACAGATCGCGCAGCGGACCCAGCAGGTGTCGTGCGCGGTGTGCGACCTGACCCGAGATCGAGATGCCGACCACGAACGCGCCCACCGCGGACGAGACGTGCAGCTTCTCGGCGAGCCCGGCCACGATGAGCATGAGCCCGAGCGCCGTGAACAGGACGACCTCGTCCGACGCGTGCTCGATCACGCGCGGCATGGCGGCACTGCTGCGGAACGCGAGCGCCAGCGCCAGCGTGACGGCCGCGAGCGTGAACAGGAGGGCCCCCAGGTCACCGGTGCCCGAGTCGAGCGCCCAGGTCAGCAGCGGCAGCACGACCGCCATGGCCAGATCCTCGATCACGAGCAGTGCCAGCACGAGCCCGCCGCCGGGCGTCGCGAGACGGCCCGACTCGGTGAGGATGCGCGCGGCGATGCCCGACGACGAGATCCACGTGACCGCGCCCAGCACGAGCGCGGCGTGCAGGTCCCAGCCGAGCAGGAGCGCCGCCGCGAGGCCGGGCAGCGCGTTGAGCACGAGGTCGGCGAGCCCCGCGGGCAGGGACGTGCGCAGCTTGCCCAGCAGTTGATCGCCCGTGTACTCGAGCCCGAGCGTGAACAACAGCAGCAGCACCCCGATCTCGCTGCCCAGATGGACGAAGTCGTGCGTGAGCGCGAGCGGTGCGAAACCGCCCTTACCGAACGCGAGCCCCGCGACCAGATAGAGCGGGATGGTCGAGAACCCGAACCGATGTGCGACACGGCCGAGCGCCGCCAGACCCACGACGACGAGCCCGAGCTCGATCAGCGTGAGGGCGAGGTCACCGTGCGGCAGCGAGGCGGTCACGGGCGGCATGGGGCTCCGGCGGGGGGTAACAGTGGCGGATCGCGACCCTGTTGTGTGGAGCGGATGTCCTCAGGGGTTCCGGCGTCTCCACGCTCGCCGTGAGTCACGACGGAGCGCTCGGACGTGTGCCGCCGTCTCGCCAAGATGACGGCCGCGCCACAGCCCCGCCACCGCCGCCAACGTGCGCTCGCGCTCGGCTTGGGAGGTTGGCCCGTACACGTGCTCCAGCGCATCCCGCAGCACGGCGGACAGGCTGCAACCGCGACGCGCTGCTTCCTGCTGTGCTCGTGCACGGGTACGAGAGGCGAGTCGGACCTCGAGTCGGATCATGTCCTCCTTCTACAAGTCCGGCCGTCGGACTTCAACCGGAAACGGGCCTGCCCGCCGCCCGCGAGGATTCCCCGTAGCGCCCTGCGCCCCTTGTCGTTA
>CAZZLY010000127.1:0-2637 GCA_964655175.1 uncultured bacterium
CCGACCTGCGCGCCAGCGCCGCGCTCGCGTTGGCGGCGCTCGTGGCCGAGGGCGAGACGCGCATCTCGCGCATCTACCATCTGGATCGCGGCTACGAGGCGTTCGACGCCAAGCTCACGCAGTTGGGCGCCAAGGTGCATCGCATCCGCGAGTGAGCGCAGCGCGAGCGTGCGCGCGGCCGCACGAACGCCCCGGTCCTGACAGGACCGGGGCGTTCGTGTGCGGGCGTCGTGAGCGACGCGCGCGTCAGTCGGGATGGTTGATCGGACGGCCCAGGGTGAGCACCGAGCCGCGCTCGACGACCAGGGTGTGGATGCGCACGTCGATCGCGGTGGACGACGGATGCTGGATGAGTCCCAGCATGACGTGGGCCATGCGTTCGCCCACCTGTGTGCCCGAGTGCAGCAGATGCGTCACGCGCGGGTACAGGAACTCGGGGGCGTGCCCCTCGCTGATGGCCAGCAGCGACATGCGGTCGGGGATCGTCATGCCGCGCCGCATGAGCGCATGATGCGTGTGCACGAGCAGCTCGTCGGACATGACGAAGGTGGCCGTCGCATCGGGGAACGCCTCGAGCGCGCGGCCGTACTCGAGGTCCAGGTCCGCGATGTTGCGCACCAGGACGAACTGGGCCTCGTCCAGCGTCAACATGCGTTCGGTGTGGGCGCGCCGGAAGCCGCGCTGACGCAGCGAGCTGATGCGCATGCGCGGATCGCTGAACACCCCCAGGATGCGGCGATGCCCGTGCTGCAGCAGGTGCTCGGCCCCGAGCTGTCCGGCCTCGATGTCGTCCAGCGTGAGCGTCGAGTAGCGCGACGTCTCGAGCGTCTTGTCGAACAGGGCGATCGGGATGTTGCGTCGCCGCAGGGGCTCCAGGTGATCCAGCGAGGTCGTCTCGTTGGAGAGCGCCATGAGGACGCCGGCGGGGGCCAGCCGCAGGCACTGCTCGACGATCTCGCGCTCCCGCAGCACCGAGTTCTCGGTCTGGAACAGGACCAGCGAATAGCCCTGCTGCTGCAGCACGCGCGTCACGCCGGTGAGCAACGCCGGCATGAAGAACATGTTGATCTCGGGCAGGATCAGCGCGATCAGGCGCTGCGTGCCGCCGGTCACCTCCGCGTCCCGTTCGGGGACCGCGTAGCCCAACTCCCGGGCCACCGCGTGGATGCGCTGTTGCGTCTCGTCGCTGATGTCGGGGTGTCCCGCGAGTCCGCGGGAGACCGTGGGGATCGACAGATCGAGCCTCGAGGCGATGTCCTTGAGGGTCGGGCGCTTCTTGGGCATGCCAACGTCTCCGATGAGGGCGGCGCGACACGAGCGGCCCGCGACAGCGGACCGCGATTCCACGGCGGGCATCTCGAGCTCGGGGGGCGCGACGCTCCCGCCCCGTGAGGACGACGGCCTCGGGGCGCGGAACGCGGATGGGATGCGGGATGGACTAGACTACAGCCTCACGTCGCACGCGCAACCCGTTCCCGAGGAGCCTCCGTGGCACGCGAGAAGGTGTACGACCGCGCCTATTTCGAGCACTGGTATCGCCGCTCCGAGGTGGGCGTGGGGGCCGACGACTTCGTGGCGCGCAAGGTGCGCCTGGCGGTCGCGGCGACCGAGTACCTGCTGGGCCGTCCGATCGCGCGCGTGCTCGACGTGGGTTGCGGCGAGGCGCCGTGGCGCGCGCAGTTGCGTCGCCTGCGCCCGGGTGTGGCGTACGAGGGCGTGGACTCGAGCCTGTACGCGGTGGAGCGCTACGGTCGCACGCGCAACATCCGTCTGGGCACGGTGGGGGATCTGGGCACGCTGGGGCTGCGCGGCCGGTTCGATCTGGTCGTGTGCTCCGACGTGCTGCACTACGTGCGCACCCCGGAGGTGCGCGCGGGGCTCGCCGCCATGCATCGCCTATGCGACGGCCTGGCGTTCATCGAGATGTTCACCAACGCCGACCGCATCGAGGGGGATCACGATGCGCTGCAGGATCGCTCGCCGGCCGCGTACCACCGCATGCTCGCGGAAGCGGGCTTCACGCCGGTGGGCTTGCACCTGTACGCGTGTCGTCGCGTCGCGCGCGGCCTCACGTCGCTCGAACGCGGCGCCGCCTCCCGGGGAGTGCGCTGACGCCTAGTGCGTGACGGGCGTGCTCGGCACGGTCGCGGCGGTCGCGGGCGTCGTCGCCGCGTTCGCGTTCGGCGTGGCCGACGCGGTCGCGGCCGAGTCGCCGGTGACGATCGGGTAGCCGTACACGGTGGCTTCGGGTACGAGGCCGCGGCCCTGGAGCGCGTTGAGCACGGAATCCGCGGTCACGGGCGACGTGAAGCGCCCCAGCCACAGCGCGTGACGGCCCTCGGCGTCGTCGGTGATGGCGATCTCGAACGCGACCAGACGCGCCAGATGCGCGCGCTCGGCACGCGCTTCGGCGCGCGTCGTGAAGTGGCCCGCGTCGATCGTGTACTCCATGGGCGGCGTCGCCACGGTGTCCGGAGCGGCGATCTCGGGCTCGGGCGTGGTCACGACCACGGGTGCGGTCGAGGCGACCGGACGCGATTCGCTGAACACGCCGGCGATGACGCGGCTCAGCGCCTGGCGCTGCGCGAACGCGAGCACCGCGATGCCGCCGATCGCGAGCAGGAACACGAGCGAGGC
>CAZZLY010000127.1:2737-4139 GCA_964655175.1 uncultured bacterium
CGGGCGGCGGCGCGGACACGACCACGGGATCCGGCGCATCGTCGTTGGCCGGCGGCAGCGTCGTGCGCAGCACGCGCGTGACCGAGGCGACGCGATTGCGCTGCGACTTCACGGCGCGTGCGGCCGCGCGCACGTGCTCGGGCGAGACCTGCAGATTCTCGGACTGCCGCAGGGCTTCGGCGGCGATCGCCTCGACCACCGCGATGAGCCCGAGCGACTCCTGATGGATGTCGCGACTGGCCTTGCGCGAGAAACGACCGGTGCACGGCGCGCCGCCGGGCGACAGGCGCGTCTGCAGGTATTCGCGCGTGTCGTTGGCCGACAGGCGCGACAGCGTCACGGCCGCGCCCACGCGCAGGCGCAGCGCGCTCAACGACGGCGAGGCGAAGCGCGCGGTGAGCGCGGGCGTACCCACCAGGAGCACCTCGCACGCGACGTGGCGCGCGAGCGCGGCGTCGGCGAGGCGACCCAGTTCGAGCAGCTGCGCGTCGTCCATGCGATCGGCGTCGTCCACCACCACGAGCGCGACGCGACCCACGCCGACGTGCGAGGCGAGCGTGTCGAGCAGGTGCTCGGTGGCGATGACCTGATCGGCCACGACCTCGGCGCCGTCCTGGAACAGCGTGAGCAGCGAGCCCGCCAACGCGTGCGCCGCCGGTGCGGGGTCGGCCAGCACCACGGGCACCACGCGTTCGCCGTTGCGTTCGATCCACTCGCTCGCGAGCCAGCTGCGACCCGAGCCCGCGTCACCCGTGAGCAGGACGATCGGCGGACGGGTGCCGAAGTCGCGCTGCAGTTCGGGCAGCACGGCGCGCACGGGCGCCGTCATCAGGAACGGCGGTGTGGCGTCGCGGTTCTCGTGAGCGGACATGGTCGAGGGTCCCCGGGTGCGAGCGTGGTGTCGTGTGGGTCAGTGACGCGCGGGCGTGGTCGGCACCTTCTCGACCAGCGCCTCGCTCACCAGGCCGCGCGCGAGCAGGCGATCGGCGGCCTTCGTGGCTTCGGCCTCGCTCGTGAAGCGACCCACGAGGATGCGGTAGGTGCGCGAGCCGTCGCTCGTGAGCGTCTCGACGCGCGCATCCCACGGGGTGCGGTTGTCGATGCGGCGGGCCTTGGTCTGCGCGCGATCCTTGAACAGGTACGTGCCCACCGCGATGCTGTACGTGTCGGTGGACGTGACCGTGGTCACCGGCGTCGTGGTCGTCATGCTGGCGACGGTCGCGGTGGTGTTGTTCGTGGGCGCGGCGGCCGTGGGCGCGGTCCGCGAGGTCGTGCTGTCCGTCGCCACCGCGCTCGAATCGGGCGTGGGGAGGACGACGGGTGCGGGCGCGACCGGCGTCACCGCGACCGGCGTGGACTTGGCCACCGGCGGGTGCGTGGCATCGAAGCCGCTGTTCATGCT
>CAZZLY010000128.1:0-4121 GCA_964655175.1 uncultured bacterium
TTCGATTCGACGCCGAAGGCGCTGGCGTTCGCGCCGATCTCGCCCAACCCGAGCCATGGCGAGGCGATGCTGTCGTTCGCCCTGCCGCGGGACGGCCACGTCGAGATGGGCATCGTGGACATCGCCGGTCGTCAGGTGCGCAGCCTGCACTCGGGCGCCATGAACGCCGGTTCGCACAACCTGGTCTGGGACGGTCGCACGTCCGCGGGTCAGTCGAGCGCGCCGGGCATCTACTTCGCCGTCCTGCGGTTCGAGGATCACACGATGACGAAGCGTATCGTTCGGATCCCCTGACCGGGGGACCTGTAGCGCGACGGCGGCCACCCTCGGGTGGCCGCCGTTCGTGTTTTCGGGTGGGCCGACGGAGAACGCGCCCCCCGGTGAGCGCCGCCCTCACCGGGGGGCGCTCTCTAAAGAGGCACGGGCGCGGGGGAGCGTTCGGCGTCGGGCTGGGTGGAATCACCCGATCGAGCATGCTCATGCAATTCGGCAGTCCGTGACTTCCTGCAGTCCGGGCGAACGGGGCGTGTTTCACGCTCGAACATCGTCGTGCGCCCGCTAGCATGGGAGGGCGTTCTCTCTCTCAGGTGCACTCCGTCCGTCGCCTCGGACGGGTGCACGCGCCCGCTCCCCCTGCGGGTTCTGCCTGTCGCCGCCCGGCGAAGCGGACCGATCCGCTGATGGTGTCTCGCTCATGCGTTTCAAGAACCTGTTCGAATCCCGGGTCCTGAACACGTGCGTCGTGCTCCTGGGACTCCTGTGCAGCTCGAAATCACAGGCCCAGGTCGTCAACAGTCCGCCGGCCGCACCGGTGTCCATCGGTGTGTTCCCGGCGCGCGACTTCGTCTCGGCCTCGGGCTACGACCCGGCCGACCGCGTCGTGGTGAGCGTCATCCATCCCAACGGCGTGACCTGGGGCACCGACCCCGCCGCTCCGTTGGCGCCCATCAACGGGCTCATCGACATCAATCATCCCGGCGCGGCGTGCTGGTTCGGCACCACGCCGGACATCCGTCCCGGCGATCGCGTGCGCTACGAAGTGGTCGCGGGTCCCAACGCCGGCCGCATCGACGAGGCGTTCGTCGGTGACGTGACCGCGCGTCGTCCCGTGCAGATCCGCCCGGGCGTCGTCGTCGTGCACGGTACGGCCGTGACTCCCGCCGGCGGCCCGCTGCCCCTGGGCGCGCTCGACCTGATCCTCGTCACGACGACCGACCTGTTCACGCGCGGTCGCACGCTCAAGGCCCCCGGCGACGGCACGCTCGCGTACGACGCGCCGGGTGCGGTCACGTGGACGGCCACGTTCACCGGGCTCTCGGCCGCCGACGTCGCCATCGCGCTGAGCGCCGAGGTCGGCATGTCGTGGAACGGTCGCGACGGTGCCGCCACCGAGATCACCACCTATGAAGTGGGCGCGGGCATCTTCCCGGGTCCGCAGGCCCCGTGTCGCACGGCGTTCGAGATCCTGCCGCCGCCGCCGGGCTTCGAGACCACGCCGCCCACCGTGCCCACCGGCCTGCTCGCGACGGTCACGAACGCCAACCACGTGAACCTGCGTTGGACCGCCGCCACGGACAACGTCGGGGTCACGAGCTACGGCGTGTACCGCGATGGCAACGTCGTCGCGAACGTGTCGCGCGCCGATGGCCTGCCGCCGGCTCCGACCACGGTCGTGGATCCCAACGTGCCCGCGGGTACGCACGTGTACACGATCGACGCCGCCGACTCGGTCGGTAATCGCTCCGCGATGTCGGCGCCAGTCAGCGTGGTCACGCTGCTCGGCCCGCCGCCCGCGATCGCGGTCAACGAGCCGCCGATCGCGCCCATCGACATCACCGTGTTCCCGTCGCGCGACCTCATCGTGTCGGCCGGCTATCTGGCCAGCGATCGTGTCGACGTCCAGGTCATCCGTGACGGTCTGCTCATCGCCACGGCTGCGGATCTGGCGCCCGTCGCGGGCATGATCGAGATCAACCACGTCGGCAACTACTGCTGGCCCGGCATGACGCCCGAGATCCGTGCGGGCGATCTCGTGCGCACGATCGCGCGCTTCCCCAACGGACTCATCCGCGTCGCCAATCAGGCGCGCGTCTCGGGGATGACGACGCGCTATCCCGTCGTGGTGCAGCAGGACGATCCGCTCACGGCCGCGTTCGACGGCATCGTCGAGGTGCACGGTGCGGGCGTGGGTATCGATGGTCAGCCCATCCCGATGGAGCAGATGGGCGTGCGACTTTTCGCGCTGCGCTGGGCGTTCCCCTCGGGCCGTCACTGGCTAAAGGCCGACCCCGTGCCGGGTGCCGAGGGTCTGATCGCGTACGACACGGCGAACAACCCGCTCGGTGTGAACTGGACCGCCACGTTCCCGAACCTGTCGAACGACGACATCACCGCGATCATGGGCGGCACGTTGTCATCGGGCATCGTCATCGAGCCGGCCGCCGTCGAGGCGCGCTGGAACGGTCGTGTGCCCGCTGCGCTCACCGAGCTCACGATCACCGAGGTCGCCATCGCCGACCCGCCGGGCCCCGCGCCGGGCGCGTGCTTCACCACCTTCGAACCGGCCGACGTCGTCGCGCCGACGACGCCCGGATCGTTCCAGGTCGTGCACGCGGGTCTCGACTCGGTGCTCGTGAGCTGGACCGCGTCCACCGACGACTGGTCGGTGTCGCACTACCTGCTCATGCGTGACGGGCAGCCGTATCGTCACCTGCCGGCGGCGGCGACGTCGTTCCTCGATGCCAACGTGCCCACGGGTCTGCACACGTATCAGCTCGTGGCCATCGATCGCGCCTCGCCGCGCGGCGCGGGCCTCAATCAGAGCGAGCAGATGATGGCGGCCTGGGGCGAGCTCTACGGCAATCGGTCGCTGCCGACCGCGCTCGTGAGCTACAACCAGTTCGACTCGCTGCGGCCGTCGATCCCGTTGAACCTGGTGGGTCTGGCCGGCGCGGGCGTCATCCGGCTGTCGTGGTCCGCGTCCACGGACAACATGGGCGTGGCGGGCTATCGCGTGTATCGCGACGGGGTCGCGCTCGCCGACGTGGTCGCCCCGGACACGACGTTCGCGGACCTCTCGCCCACGCTCGCGGCGCACAGCTATGCGATCGACGCGGTGGACGTGGCGGGGAATCGCTCGGGTCTCTCGGCGCCGATCCTGGTGCGTAATCTGGCGGTCGCCGATGGCATTCCGCCGACGACGCCGGGTGCGTTCACGGTCGCGGTCGCGCCGAACCTGCACGGTCGTACGGCGGTGCTGTCGTGGACCGCGTCCACGGACAACGTGGGCGTGGCGGGCTACGCCGTGTACCGCAACGGTGCGCGCATCGCCTCGCTCAACGACGTGACGCTGGGTTATCGCGACAGCGCGCTCGCGACCGGCACCTACAGCTATCGTGTGGACGCGTACGACTCGGGCGGCAATCGTTCGGTGCTGTCGGCCGCGCTCGTCGCCGTCATCGCCAACTCGCCGCCGGTGGCCGGTCACTCGATCCAGGTCGCGCCGTCGCGTGACATGGTCACGATCACCGGCTATCCCGCGATCGCCGGTCCGTACACGATCCACGTCCTCCGTGGCGGCGCGATCGTGGGCACCGCCACCGGGAGCACCGATGCGACCGGCCGACTGGACGTGAACCTTCTCACGCTGGGCCGCGCCTGCTGGGCCACGAGCACACCGGACGTGCGCACCGACGACATCGTGCGCGTGACCAACGCGGCCGGCATCGCCGAGCAGACGCAGGTCGCCCGCGTCACGGTGACGCGCGTCATGGCGATCGACAGCAGCAGTGTGATGATCCGCGGCACGGCGCAGGACCTGGCCGGGCTGCCGCTGCCGATCGATCAGCTGGAGTGCCGCATCGCATCGAACAACGGCGTGTTCGTGAAGACCGGCGTGCGCACGCTGCGCGCGGGTCTGGGCGGTGACGGTCCGCTCGCGTACGACGCGCCGGGATCGATCGCCTGGACCGCGACGTTCACGGGTCTGAACGCGGCCGACATGACCAGCATATTCGGAGGTACGGTGGCCGGTCGCGTCGTGCGACCCTCGGACGTGCTCGGGGTGTGGATGGGTCGGCAGCCGCTCGCCGGCGTCGAGGCCTCGGTGTTCGAGGTCGGCC
>CAZZLY010000129.1:0-4083 GCA_964655175.1 uncultured bacterium
TGATATCGCCGCAATACCGTCAGATCGCCCGCAGCACGCGCTCGAGGCGGTCCAGTCCCTCGCTCAGGATCCCGCGCGAGGTCGAGAACACGATGCGCAGATGGCCTTCGGCGCCGGGCCCGAACCAGCGGGCGGCGCCGGGGACCACGGCGACGCGGCCCTGGTTCATGAGGCGTTCGACCAGCGCTTCGACCGGCACCCCGAGCGCGCGCACGTCCGGGAACAGCACGTACGTGCCCTCGGGCGGGCGCACGCGCACGCCGGGGATGCGCGACAGACGCTCGACGCCGAGGTCGCGTTGCGCGCGCAGATGGTCCACGAACGCGTCCGCCCACGGCCAGCACTCGTCGTAGGCCGCGGTCGCCGCGACCTGCGACAACGTGGCGGCCCCGGTCATGGTCGTGCGCGCACGCGACACGTCCATGAGCGCCTCGAACACGGTGTCCGTGGGGGCCACCAGATAGCCGATGCGCAGCCCCGCCAAGCCGAACGTCTTGGAGAAGCCGTGCACGGTGATCGTGCGCGCCGCGATCGCGGGCGAGAGCGAGGCGAGGCTCACGAACGCGTCACGGTCGTAGACGATGTCCGACCAGATCTCGTCGTTCATGATCCATAGATCGTGCGCGACCGCGAACGTGCCCAGTGCGTGCAACTCGTCGCGGGTGAGCACGCGACCGACCGGGTTCACGGGGTTGCAGACGCCCAACAGACGCGTGCGCGGCGTGACCAGTGATTCGAGCCGAGCCAGATCGAGTCGCCCGGTGTCGGGATCCATCGGCAGCAGCCGCACGGTGCCGCCGGCGGCCTCGACCGAGGCCTTGAACAGGAAGTCCACCGGGTCGAACACGATCGCCTCGTCGCCGGGCTTCAGCGCGAAGTGCGCCACGTGCAGCATGCCGGCGGCCGCGCTGTCCACCGCCATGATCTGCGCGGGCACCGTGGGCACGCCCTTGCGCGTCGTGACCACGCGCGCGCACGCGGCGCGGAACGCGGGCAGGCCCTCGGCGGGCCCGTACGAGAACACGCCGCCCGCCGCGTAGTCGGCGATCGCGCGGCGGATGGGCTCGGCCACCGCGAAGTCGGGATCGGCCGCGGTGAGCGCGATCACGTCCGGCGGCAGCGTGGCCCAGCGCAGGTTGTAGGCGCGCTCTCGCAGGAGCGGCATGGGGACGGCGTCGTCGTCGAAGCGCATGTCGTGCGGACTCATTTCGAGATGGGGATGCCGCCGCCGTCGGGGAAGCGGTCGGGATGCAGGAAGCGTTCGCGCAGTTCGCGGCCCGACGCCACGATACGCGTGATCTCGGGCAGTCGCGCGCGCGAATAACCCGCGAGCGCGCGTTCGAGGGCGACCGGCTCCACCGCGTCGGGCTGGCCGCCGAGTTCGCGCACGAGATGCGCGCCGAGCACGCGCACGTCGGTCAGCGCCGCGTTCACGCCCTGACTCGTGAACGGCAGGAACGGATGCGCCGCGTCGCCGATGAGCATGGCGTTCGCACCGTGCAGATCGGGCAACGGGTCGAGGTCGGACGTGTTCCACACGTAGCTCAGCTCGAAGTCGGTGCGCCGGATCAGTTCGGCGATCGGTTCGGCCCACTCCCCCACCAGACGGTGCGCGAACGCGGCCTTCTCGGCGCCGGTCGTGCCCGTGAACGGGAACCGCGCCGCGTCGAACTGCAGGTACCACAGCAGCTGTCCCTGTCCGCACGGCACCAGCCCCACCGCGACGCCACCGCGCGGGTCTTGATATTTGAGGAAGCGCGTCGCCAGGATGTCGGCCATGTCGGGCGCCACCGTGTGCGACACCATCTCGCGCACCAGCACGGGGCCGAACGCGCGACCGGGATGCAGCGCCGCGCGGATCGCCGAATCCTTGCCCACCGCCTCGATGAACAGGTCGGCCTCGAGGCGGGCGCCGTCGGCGAAGCTCACCGACCTCACCCGTCGGCGCGCAGGCTCGTAGTCCACACCCTGCACGCGACGGCCCATGCGCACGCGATCCGCGGGCAGCGCCTGCTCGAGCAGGTCCACGAACGCGCTGCGGCGGAACCCGTACGCCCCTGTCAGCGGGAGTTCGGCCTGCGCGGTGCCATCGGGGCGGCGCAGGATGAAGCGCTCGATGCGTTCGCCCTTGGCGTGCCACGCCCCCGCGAGGCCGAACGCATCGAGCGAGGCGAGGCCCTCTTCGAGCAGGATGAAGCCGTGCCCGTGCCGCACGCGCTCCGCCTCGCGTTCGTACACGACGGGGTCGTACCCGAGTTGGCGCAGATGGATCGCGGCCGCGAGGCCGGCGATGCCGCCGCCGAGGATGGCGATCTCCATGGGACTCCGTGCGCGAGGGGTCGCGCGGGGTTCGGGGGATGTGCGAGGGCGCTCGTCAGCGAGCGCACGTTCGGGATCGCGTGCGACGTCAGCCGACCTTCATGCCCGGATCGACCTGCGCCGCCCACGCGGTGATGCCACCGGTGAGGTTGACCATGCGACCACGGTAACCCGCCTCGCGCAGCGCTTCGATCGCGCGCGCGCTGCGACCGCCCATCTTGCAGTGCACGACGAGTTCGCGCTCGGGGTCGAGCTCGTCCATGCGCGCGACGACCGCCGCGAGTGGGATGTGGACCGAACCGGGGATGCGCGACACCGAGACCTCGTGGGGCTCGCGCACGTCAAGCAACTGCACCGTCTCACCGCCGTCCATGCGCCGCTTGAGTTCGCGGGCCTCCATCGTCATGACGTGCTCCTGGGTCAGGGTGCCTGCGGGGCCCGTGGGTGCGGAGTCGCCCGGATGACCCGCGCCCCCCGCACGACCGCGCACGCCGCAGAAGGCCTCGTAATCGATGAGTGTACGCACCGTGGGTGCGTCCCCGCACACCCGGCACGCGGGGTCGCGATGCAGCTGGAACGTCTCGAAGCGCATCGTCCAAGCGTCCAGCAGCAGCAGCCGGCCGGCGAGCGTCTCGGGGGCCCCGAGCACGAGCTTGATCGCCTCGGTGGCCTGGATGCTGCCCATGATGCCCGGCAGCACGCCGAGCACGCCGCCCTCGGCGCACGACGGCACCAGACCGGCCGGCGGCGGCTCGGGATGCAGACAGCGGTAGCAGGGCCCACTGAGCGTGGCGAACACGCTCGCCTGGCCCTCGAACCGGAACACGCTGCCGTACACGTTGGGACGACGCGTGAGCACGCAGGCGTCGTTGACCAGATAACGCGTCGGGAAGTTGTCGCTGCCGTCCACGACCACGTCGTAGCCCGCGACGATCTCGAGTGCGTTGTGACTCGTGAGCCGCGTCTCGTGCAGGTGCACGTCCACGTGCGGGTTCACGTCGCGCAGCCGATCGCGCGCCGAGACCGTCTTGGGCCGGCCCACGTCGCGGGTGCCGTGCAGGATCTGCCGCTGCAGATTCGACGTGTCGACCGTGTCGAAGTCCACCAGCCCCAGCGTGCCGATGCCGGCGGCCGCCAGATAGAGCGCGACCGGCGAGCCCAATCCGCCCGCCCCCACGATGAGCACGCGCGCGCCCTTGAGCCGACGCTGACCTTCGGCGCCCACCTCGGGCAGCACGAAGTGCCGTGCGTAGCGCACGAGTTCGTCGGCTTGCAGTTCGGGCAGGGGGCGATGCGTCATGACCGCATCCTAGCGCGGGCGGGCGCGGCCTGCAGCGTGCTATCGTGACCCACGCACGCGCCGCACGGGGTGGCGCGGCACCGGCCCGGGGACCTTCGCACCATGCGCATCGCCATCGTCGGAGCGGGCGCCATGGGCGGGTTCGTGGGCACGCGGCTCGCCCTCGACCCCGGCCACGAGGTGCGCGCGTTTGCGCGCGGTGCCACGCGCGCCGCGCTCCTTGCGCACGGCTGGCGGGCGCGGTCCGGCGGCGCGCTGCTGCAGGCCCCGTGCGCGGGCGCCGACGACGACGCGACCCGTCTGGGCGTGCAGGATCTGGTGATCGTCGCGCTCAAGGCGCAGGCCCTGCCCCCTCTGGCCGAGCGCCTGACGCCCCTGCTGGGTCCGCACACGCGCGTGCTGTCGCTCATGAACGGCGTGCCGTGGTGGTTCACGCACGGACTCGCGGTGGGCGACGCGCCGCT
>CAZZLY010000130.1:0-3883 GCA_964655175.1 uncultured bacterium
ATGGCGAGGAGGGGCTGCGAAGCGGGGCCCCCCGCAGCCATCGCACCCCGCGCGCGCGGCCGGCAGGTAGGCACGGAGCCGCAACGTGCCGTTCGAGGAGCCAGCGTGCAGGCCGTGTGTGCGGGGTGGATGGCGAGGAGGGGCTGCGAAGCGGGGCCCCCCGCAGCCATCGCACCCCGCGCACGCGGCCGGCAGGTAGGCACGGAGCCGCACCGTGCCGTTCGCCGAGCCAGCGTGTAGGCCGTGTGGGCAGGGTGGATGGCGAGGAGGGGCTGCGAAGCGGGGCCCCCCGCAGCCATCGCACCCTGCCCACACGGCCGGCTCTTCCGCACCGCCGAACGCGCCCGGACCGATCGCCCCGACGGATCCCTGGGCTAGTCCCGCGCCCCCGGATACCGCATGCCGCGCAACTCGCGATACAACCGCACCGCGTAGTTATCGGTCATACCCGCGACGTGATCCGTGATGCGCACGAGCTGGTCGTAGCGGCTGCCCTCGTCCGCGATGACGCGGGAGCGCAGCATGCGCTGGTGGTCACCGCGCAGCGTGCCGGGCGATCGTAACGCGGTCACGAAGCAGTCGAGCAGCCCCTGGATCGCCTCCGCGCCGGCCAACTCCATCTTGAGGACGTCGCGCGCGTCGTAGCACTGCGTGCGGCAGACGCGCTCGACGTCGCCGAGCGCGGCCGCGTGCGGGATGAACCGACGCAGTTCGTCGTCGAACGTGCACGCGAGCATGCCGTCGACGTTCGCCATGAACGCGTCGGCGAGCTCGTGGACGAGCGTGTCGATGGCACGCGCGCGCAGCCACGCCGCGCGGTCCATCTGGTCGTTGCGATTGGTGAGCGGCGCGACCGCGTCGGCCGATTCGGCGTGCGGGCCCGCGAGCGGACGCACGAGACGCAGATAGTCGGCCTCGCTCACGTGCTTGAGTCGGAAGCCGTCCTCGAGGTCGAGCAGCAGGTAGGCGACGTCGTCGGCCGCCTCGGTGAGGAACGCCAGCGGATGGCGCGGCCAGTGATCGACCCCGTTCGCACGACGCTCGAGTCCCAGCGCCGCCGCGGTCTGCTCCCAGGCGGGCAGCTCGGGGGCCATGACGCCGTGCTTCTTGGCGCTGCGGCCGCGATCGCGACGACCGCCGTTCTCGGCGGTGCACGGATACTTCATGAAGGCGCCGAGCGTCGCGTGCGTGAGCCCCAGGCCACCGCGGCGCGGCTGCTCGAGCCGCGTGAGGATGCGGAACGCCTGCGCGTTGCCCTCGAACCGCAGCAGGTCGGCGCGCTCGCGTTCGGACAGCCCGTCGAGCAGGTCGGTGGGGGCGTGACGCTCGAAGTACTCTTGGATCGCCCGCTCACCGACGTGCCCGAACGGCGGGTTGCCGAGGTCGTGCGCCAGACAGGCGGCGGCCACGCAGTCGCCGACGTCGCGGGCGTCGCGGCCCGCGGGTAGGCGCGCCCCGGACTCGATCAGGCGATGGCCCACGAGCGTGCCCAGCGACCGGCCGATGGTGGCCACCTCGAGGCTGTGGGTCAGCCGCGAGTGGACGTGGTCGTCCACGGGCAGCGGGAACACCTGCGTCTTGTCCGCGAGTCGCCGGAACGGGCCCGAGAACAGGATGCGGTCGTGGTCCCGCTGGAACGGCGAGCGGGCGCTCGAGGCGGTCTCGGGCGGCGGACCGGAGCGCGAGTCCGGCAGCAGGTGCTTCCAGTCGAGGGGACGGGCCAAGGCGGGCTCCCGAAGTCTACTGAACATCAAGCGAATCCGGGGTTTGCGGCCCCCCGGAGCGGGGTCTAGACTGGCCCGGACCGTACATGGTGACCGCGCCCGGGGCCAGTCGCGCCCGCGCCCACCCCGTGGAAGAGCCCTCGGAGATGCCATGAGCACCAATCTCAAGTTGCAGGCCTGGGTCGAGGAGATGCGGGCGATGTGTCGGCCGGACCGGGTGGTCTGGTGCGACGGCTCGCCCGCCGAGTATCAGGAGATGCTCCGCCTCCTCGTGCACGCCGGGACCGCGATCCCGCTCGATCCCGAGAAGCGCCCCGGCAGCGTGTTCGTGCGTTCGGATCCGGCGGACGTGGCCCGCGTCGAGGAGTTCACCTTCATCTGCTCCGAGTCCCGCGACGACGCCGGTCCGACCAACCACTGGCGCGACCCGGCCGAGACCAAGACCCTGCTCAAGGGGCTGTTCACCGGGGCCATGCAGGGGCGCACGATGTACGTGATCCCCTACAGCATGGGGCCGATCGGCTCCGACATCTCGCGCATGGGCGTCGAGCTCACCGATTCGCCGTACGTCGTCGCCAGCATGCACGTCATGGCGCGCGTCGGCGCCGCGGTGCTCAAGCACCTCGGCAAGAGCGAGGACTTCGTGCGCGGCCTGCATTCCGTGGGCGCGCCGCTCGCCACCCCCGCGACGCCCGATTCGCCGTGGCCGTGCAACGCCACGACCAAGTACATCACGCACTTCCCCGAGACCCGCGAGATCTGGTCGTACGGCTCGGGTTACGGCGGCAACGCGCTGCTGGGCAAGAAGTGCCACGCGCTGCGCATCGCCTCGGTGCAGGCGCGCGACGAGGGCTGGCTCGCCGAGCACATGCTGATCCTCAAGCTCACCGACCCCAAGGGTGCGGCCACCTACATCGCCGCCGCGTTCCCGTCGGCGTGCGGCAAGACCAATCTGGCCATGCTCAGCCCCACGCTGCCGGGCTGGAAGGTCGAGACGATCGGCGACGACATCGCGTGGATGAAGTTCGGCGCGGACGGCCGTCTGTACGCGATCAATCCCGAGGCCGGCTTCTTCGGCGTGGCGCCCGGGACCAGCATGAAGTCGAACCCGAACGCCATGAAGACCATCGAGAAGAACACGGTCTTCACCAACTGCGCGCTCACGCCCGACGGCGACGTGTGGTGGGAGGAGATGGGCCCCGCACCGGCGCATCTGACGGACTGGCTGCGTCGTCCGTGGACGCCCGAGAGCGGTCGCAAGGCCGCGCACGCCAACGCGCGCTTCTGCGTGCCGGCGAGCCAGTGCCCGGTGATCGCGCCCGAGTGGCAGGACCCGAAGGGCGTGCCGATCTCGGCGATCCTGTTCGGTGGACGGCGCGCCACCACGGTGCCGCTCGTGAACGAGGCGCTGTCGTGGCAGCACGGCACGTTCCTGGGTTCGATCATGAGCAGCGAGACCACCGCCGCCGCGGCCGGCGCCGTGGGCACGCTGCGTCACGATCCGATGGCGATGCTGCCGTTCTGCGGCTATCACATGGGCGACTACTTCGCGCACTGGCTCAAGCTGGGCGCGAACGCCGATGCGCTCAAGCTGCCGCGCATCTTCTACGTGAACTGGTTCCGCAAGGACGCCAACGGCAAGTTCCTGTGGCCGGGCTACGGCGAGAACAGCCGCGTGCTCAAGTGGGTGGTCGAACGCGTGCAGGGCACCGCGAAGGCGGTGGACACGCCGATCGGTCGCCTGCCGCTGCCCGGTGCACTCGACACCACGGGCCTCGACGTGACGCCCGCCGCGATGCAGGAGCTGCTGCGCGTCGACGTCGAGGGCTGGCTCAACGAGGTGCCCACGATGAAGGCGCACTTCGACAAGTTCGGCTCCAAGCTGCCGCAGGGTCTGCGCGACGAGCTCGCCTCGCTCGAGTCCCGCCTCGCCTCCGCGAACGCGACCGCCTGACCCCACGTTCCACCCACGACCCCGGTGAGCCCCGCGCTCCCCGGGGTCGTCTCATATCTGCCGACCCCGCCGTCCCCACCCCGCGAAGCGGAACACCGGCGCCGCCCGCCACGCGCCCCTTCGCCGAGCCAGCGTTCAGGCCGTGTGCGCGGGGTGGATGGCGAGGAGGGGCTGCGAAGCGGGGCCCCCCGCAGCCATCGCACCC
>CAZZLY010000131.1:0-3766 GCA_964655175.1 uncultured bacterium
GGCCCCTCGGGGCGATCCTCCATGGTGCGCACCGCACGGGCGACGACCTCGTCGGGCGCGATCGTGCTCGGCGTGCGCGACATGACGTCGCCCGCCGTCAGCGCCCACGGGTCGGGGTGCTTGACCAGGATGCGCTTGAAGTCGCCGTCGCTCACCACGCCGACCAACGCGCCGTCGGCGGCCAACACGGTCGTGATGCCGAGGCGCTTGGCCATGATCTCGAGCATCACCTCGCGCAACGGCGTCGCGGCGGTCACGCGCGGCAGGGCCTCGCCCGCGTGCATGAGCTCGTGCACGCGGCGCGCGGCCGAGCGACCGATGACCCCGCCCGGATGCAGGAACCGGAAGTCCTCGGGCTTGAACCCGCGCTGCTCCATGAGCGCCACTGCGAGCGCGTCCCCCACCACCTGCATGACCGTGACGCTGGTCGTCGGCGTGAGGTCCATGGGGCACGCCTCGACGACGGGCCCCAGCACGATCGCGGCCGCGCTGCGCTGTGCGAGCGGCGAGCCCGGCTGCACCACGATGGACACGAGCGGCACCGCGAGGCGTTCCAGATACGGCATGAGCGCGAGCAGTTCCTCGGTCGCGCCGCTCTTGGACAGGAACAGCGCCACGTCGCCGCGCGCGAACAGCCCAGCGTCGCCATGCAACGCGTCGGCGGGATGCAGCGACACGGCGGGCGTCCCCGTGCTCGTGAGCGTCGCGGCGATCTTCTGACCCAACAGGCCGCTCTTGCCCACGCCGGCCACGACGAGCTTGCCGCGGCACGCCGCGAGCAGCTCGACGGCCCGCGTGAAGTCGGGGCCCAAGCGGCCTTCGAGTGCGGCCACCGCCTGCGCCTCGGTGCGCACGACCTCGCGCGCCAGCGCCAGCGGATCGCGGCTCACCACGACACCTCGATCGGACATGCCCCACCTCGCACGCGGTTCACTGCGCCTCGTAACGTTCCAGCACCCTCTCCCAGGTGCCGTTGTGCCGCAGGATGCCCTCGACCGCCTCGCGCACCGCGCCGAAGCCGGCGCGCGCGGTGGTCACGGTGCGCGCCACGCGCAGCACCTCGGGGCTCGAATCGTTCACCGCGATGGGCCACCCCACGCGGCGCAGCAGCGGCACGTCCGGCAGGTCGTCGCCGACCATCGCGCACTCGTCCCAGCGCACGCCCTCGCGCTCGAGCACGCGCTCCGCACAGGCCACCTTGTCCTTGATGCCCAGATAGTGCTCGAGCCGCAGGTCGTGCATGCGCGCCTCGACCGCGAGCGAGGCACGGCCGCTGATGATGACCGGCCGCACCCCCAGATCGCGCGCCCATTCGAGCGCGAGCCCGTCGCGGACCCAGAAGTTGCGCGTGTCGCCGTCGCGCGAGAACCCGATCACGCCATCGGTGAGCGTGCCGTCGACGTCCAGGAACAGCAGGCGCACCGGCGTCGCGTCAGCCACGCGGCACCTCCTGCAGCGCCGCGTGCACGCGCACCGCCTCGTCGAGGAACGCGGCCACCTGCGCGAGCGGCAGCTGCGTGGCCGCGTCCGAGAGCGCGCGATCGGGGTCGGGATGCGCCTCGAAGAACAGGCCGTCCACGCCACAGGCGACCGCGGCGCGCATGAGCGGGAACGCGAACCGGCGATCGCCGCGCGTCTCGGCGCCACCGGGGCGCTGCAGGCTGTGCGTGGCGTCGTACAGCACCGGCCAACCGGTCTCGCGCATGGTCACGAACCCGCGCATGTCCACGACCAGATCGCCGTAGCCGAACGTGGTGCCGCGCTCGGTGAGCAGGATGCGCTCCCCGCCGGCGGCGACGAGCTTGTCCACCGCGTTCTGCATGTCGGACGGCGCCAGGAACTGGCCCTTCTTCACGTTCACCGTGCGACCGGTGCGCGCGGCCGCCTGCAACAGCGCGGTCTGGCGCGACAGGAACGCGGGGATCTGCAGGATGTCGGCGACCTCGGCGGCCGCGGCGACCTCGCTCGTCTCGTGCACGTCGGTGAGCACGGGCACGCCGAGCTCGCGCTTCACGCGCGCGAGCACCGCGAGGCCCTCGTCCCCGGGCAGTCCCGTGAACGAGCGGCCGCTCGAGCGGTTGGCCTTGCGATAGCTGGCCTTGAACACGAACGGCAGCCCGCGCGCGGCGGTGAGCTTCTGCAGCTCGGCCGCGATGGACAGGCACAGCGACTCGCTCTCGACGACGCACGGCCCCGCGATGATGAGCAGCCCGGGGCCGCCCACCGTGGCGTTGCCGATCGCGAACGACCTCACGACACGGTCGCCGACGACGCCGCCGGGCTCGCGGCCGCGGGCACGAAGTCGTTGTTGCCGACCCGGGCCGCACGACGCTCGAGCGAGGCGCGCACGAAGTCGCGGAACAACGGGTGCGGCTCGTGCGGACGGCTGCGCAGCTCGGGGTGGAACTGCACCGCGAGGAACCACGGATGGTCCGGCAGCTCGACGATCTCGACGAGCTCGCGGCCCACGCACTTGCCCGACAGCACGAGCCCGCGCGAGGTGAGCTGCTGCGCGTACTTGTTGTTGAGCTCGTAGCGGTGGCGATGACGCTCGCTCACCTCGGAGGTCGCGTACGCGCGGGCGGCCAGGCTGCCGTCGCGCAGCGCGCACTTGTAGGCGCCCAGACGCATCGTGCCGCCCTTCTCGACGACACCGGCCTGATCGGCGAGCAGGTCGATCACCTTGTGCTCGCTGCTGGCGTCGAACTCGCTCGAGTGCGCGTCGGCCCAGCCCACGACGTGGCGCGCGAACTCGATCGTGGCGACCTGCATGCCCAGGCAGATGCCGAAGTACGGCACGCTCTTCTCGCGCGCGTACTGCGCCGCGAGGATCTTGCCCTCGACGCCGCGCTCGCCGAACCCGCCCGGCACGAGGATGCCGTCCACGTCCGCGAGCAGCGCGGCCGCGCCCTGCGACTCGAGGTCGGTGCTCTCGACCCAGCGCAGGTTGACGCGCGCCTTGTTCGCCGCCCCGGCGTGGATGAACGACTCGATGATGCTCTTGTACGCGTCGCGCACGTGCGTGTACTTGCCCACGACCGCGATCTCGCACTGCTTCTCGGGACGCGTGACGCGGCGCACGAACTCGGTCCACGCCGTCAGGTCCGAGGGCTGCGCGTCCTTGTCCGGCAGGCCCAGCATGTCCACGACGAGGTCGTCGAGGCCGCCGGCGTGGAACACGCCCGGGACCTCGTAGATGCTGCTCACGTCGGTGGCCGCGATGACCGCCTCGGTCGGCACGTTGCAGAACAGGGCGATCTTCTCGCGCACGTCGGAGTCGAGCGGCGTCTCGCTGCGGCACAGCAGGATGTCGGCCTGGATGCCGATCTCGCGCAGCTCCTTGACCGAGTGCTGCGTCGGCTTGGTCTTGACCTCGCCGGCGGCGCGGATGAACGGCACCAGCGTGACGTGCACGTTGATGACGTCGCGGCGGTTCTCGAGTTTGAGCTGACGCATCGCCTCGAGGAACGGCAGCGACTCGATGTCACCCACCGTGCCGCCGATCTCGACGATGTGCACGTCGGCACCCGTGGTGAGCGACAGCGAGTGCACGCGCTTCTTGATCTCGTCGGTGACGTGCGGGATGACCTGCACGGTGCGACCCAGATAGTCGCCGCGACGCTCGCGCGACAGGATCGAGTCGTAGATCTGACCGGCGGTCACGTTGTGGCTGCGCGTCACCGAGGTGTGCGTGAAGCGCTCGTAGTGCCCCAGGTCGAGGTCGGTCTCGGCACCGTCGTCGGTGACGAACACCTCGCCGTGCTGG
>CAZZLY010000132.1:0-3702 GCA_964655175.1 uncultured bacterium
CGATCGCGGGCTCGAAGTTCACGTCGCCGTCGGTGAGCAGCACGACCTGACGCTGTGCGTCGTCCGTGGAATCCTCGAACGCCTTGTTGATCCCGTCCTCCATCTCGGTCCCACCGTTGGCCTGGACCGCCGCCAACGCGCGGAGCGCCTGCTTGATGGACTCCCGCGTGGCCGAGACGCGCGCATGCCCCGGGGTGAGGCGCTCGACGCGGCTGGAGAAGGCGAACAGCTCGAAAGCGTCCTGCGGCTCGAGACTACGCAGCAGGTCCGCTACGACGCGCTTGGCCATGGCGAGTCGGTCGCCGCGCATCGAACCACTGCTGTCGAGCAGGATGGTGAGTTCGCGGCTGAACACGACCGCGGGCTGCGTCGGCGGCACCACCGTGACGAGCACGTAGCGCCCGTCGTCACCCGCGAGGCCGGCACCCTCGACGACCGACACGCCCACCTCCTGCGTGCTCGCGGCCCAGCTCACGACGACGTCGCGATCCAGTGCGCTCTCGCCATCGAAGCCGATGACACCGGCAGTGTCGGTGACCAGCGTGTGGCTGCGCGAGGTGAGCCCGGTGACCGGCGTGGTGCCGCCCACGGTGAGCGCCAGGTTCATGCGCACCGGCGTGCCGTTGGCCGAGACGTCCAGCGAGAGCTGCTCGCGATCCTCGACGCGGCCCTCGGACCCCGAATAGCGCGGGCCGACGACGGTCGGGAAGCGGTACTCCCACGCGGCGGGCAGCCCGAGGCGCGTCGCCGCCGGGATGAACGCCAGCGGGTGCACGACCTCGATGGCCACCTTCACCTCGGCGTGCGCCGGGATGTTGCCCAGGCTCTGCTCGAAGGTCGCGACGCGCTCCTGCTCGAGCAGACCCGCCACACGCCCTTCCTCGAGCGCCTGCAGGTACTTCTTGCGCGCCTTCTCGCGGGTCTGGATCTCACCGCGGATGATGCGGTCGCCCACCGTGACGGTGTAGCCGAGCACCGCGCCGTCGGCCGGCAGCGGCATCGTGTACACGACCTCGAGCGCCTCGTCGTGCGGGTTGACGAACGTCTGGGTGAGCGTGGACGAGGCGAAACCGCCCTCGGCGCGGGCGGTCAGATCCGCGGAACGCAGCGGGAACGTGCGCCCGTCGGTGGTGACGAGCTGGGGCGTGACGACGGGGGCGACGGCGACTTCGGTTTCGGGAACGCTCACGGGGACTCTCCTTGACCTGCGCCCGTCGCGGACCTTCCGGGGTTCCCCGGCTCTTTCGCGCTCTGGGCGTCATCCCATGAACCCATGAGTCCCGCGTCAGTGACACGCGGTCTCGAAACGGGTCCCTTGGGTGCAGCCGTGTCGACGCCCTGCGGCTACGGCGTCGGCTCGATCACGGCGTGGCCAACGGATGCGGCCGGGCACGGAAGGATTCGCGGTTCGTGGGGACCGTCCTGCGCGTGGACACACGCAACGCATCGCGCGCGACGATCGAGGATCGGCAGGGTGCTTCGGTGCATGGTGGAACCACGACGACCGGCCACAGGAACCCCCTCGGAGAGCGGTGGGACACCCTTTCGGCACGACCCTGAGGACCTCGCACCCGCTTGCGGGACTGCCGCTTGCGGCGACCACACGGCGGGGGATCCGATTCCAGGAGAGCCGCGCATCATACACGAAATGACGCGTGAAATCAATGGAATTCGTACTTCATCACGGCGTGCGCTCGGAGCGGAACGGGCCCGCATCCTGCCGACTCTTGGCCTCGGAACAGACCACGAGGAATGCGTAGAGCACCCGCAACACGATGGCGACACACGCGAGGGCCAACAACACGATCACGCCCAGGACCACCCAGAACCACGTCATCTCGTCGCCCTCTTCCACGACCTCGACTCGTTACCGAGCGACCTGCAATCGCGATGGTACACGTGCGCGGCGTGGGCCCTTGCCCCGCCGCGCACGCAGCCTTCCCATCACTCGCTCATCAGGAACGTGTCGAGCCGTCCTTGCAGCGCGCTGAGCGGCGCGTTGTCGAGCAGCACCGCTTGGTCGGGACTGGACTCGTGGCGCATACCGAGCGTATCCGCCCACGCCGTCCAATAGCGTCGCAGGATGTCGGCTTCGGTCACGTTACGCATCGGATCCTTGGGCGCCACCTCTAGCACGAGTAGGTCGCAGTCCTCGAACCGCTGCCCCACACCCGCCAGCGCATATCGCGGGAACTGGGTTTCCCAGCGCGCGCCCGCCTGTCGCAGCGCGGCCACGTGCATCTCGGTGTTGCGCGGTCGCGCGACCCCACTGGCGAAGTTCAGATAACCATCGGTGATCACGATGATCTTGTTGCGCGCCTTCGCATCGCGCACCGCACTCAGGTCGTGTGCGATGTAGCCCCACAGATCCGCACCCACGAACGGCCCCTCGGCGGCATAGAACTTCCGTGCCTGATTCGCCCAGGACGTCAGGTAGCCGGGCAGTTTCGCGACGATCACGATGCCCTTGTCGTTGAGAGCACCGACATCGACGGCGACGTCCTCGCTGGTGACGGTGCTGCGCACGCCCTGGAACCGCAGTCGGTCGCGACAGTACGGGTAGCCCACCACCTGGGCGCGGCGCCTGAACGCGCTCGCGATCTCGTCGATGATCGTGCTGTCCCGCTGGATCTGTCCCGACGTCCGGATGCGATCGGACAGGTCGGCGACCACGATGAGGTTGATGGGCGCGGGTTGAGCCTGAGCAACCTCATCCTCCCCTGAATCGAGCTTCGACGACGGCTGACAACCGGCCACCGTCGCGACGAACAGCAGCATCAACACGTCGAACCAAGGCGAACGTCCACGGCGCATCCTCATCGGACCAGTCCCTCCAGACGTTCGCGCTCTCGATCACAGGTGGCCTTGGCCTCCTGCACCAGCGCCATGTGTTTGTGCGGTTCCTGCGCCCACTGCGCGGCGATGGCACGCTGGAAACCCTCGAACACACTGGCGACGTCGAGCCTGAACTCATCGAATGCACCGGAACAGAGGGCGCGCCGCTTATCGAGCTGGCTCTGCCGAGCCGGCAGACCGGCACTGCGCGTCTCGAGTCGATCGAACTCCTCCTCTGCCAACTTGAGGCGGTTCTTCACCGCACCGGGATGGAGCTTCTCGACGTGCGAGAGGAAGTAACCGATGAGAACACCCCACACGAGGAACACCAGAAAGCCCGAGAACATGATGAGATAGAACTGCGGGTCGCGCAGGAACATACCATCCGTCCACGGCGTCGGCGTCTTGCCGAGCAGGTACTCCGCCGTATGCACCTTTCGAACGATCTCAGTCGCGAGAAAGCCGTCGAACAGCAGCGTGGCGACGATGATGACCGTGAGCCAGAGTCGCGAGCCGTGCTTCCAGACCGCGTGAAGCACGAGACCCAGCGCGAAGAAGACAAAGGGATACAGGTAGAGGATGGGATTGCTCTGCGCGACGCGCCACGCCTTGGGATTGATGAGCGTGGCAGAGCCGAGCGCGGCGGATCGCGCGAGGCCACGCTCCGCGAGCGGATCGAACATGAACGCGTTGTAGAACACGCTCATATAGAAATGGAAGAGATAGAACGCCACACCAACAAGAGCGGCGCCGGCGATGAGGGTCTGGATCCAGTCCGTCGCCCGGACACCCGCGGATTCGACGGCATACTCCTCGCGCAACCGGTCACGACGGACACGGCACTCTTCGAGGCGCTGCTCCGTCACC
>CAZZLY010000133.1:0-3612 GCA_964655175.1 uncultured bacterium
ACTCGTCCACGAGCACCAGATCGAGGCTGCCGCGCAGCTGTTCCTGCACGTGCGGCCGCTCGAGCAGCGTGAGCGCGTGGCGCTCCTGATCCACGAAGTCGAGCAACCCCCACGCGCGCTTGTACTCCTGATAGTCCACCAGCGCCTGCGCCGCCAGCGCGTGCACGTGGCGGATGGCGCGCTTGAGGTCGTCGTGCAACAACGGATGATGCTCGATCTCGCGCGCCGCGGTGACGACGGGCGCGTAGAGCGTGCGCGACTTGGCACCGATCTCGGACGCCTGACGCACCAAACGGGCCCAGTCGGGCCACGCGGGCGTGCGGCCCTCGTCGATCTCGCGCAGGAACCGCTTGGCGTTGTCCACCACACCCTTGGTGGCCTTGGTGGCATCGAGACCCGGATGCGCCACGAACGTCCGCACCGCTTCGACGATCATGTCCTCGAGCACGCGGGCATCGTCCGAGGCGGGTAACAGATGCTTGAACAGTCCCTCGATGCTGCGCTCGGCGCTGTCACGCAACGCGTCGGGCTCGATCCGGTTGGTGCGCGCGTGCGTCGCGAGCGCGCGCACCTGTTCGAGCCACGCCAGTCCGGGGAGGCGCTCGGAAAGCGCCTCCAGTTCGAGCGCAGCGGCGTTGTCGGTGCTGACGACGCCGTCGGCATCGCGCTCCAGACTCACGCGTGCGGCCAGCGCCTTCTCGAACGCCTCGTTCGCAGCGTCCTCGTCGAGCGTGCGCATCTCGGGCGACAGACCCAGTTCGAACGCGTACTCCGACACGAGCGTGCCGCACACCGAGTTCACGGTGCCGATGCGCGCCACGGACATGCGCTGGGCCGCCGACACGTGGCCCTTCTCCAGGAGCCGCAGGCGCACGCGCTCGCGCAGCTCGGCGGCGGCCTTCACCGTGAACGTGGTCGCGACGATCGCCTCGGGACGCACCGGCGCGACCGGGTCCATGAGGGCGGCCTCGAGCAGTGTGACGAGCTTGTAGGTCTTACCCGAGCCCGCGCTCGCCGAGATGATCTCGATGTCGTTCACGCATCCTCCCGCTTGAACGCGCGCCCGCACATCGCGGCGTAATCACAGAACCTGCAGGGCGGCGCGACGGTGAGCACACCGTCCTCGAGCCGGGTCTCCTCGGGCACCTTCTCGTAGCCGACCTGCACGCCGAGGGCCTCGATGTGCCCGGACTCGACGCGCTCCCAACGCTCGGCGTGGACCTTCTTGTACAGCTCCCAGGTCTCCTTGGGCGACGGGCCCTCGATGGGCTCGGCGGTCGGGAACAGGTCGGGCGCGGTGGTGAACATGCGCTGCGCACCCATGATGAAGTACGCCACGCCCGGGAACACCTCGCCGTCGCTGGTGAGATACGAGTACGCGGCCAACTGGAACGCGGTGCCACGCTCGAGGCTCTTGCTGCGGTACGTCGCACCGCCCCACTTGAGGTCGAGCACGCGTCGCGGCGGTCCGAGCACGAGGTCGGGCGTACCCTTGAACTCGGTGCCGAACGCGAACCCGCCCTGCGTCGCCTCGCTCTCGAGGATCTTACTGCCGGTGCGCTCGAGCAGCTCGCTCATGCGCTCGGCGGTGCGCACGAAGATGCGACGCGCCTGCGCCCGCTCGGTCTCGGCGCCCGGCAGTGCCAATGGCGCGGCGTGCCGCGGCAGTTCGCGATCGAACAGGCGCTCGGCCTCGGCCGTGATCCGCGAAGGCTCGGGGACCCCCGCCAGGAACATCTGATTGATGAGCTCGTGCATGAGACTGCCGAGTAGCTGCGGATCCTCGGGCCCTGGCAGCGAGGGATCGTCGAATCCGCGCAGGCGCGCGACGTGATCGAACACCCACTTGAGCGGGCAACCCAGCAGCGTCTCGATGCTCGACGGGGATTCCACGTCGCGGCGTTCGATGCGTCCCTGCGGCACGGTCCAGTCGCGCACGGGCTGCGGCCGCGCGAGCGACGTGCGCGGCTCCTGCGCGAGACGCTCCGCGAGCGTGCGCAGCTCCAGTCGCTGCAGACCCTCGCGCTTCTCGGCACCTTCGCCCGCGAGGCGTGCGGCGACCTCATCCCACAGAGGATGCGGATGCTGTGATTCGCCGGTCGGCCCCACGATCGGACACACGAGCAACAGGGCCTCGCTCGCCTGCATGAGCGGCCGTGCCCAACGCCCAGCTTGTGCGGCGGCCACTTGCTCGGGCAGCGGCAGCACGACGCCCTGCGCCGCGAGATCGTCGCGCTCGGCCCGCGTGAGCGGGATGCGACGTTCCTGCGCCACCGACGCGCCATTGAAATCCCACCACACGATGCGGCGCGCCGGTCCGACGATGCAGCCCGGGGATTCGACCGAGGCGAAGCCCGCACGCGCGCGGTAAGGCGAATCACTCGCCAGCGACTTGGTGGCCTCGGCCACCAGCCGTCGCAGCTGCGGCTCGCTCACCGTGGGTTCGGACGACGCCATGACGAGACGACGGAACGTGCGGCACTGCTTGAGCGCGGCCTTCATGGATTCGGTGCCGGTCTCGGTGTCGAGCCGCGCCTGCAGCCATTCGCGCAGCAGCTGCACGCGCTCCAGCACGACCTCGCGCGCGACGCCCTCGTCGCGCTTGGCGGCGGCCGCCCACAGCGTGTTCATGCGTTTGGTGATGCGCTCGCGCGCTTCGGGCTCGGTGATGGCCGCGAGCGCGAAGCGCAGCGCCTCGTCCCAATCGTCACTGCCCACCGCCGGCCAGGTCTTGAGCGCCCGGCGCAGCTTGATGGCCGCGTCGCCCGGGACGATGGACGGATGCAGCAGCAGCAGTTCGTACGCGCGCTGCGGATCCTGCGGTGCCCACATCATCTCGAGCACGAGCGGCAGCAACTGGTACATGGCGTCGTCCGCGACTTCGTAGCGCGGACCCACCGTGGGCAGACCGTGACGCTCGAGCGCGGCGTCGAGCACCGGATCCGGACCGATGATCACCGTGCCGTCGAACGCGTCGTCGCCGAGCGAGGCGAGCCAGGCCGCGACCTCTTCGGCCGCCTGCAGGGGGCCGGCGGGACGCAGCAGCGTGAGCGAGGCATCCCCGCTCGGACGGAAGCCCGGCTCGCGTGCGGCTGCGAGGTCACCCGTGGCGGGGGCGGCGACGGTCTCCTGCTCATGGATGCGCGTCCCCGCGGCCTCGAGCGCATCGAACACGCGCTGCCAGAGCGGCGCGAACTCGGCGCGCGGCGAGGTGAGCGTGAGCGTCTCGACGCCCGATGCGCGCGTACGAAGCGCCTGCTCGATCTCGAGCAACCGGTCCGGCAGCCCGGCGGGCGCCGAACGCACGAGGTTGCCGAGCGCCGCCAGACGCGGCTGGCCCGAGGCCCCCGTCCAGCCGGCCATGGCGAGACGGTCGCGCCATTCGAGCAGCCGTCGCGCCGTCCCCAGCGGATCGGTGGCGGCCGACTCGCTCCAGAACCCTTTGATGAGCGCGACCGCCTGCGCCAGGCGCGCCGCGCGATCGCTCGCACCCACCGCCTCGGCGGGTAGCCCCAGGGCACCCGCAAGCAGGTGCGCCAGCCGCCCCGGCCCGACCCATTCCTCGCCCGCCACCGCCTCGCGCCCACGCAGCGGCCCCGGCCATGAACCGTG
>CAZZLY010000134.1:0-3606 GCA_964655175.1 uncultured bacterium
TGCCGCCGGGCCCGTACCACAAGTGCGGCGACTGCAAGTGCGGCAAGAAGAAGCCGGGCGGGGGTTCGAACCCGACGGCGTGACCGCGCCTCACAGCGTGCGCTTGGCGAATCCCCGCACGCCCCACAGCAGCACCAGCGCGCCCCAGCCGATCGCCCATGCGACCATCACGAGGCTGGGCTCGGACACCGGGGCGAACGGCGTCATGCCGAGGTCCCGCATGATCGAGGGCTGCATCCCGTGGGCCGCGCGGCCCCAGATCGCCTCGGTGGGCATGATCAGACTGGCCACCGTGCCCACGTTGCGCGCCCCGAGGTTGTCCGTGAACGAGCCGACCTGCTCGACCCAGTGGCCGATGAACGCGAGTCCGTACAAGCCGAACGCGAGCACGCCGTTGGTGACCGTGGACAACCGCGTGCCGCCCGCGATCGACAGCGTCACGAACAGCACCGACTCGAGCATCATGAGCGGCAGGCCCTGCACCACGCCCGGCGGCGTGAACCCACCGATGAGCCCGGCCACGAGCAGCACCCCCGTCGCCACGCCCAACGTGTAGCCCGCACACACGAGCGCGTACGCGATCCACTTGCCCAGCACGATGCTGGGGCGCGACAGCGGCTTGCTGGCCACGGTCTGCATGACCCCGCTCGCGATC
Source organism: uncultured bacterium (assembly GCA_964655175.1). GTDB lineage: Bacteria > Eisenbacteria > RBG-16-71-46 > RBG-16-71-46 > RBG-16-71-46 > JAIOPA01. Next base: position 656 of record CAZZLY010000134.1, read on the forward strand.
TCGCCGGACAACGTGTCGAGCGGCAGCAGCACGGCGGTGAGCACGCCCAGGAAGTGCGTCGCGTAGAGCCCGGCGAGCGTCAGCACGTTGAGCGTCATGCGCTGGCGCACGAACGTCATGCCGACCTCGTCGCGCACGTTCGCCGCGGCGAAGTGGAAGCCGATCGCGTACAACAGCAGGAACGCGGCCGCACCGAGCAGTGTGGCCACGAGCACGCGACGCCGCAACGCCTCGTGCAGCGTGAGATGCACGATCGTCGCCAGGGCGCGCAGGGTCATCCCGGCCTCCCGTCCTCGCCCATGACCTCGAGGAACGTGGCCTCGAGCGATCGCCGATGCGGCGTCATGGCGTACAGCTCGGCACCGGCGGCCACCAGCGCCGCCACCAGCGCAGGCAACGCGGACTCGTCCGCGACGCGCAGGCGCGCATGATCGTCGGTGGCGGCGAGCACGGTGCCGTGCGCGGCCAGCGTGGCGAGCGGCGCGTGCGCAACGCGCAACTCGACCTCGAGTCCGTCCGGCGCGGCGGCCATGTCGAGCTCGTGCACCACGCGGCCCTGCTTCACGAACACGACGCGATCGCAGGTCGCCTCGACCTCGCCCAGCAGGTGCGAGTTCAGGAACACGCTCGTGCCGCGCGCGCGCAGCTCGCGGATGACGTCGCGCACGAGCAGGCGGCCCAGCGGATCGAGTCCCGACGTGGGCTCGTCCAGGAACACGATCTCGGGGTCGTTGAGCAACGCCTGCGCGAGTCCGATGCGCTGCGTCATGCCCTTGCTGTAGGTGCGGATCGGGCGCTCGGACGCCTCGACCAGATCCATGCGCTCGAGCAGGGCGGCCGCGCGCGTCTCGAGGTCGCGACCGCCGAGTCCGAGCAGCCGCCCGTGGAAGCGCAACAGCTCGCGACCCGTGAGCCAGTCCTGGAAACGGAAGTGCTCCGGCAGGAACCCGACCTTCGCGCGGGCGGCGAGGTCCCCGATCGGGCGATCGAGCAGCGTGGCCGTGCCCGCACTGGGTTCGATCAGGCCCAGCAGCATCTTGATCGTGGTGGACTTGCCCGCGCCGTTGGGGCCCAGGAACCCGAACACCTCGCCGCGCGGCACGCGCAACGACAGGTCGGCCACCGCGTGCTGGGTGCCGAACCACCGCTGCAGGTGTCGGGTCTCGATCGCGAACGCGCTCATGCGCCCCACTCTGTCACGGAAGGGCCCGCGTGCGCGACCCGTGCGGGCCGCGCACTCGGGCCCGATGATCACCGCATGGACAGCGCCACCTCGAGGGCCTCCTGGTCGCCGACGTCACCGCGCACCGCGAGCACGCGATCGCCCTGCGTCCACAGCACCATCGTGCCCCCGCGGCGCACGACCTCGCCCTTCGCGTCGGTCTCGCGCTCGCTGCGCACGAGCAAGCCGCGGTTCCCGTTCACGTCCACCTGTCGGAACGTGCTCGCGTGCAGCGGCACCGGCACGAGCAGCGTGCCGCGCCAATCGAGCCCGTCGGCCATGCGACGCGCCTCGCCTTCATCCAGCCCCAGCAGGCGCAGCGCGATCGTGCCGAGCGTGCGCATCTCGGTGCCCGGCGGCATCACGACCTCGGGGCTCGGCGCCTCGATCGTGACGAGTTCGTGGCGCTTGCCGCGATAGGTCTGCACGACGCTGTGCGGCAGGCGCACGGTGAGCGTGCGCCCCTCGAGCTCCAGGGGCACACGCACGTCGCGGATGGCGAGCGCATCGAGCACGTGCTGCAACTTCTGGGCGCGCACCCTGAGCCGCACCTCCTGCTGGGCGGTCACCGCGGCCTTCTCGAACCGCATGCCGTCGGGCACGGTGCTCGGCCGACGCAACCCGGGCAGTTCCGCCGCCTGCGCCGCCTGCTCGATCGACGGGTACTCGACCGGCGCGGCGGGCTCGGACGCCTGCGCGTCGCGCTCGAACAGGTCCAGCGCGCCCGCTTCGGCGTCCGCCAGATCGCGCAGGCGCTGCATGCGATCCGGATCGACCGTCACCGCCGCGAAGTTGCGCACCCGGAACAGGTCGAGGGCGCTCTGCGCGACCACGCGCACCGCGGGAACGGTGACCAGCAGGACGGCCGCGATCACCGCGGCCGCCGCGGCGATCCACGGCGTCCATGTCCGGCGCGGCGCGGGGGCGGTCTCGGCGCGGTCGAGTCGCGCGCGCAGCGAACGGGCGAACGCGGGCGACGGTTCACGTCGCGGCTCGTGCAGGAAACGGTCATCCATTCGCGACACTCCCTTCCGACTCGATCGCCGAACGCAGCTTGGTCACGATGCGGTGCGCGAGCGAGCCCACGTGGGTCTCGGACAGGCCGAGTTGCCGTCCGATGGCGCGGTGGTCCAGCTCCGCGCCGTACTTGAGCGCGATCAACTCCTGATCGCGATCGGGAAGCCGTTCGATCAACCTCACGAGTCGCTCGAGCGACTCGCGCGCCTCCACGCGGGCCAGGGGATCGCTCGCGTCGGCCACGGCGTCGGCCGCCTCGAGCGGCAGGTGCTCCCGCCGACGTCGGTGATGGTCCACACCCACGTTGCGGGCGATGGTCATGAGCCAGGTCGAGAACGCCGCGAGGTCGTGGCGGTAACGGTGCCGCGCGCCCCAGGCCTTCTCGAACGTCTGCGAGGTGAGGTCCTCGGCCAGCGTCTCGTTGCCGAACCGGTACCGGAAGTAATTGAGAACGCGCGGAAGCTGGTCCGCGTACAACGCGTCCCAGTCCTCCGTCCGGACCGGATCGAACCGCCGGAGCGTGCCGAACACCGTTTCGACGAGGGTCATGTGGAGGAATGTACGCACGACGGCCCCGCGCATCACACCCGGGATCGCGGATCCTCCGCCCGACGCCCCGACGCACGCCCCGAACGCGGGTGCGCCCCCCCGGGGGGTGTCACCGGACCGCAGCCCGGCGGGTTTCGGCTATACTGCGCGCCGGTCACCGTCC
>CAZZLY010000135.1:0-3500 GCA_964655175.1 uncultured bacterium
CATCGACAACACGAAGGCCCGCCGGGCGCGAACCCGGCGGGCCTTCGTGCGTCGTACCCGCAGCGCGGAGTCCGGTGCCCATGGCGTTCGCCGCGAGCATGCAAAGCGTCCCGGTGGACGCGCCGGCCATGCGGCCGGGGAAGGGGACCGATACGCCGTCGCGCGTCCGGCCGAGTCCTCGCCGCCTTCAATTAGGACGACTTGCCCATTCCCCGCGCCCGACGGGCATGGCATGCTCTGCGCGCCCGGGCGCGCCGCTCCTGCGGGGTGCCATGCCAGCACCGCCGTCGCCCAGGGGTTCCGCGTGCCTCTGCTCCTTGCCCGCCTCTCCCTCAACGCCGGAGTCCTCCGATGAAACCCCCGATCATCGTGTCCATGGTGCTCGCTCTCGTCCTGTCCGCGGTCGCACCGGCGCAGGCACAGTGGCTGCACGACCCGTTCCAGCCGCTCACGGTCTGCAACGTGCACAGCGCCAATCAGGCCGTGCGCGGTGCGGTCGCCGACGGCAGTGGTGGCGCGTTCGTGTTCTTCCTCGATGCTCGCGCCGGCAACGACGACGTGTACGCCACGCACGTGCTCGTCTCGGGCGCACTGGACCCGCTCTGGCCGGCCGCGGGGCTGGTCGTCTGCAACGACGCCAGCTCGCCCACGGAACTCACGGCGATCAGTGACGGACTCGGCGGAGCTTGGGTCGGTTGGATCGATGCGCGCTCCGGGGCGGCGCAGGCCTACGTCTCACGCGTGCAGGCCAACGGCACGATCGCGAGCGGCGTCACCGCGAACGGCACGCGGCTCACGCCCTCGAGTACGCAGGCGCAGTCGAATCTGTCCCTGACCGCCGATGCGACCGCGGGACTGTTCGTGACCTATGAGTTCGCGTACGGCCCGTCCGACCACGACATCGGGACCGCGCGGCTCGGGCTCAACAATCTGATCGCATGGAGTGGCGTCGCGGCCAACAGCAGCGCGAACCAGACCCGCCCGCGATCGGTGCTCACGCCCAGTGAACTCATCGTCGGTTACGTCGAGACCGACTCCACCCTGATGATCGCGCGCATCAATCGGTCCACCGGAACCTTGATCGCTGCGAGCTCCCAGATCACGAGCCTCGTCGGTGATTACGCACTGGCCTACGACGGCGAGACCGGGGTGATCATCGGCGCGTCCGCGATATCGATCGGCAAGTACGCGCTCTACATGCAGCACTTCTACCCAGGGGTCGTCACGTACGGCTATCTGTATGGCTCAGGTGCGGTGCCGTATTCCATGGTGGCCATCGTGCCCGGGACCTCCGGGCGGTTCTGGTTCAGCTATACGAACAGCAACGATCTGTACGCGTTCCCCTTGACCCTCGCGAACTCCGGCCCGGGCCCGATCGTCAAGCTCATCTCGGGCGGCATCTACCCGGTCGTGGCTTCGGACGGCAGGGGGGGGCTCTTGGCCGCCCAGACCAGTGGCTGGGCCCAGTCCGTGCGCCTCATGGCCAACGGCCAGATCGCGCCGCTCTTCGCGGCCGCGGGCGCGAGCGGTCTGCCCACGATGCAGCGTCGCGGCTTCGTATACACGCGCGCGCTCGTGGCCGACGGCGACGGTGGTTTGCTGCTGTTCGGGGACGATCAGATTGCGGGCGCCACGCCCTATTCGCTCGGCATCATGCAGCACGTGGACAAGTGGGGCGCGTTCAACGGCGAGCCGTCGGGCCTCGCGGTCAAAGATGTCGCCGCGGATCAGGGTGGCAAGGTGCGGCTCACGTGGAACGCGAGTTATCTCGACGCGTTCTATCCCAACCCCATCTCGCAGTACCGCGTGTGGCGTCAGGTCGTCGCTTCACCGGCGCTCGCGGCGCGGCCGGTGTTCGATCCCGAGGCGCCGGCGGTCGAGGAGCCCGTGATCGGCGCGGTGCGTTACGCCGCCGGGCCCAACGCGACCACGATCGCCTGGGAGTATCTGGGGGCGCAGCCCGCGAACGCGCTGCCGCAGTACAGCTTCGTGGCCGGTACGGGACAGGACTCGGTGGGCACGAACGCGTACGACAACGCGTTCATGGTCGAGGCGCTGCACGGCACCTACGGCGTGACGTGGCAGTCGAGCTCGGTCACGGGGCACTCGGTGGACAACCTGCCGCCGGTCACACCCGCGCCGTTCGCGGGGGCGGTGATCGCGGGGGCCACCAACATGCACTGGGGGCCCAATCACGAGCCCGATCTGGCGGGCTATCGCGTGTACCGTGGCACGAGTGCGGCGTTCGTGCCGAGCCCCGCGAATCGCGTGACCGAGACCCCCGACACGACCGCGATCGATGCGGGCGTGGGCTACTGGTACAAGCTGTCGGCCATCGACACGCACGGCAACGAGAGCGGCTACGCGCTGCTGTCGCCCACGGGCACGCTCGATGCGCCGGGCGACGTGACCCCGCGTGAGTTGGCGTTGACGCTCGCCTCGGCGAACCCGGTGCGAGGCAGCGTCGCGTTGCGCATGGCGCTGCCGCACGCGGGAGCCGTCCGCGTCGCGGTGTACGACGTGCGCGGACGCATCGTGCGCGTGCTCGATCAGGGCGCGCGTGACCCCGGCACGTACGCGCTGCGTTGGGACGGTCGCGATGCGAGCGGTGCTGCGGCGGGTCAGGGCGTGTTCTTCGCGCGCCTCGAGGCCGACGGCCGCGTGCTCACCCAGCGCTTGGTGCGCCTGGACTGACGTCCGCATCTCGCACGAGACACACAAAGGCCCGCCGGGTTCACGCCCGGCGGGCCTTCGTGCGTCAGGGGTGCCGTGATCTAGAGGCTGAGCGGGCCGTAGAAGCTATCCACGAACTCATAGCTGCCATTCTTCTCGTACAGGATCGCGCTGCCATCGGAGTCCACTTTGAGCGTGAGGTCCTCTGCAAACCAGTACTCGTAGCAGGCAAGCGTCTTGATGTGCATCTCCATGCCGAGCACGCTGTACCAGTTCTGGCTCTCACGCGTCAGTGTCACGGCATAGGTTCCCGCGGGGACCGTGGTCTTCCCATAGACCGCCGAGACCTGACACTTGGCTCCCTGATCCAGGAACACGAGCGTTCCCGTGCGACCATTCATGCGGAGAAGTGCGTCTTCGGCGAAGGCGAACTGGAAGCAGCCCCAGGTCTTGATCAGGAAGTCCTGGCCGACGATGCGATAGAGTTCGGAGTCCTCTCGCGAGACCGAGACGCGATACTCGCTGGCACCTGCCGGAACGAAGGATGCGAGCAGCAGCATGAGCGAAACAAGAGTGATGGTGAGACCGCGCTTGGTCATGGATATGTTCCTTCGCACGGGCTAGGGGTTCCGCTCGGTGGGTGACGGTGGACGAGGGCGCATCGCGCCACGGTTTTCGAGTCCCGGGATTCTAGTGCTCTGGCGCGAAGCGTGGAATGAGAATTCGCAGTGATGCGCCACGGGTGGAAGCGGATGGTCTTGGGCGGGGGAGTACGAAGGCCCGCCGGGCGCGAACCCGGCGGGCCTTCGTGCGTCGTGCGAGACCTA
>CAZZLY010000136.1:0-3491 GCA_964655175.1 uncultured bacterium
TCCTCCGGTTCGGGGGACTCGTCGGGCGCGGTGTCGGGTTCGATCTCGGGCAGCTCGGGCAGTTCGGGATCGGTGGGTCCGGGCACGAGCTCGGGCCGCACCGGCACCTCGGGTGGCATGGGGAAGGGCCGTTCGTCCGGCGGCTGCGGTTGACGGGCCCACACGGCGGGTGACACGACGTCGACGTTCGTGTTCATGACTCCACCTCGATGAACTGCGACATGGTGAACCTCCCGACGAGTCGCGCGCTAGGGCGACCCTGCGACCGAGCGCGCCGTCCCGTGGGCCGCGCCCGCGTGTTCGTGCAGGGTCTGCTCGAGCCGTTCCACGACCTGCTCGTCGCTCACCTCATCGAACCGCTCGTAGTGCATGCCCACCGCCCAGAAGTCGTCGGGCGCGTACAGGCACACGAGTTCGTCGCACAGGTCACGCACCGAGGCGAGCATGTCGGCCGGGGCGACGGGCACGGCCACGATGAGATCGCGCGGTCCCTGCGCACGCACCGTGCGCAGTGCGGCGATGAGCGTCGCCCCGGTGGCGATACCGTCGTCGGTCACGATCACCGAACGATCGGCGATGGACGCCTTGGGGCGCACCGCGCGGAACCGCGCCACGCGGCGCTCGATCTCGCTGGCCTGCCGCGCGCGTTCCTCCTCGAGGTACGTGGACAACCCGGCCACGAGCCCCGCGAACTGCGGGTTCAGGTACACGTCGCCCGATTCCGAGAGCGCCCCCAACGCGAGCTCGGACTGCGACGGGGCGCGCAGCTTGCGTGCGATGACCACGTCGAGTTCGGCCCCGAGCGCGTGCGCGATGGGCACGGCGACCTCGATCCCCCCGCGCGGGATGGCGAGCACCAGCGGACGCGTGAGTCCACGTCCTCGCAGATGTTCCGCGAGTTGCCGCCCAGCATCCTCGCGATCCACGAACCGAACGGCGTTCATGGCCGCTCCCCACGCGGGAGTTGTCGTTCGAACCACTGTGTGGCGAGTCCTGCGACCTGCTGCAGCGTGCCGGGCTCCTCGAACAGGTGCGTCGCCCCCGGGATCACCGTGAGTTGCCGGGGCCCGCGCAGTCGCTTGAGTGCGCGCTGATTCAGTTCGAGTACTTCGGAGTCCTCGCCGCCCACCAGGAACAGGGTGGGAGCGGTCACGCGCTCGAGCCAATCACCCGCCAGATCGGGACGCCCACCGCGCGAGACCACCGCGTGGATGCGCGGTTCTCGGGCCGCCGCCACGAGGGCCGCAGCGGCTCCCGTGCTGGCGCCGAACACGCCCAGAGAGCACTGCGCGGTGCGCGCATCGTGCGTCACGAAGGTCACCGCGGACAGCAGGCGGTCGGCCAAGAGCGCGATGTCGAAGACGTTCATGCGGTCCTCGACCTCGCGGTCGGTGAGCAGGTCGAACAGCAGCGTGCCCAGACCCGCCTGCTGCAGGACCGACGCCACGTAGCGGTTACGCGGGCTCAGCCGACTGCTGCCGCTGCCGTGCGCGAACAGGACCACGCCGAACGCGTGGTCGCCGATCTCCAGTGTGCCCGGCAGCATCACGCCGTGCGCCGGCACGAGCACCTCGTGCGATCGGACCGCTTCCACCAATGCACCACGCGTCCGTGCTTCCATGACGCCTCCGAATCCGCGCTGCGAACCGCGGCGCGGAGAGGAGGAGCAAGCGGGGTGCCATGCTCACGGGGGACGTTGTAGGCATCCGCTCGCGACGGCGCCCGGGCGAGCGAGGCTCCAGCCGTGCGATGGCATCGCGCCTGACGATCTCGGCGCACACGACCGTTCCAAGGTGGAATGTCGGAACCGGCAGCGTGGGTGTCAGGGTGTCAGGACGTCCTGTTCAAGAGGGCAGGCGAGGACACCACGAAAACGAAGCGAGCCACGTGACGCCGAGTTCCTCGACGCGCGTGGCTCGCTTCCCGAAACCGGTGTTCGACTCCCGGCCGTCAACGGCGCAAGGCGGCCCAGACGAGGTTCGGGGAGTGCCCGCCCATGCGGACCATGCGCACCCAGAGCAGCGTCATGTGCTCCAGATGCAGCGCCTGCACGAGACCGCCCACGTCGACGGGCTCGAAGCCGCAGTCCGCGATCAGCGGTGCGACCTTCGCCTTGGCACCGGCATCGTCCCCGCAGAACAGCATCGCCGGCTTCACGCTGTAGGCGGGGTAGGCGGGATCCTCGAAGTTCTCGAACCCGTAGATCGTGAACGCCTTGACGACGTGGGCACCGGGAACGAGCGACTGCACGAACTCGCTACCCGAGCGTTCGTTCTTGAGTCCGTGCGTGAGGCCCGGCCCCACCGGGTTCGTACAGTCGACGAGCACCTTGCCCACGAGGGCGGCCGCGAGCGGGCGGAGCGCCGCCTCATCGGCCTGGAACGGCGTGGCGAGGAAGACGACCTCGGCCTCCTGCACCGCCGACGCGGAGGGGGCGACCCGCAGTCCGGGGTTACGCACCTGCATCCGCTTCAAGCTCTCCGAGTCGGGACGGTCGCTCGCCAGCGTGACCTCGTGCCCCATGCGCTGCAGTCGGTCCGCGAGCGGACCGCCCACCTTGCCGCAACCGATGAATGCGATCTTCATACCGCGTCCTTTCGCTGATGCATGGGTGAGGCCGCACGCGCGCAGATGCCCGTGCGTCGAGACGATGAAGTGGTAGGCCGCGCCGGAACGAACCCGCGCACGCGCCCCGTGAGCGACGCAGGCCCTCATTCTAAGACCGCATCTCGACATCACCAATCGCGTGGCCTAGCATCGCCCTGCGCGTCGGACGTTGCGCCCCGTGGCGTTGCTCACGCATCACGGGAGGACTCGATGACCCCGCGGCGTGGGGACCGCCCATGACCGCGTTCAGGACCCGACCCCCACGGGAGGCATGTGATGTCGAAGGGCCACGACGGTTCGAACCTTGGGCCGGAGCGCTTCAAGGCGCTCGCGGACGGTGTGTTCTCGATCGCACTCACGCTCTTGATCATCGACGTGGTCGCGGCCGCCAAGGAGATCGAGGGCGGCGCCACGCTGGCGGAGCACCTGCTGCATCACTGGGGCACCGGCGCCGCGTACCTGGTGGGCTTCCTCACGATCTTCGTGTGCTGGGTGAACCATCAGGCGGTGCTGGACGCGGTCGAGCGCGTGGACCGCGAGTTCCTGTGGATCGGTGGCCTGCAGTTGGGGCTCGTCTCGGCGGTGCCGCTGCCGACGGCGCTGCTCGCGGATCACTTCGCGGGCCCGGACAGCCACACGGCGTTCTTCCTGTACGGCGTGACGTTCATGCTCATGGCCACGTCGTTCTGGGCGCTCGGCGCCTGCATCGTGCGCCGCGGCCTGACCGACCGCGAGGAGGCCCGCACGGGCCTCGTGAAGCTCAACCGCGCCTACCTGATCGCCGTGGTCTGGACCGTGCTCTGCCTGGGCGTGCTGCAGGTCAGCCTGCTCGGCGCGGTCGCCATGTGGGCCGCGATGTTCTACGTGTTCGCGTTCCCGGCCGA
>CAZZLY010000137.1:0-3356 GCA_964655175.1 uncultured bacterium
ACGCGCGAGCATTCGTGCAGCACCGGCCCCCGAGGAGCCGAGGGGAGGTGAATGCACATGAAGCACGCACACAAGCTCGCGCCGTGGGTCCTGGCGGTGGCGTTGGTCGCGCCGCTCGCACTGAGCGCGACCCACGCGTCCGCCGCGCCCAAGCGCGAGCGTCACGCGGCCACGACCACGTCGGGCAAGCGCGCCGGTTACCACCAGTTCAGCGGCACGGTGGTGGCGATCGACGGCACGTCGCTCACGGTCGAGAAGGGCGGCAAGTCACCGAAGCAGATGGTGTTCGCCCGTGCCGCCTCGCTGCGCCCGGGTGACGATCTGGGCAAGGACTCGCGCGTCACGGTGTTCTGGCGCGAGGAGGGTGGCAAGGCGGTGGCGCATCGGGTCGTGACCCGTCCCGAGAACGGCACGCCGCGCTGATCCCCCGCTCCGGGTCGGGTGGCCATGGCACCCGACCCGGGGTGGTGGTTCACGACGTGGACCCACGCGTACGAGGGTCCGCGCCGCACGGTCCAACCGCTTCACACGGGTGCACGCACAGGGGTGTTGCCAGGGGGTCGCCACGGGCGGTGTTCGCGCGGGTTCTGCTAACCTCGCGCGGTTCCCGGTCGTGACCGTCACCTCCCCGGAGCTCCCATGATCCGTCTGCGTTCGCTGCTCGCCGTCGCGTTGCTCGCGCTGTCCCCGCTCACCGCCCTCGCGGCCCCCACCGCCCCGACCAAGCCCGCGCCGTCGTTCGGCGTGGACCACGCCATCACGATGCGTTCGATCGCCGGCGTCACCTGGTCGCGCGACGGGCAGCGCATCGCGTTCGTGGTCACCGCGCCCGACACGGCCGAGAACACCACCAATCAGGACGTGTGGCTGTGGGACGCGGCCGCGAACTCGGCGCGCCCCCTCACCCGCAACGCCAAGAACGACTACGCGCCGCAGTTCTCGCCCACGGGCGACACGCTGGCGTTCCTGTCCACGCGCGACAGCGAGGAGGGCAAGCCCAGCATCTGGTTGTTGCCGCTCAAGGGCGGTGAGCCGTGGAAGCTGGGCTCGTTCACGGAGTCGGTGGGCGAGTTCCGTTGGTCGCCCGACGGGCGCAGCCTCGCGTTCACCATGCTCGACACGCTCTCCAAGCAGGTGAAGGAGTGGCGCAAGAAGAAGTGGGATCACGTCGTCGAGGACGAGATCGCGCAGTACAACCACCTGTGGGTGCTCGACCTGGCGACGGGCAAGCAGACGCGCGTGACCTCGGGCGCGTTCATGGTGTCCGAGCCGCGCTGGTCGCCGGACTCCAAGCAGATCGCGTTCACGTGGAACCCGACCGGCGCGGTGGACGACGGCAACCTCACCGACCTCGCGGTGGTCGCTGCCGCCGGTGGCCCCATCCGCAAGCTGGATGCCATGCCCTCGGGCGGCGCGCAGTGGTCGCCCGACGGCAAGTGGATCGCGTGGACGGGCGACTCGGACCGCGCCAAGCACGTGGACAAGGCGCTGCTGTGGGTCGTGCCGGCCGCGGGCGGCACGCCGCGCGCGCTCACGACCGCGTTCGACGAGGACGCGTTCCCGGCCGTCTGGAACGCCGCGTCCACCGCGCTCGTGTTCCTGAGCCAGCAGGGCGCCTCGACGCGGTTCGCGACCTGCGACGTGGCGAGCGGTGCGGTCACGCTGGGCACCGACCTCAAGGGCGAGGTCGCGGGCCCGCCCGTCATGGGCCCGGACGGCCGCATGGCGCTGGTGTTCTCGCGCTGGAACCAGCCCGGCGAACTGTGGCTGGCCGACGGTGCCACCGCCGAGCCGCGCAAGCTCACCGACGTCAACGCGACGGCCGCCGCGTGCGCGTTCGGCCCCACGCGCACGGTGCAGTGGAAGAGCCGCGACGGGCAGGTCATCGAGGGCGTGCTCGTGCGTCCGGCGAACGCGCCCGAGAAGAGCGCGCTCAAGACGCTCGTGCTGTTGCACGGCGGTCCGTACCAGGCGCGCTACGGCATCGGCTTCAACGCCATGGCGCAGTTCATGGCGGCGCGCGGCTATCAGGTGTTCATGCCCAACTTCCGCTCGAGCGGCGGCTACGGCACCGCGTTCATGATCCGCAAGCGCGCCGACTGGGGCGGTCAGGATTGGGACGACGTCGAGTCCGGCGTGGATGCGCTCATCGCCATGGGCCTGACGAACGGTTCGCAGCTCGGCGTGTTCGGTCACAGCTACGGCGGCTATCTGAGCGCGTGGGCGATCACGCAGACGAACCGCTACGACGCCGGCATCGTGTCGGCGGGCGCGCCCGACCTGCCGGCGCTGTGGGCGCAGAGCGACACGCACCAGTACCGTGCGTACGAGTTCGAGGGCAAGCCGTGGGAGTCGTTCGACAAGTGGCGCAGCCGCTCGCCGATCGCGCACATCGCCCGCGCCAAGACGCCGACGCTCGTGCTCAACGGCGAGGCCGACGTGCGCATCCCCTACCCGCAGGCGCAGGAGACGTACCAGTCGCTCAAGTTCCTGGGCGTGCCGACGACGTTCGTGCACTACCCGCGCGAGGGCCACGGCCTGCGCGAGCCGCGTCACCGGGCCGACTGGTACACGCGCCAGGCGGCGTGGTTCGACCAGTGGGTCAAGTGAGGACGTGATCATGCGCTGGATCCTGCCGCTGCTGTTCCTGCTCGGACTGTTCGCGTTCGCCGCCTACGTGTGGCCGACGCGGTTCCGGTTCGATCACATGACCGTCGAGGGCAACATCGTGCTCGTGCGCGTGGACCGGTTCACCGGGAACGCCGACATGCTGCTGCCCGACGACGGCTGGGTGCCGGTGGAGTCCGCGGTGGACAGCACCGGCGCGGCCGCGCCGGCGGTGCTGGGCTCGTGAGTCCGTCGCTCGTGGTGCTGCTGGCGCAGGCGTTCGCCACGCTGTTCATGACCGGCCTGGGCTGGTTCGTGCAGGTGGTGCACTACCCGCTGTTCGCGCGTGTGGGCGAGGCGGGCTTCGCGGCGTACCACGAGCGGCACTCGGCGCTCACGACGCAGGTGGTGGGCCTGCCCATGCTGGCCGAGATCGCGACGGCCGCGTGGCTCGTGTTCGTGCCCACCGCGGGCATCCCGCGCACGTGGGCGTGGGCCGGGCTCGTGCTCGTGGGTGTGGTCTGGGCCTCGACCGCGTTCCTGCAGATCCCGCAGCACGGCGTGCTCGGCGGCGGCTACGACGAGGCCGCCTGGCGCCGACTCGTGGCCGGCAACTGGGTGCGCACGATCGCATGGACGCTGCGATCGCTGCTCGTACTCGCGATGCTGGTGCGCGGCGCCCGCGCGAACTGACCGCTCACACGCCACGCACAAGGCCCGGGACCGCTCGTGCGGTCCCGGGCCTTCGT
>CAZZLY010000138.1:0-3341 GCA_964655175.1 uncultured bacterium
TGCGGCCGCTCGCGCACAGGATGAACGTGTGCCCGAAGCGCGCCTCGTAGTCGCGGTTGCCCTGCGCCAGCGCCGCGCGCGTGACGGCGTCGGCGTCGCGGGTGCCGGCCTGTTCACCGGCCGACCACGCGCTCGCCTGCGCGCTCACGGTGGCCGCGGCACGCGATTCGCCGAGGCGCGGATGATGCGCCACGGCCTCGGCGAGCTGGTCGCGCGTCAGCTCGTGCCAGGCGCGTTCGGCCGCCGCGAGCAGCGCGGCACCGTCGGCCCACGGGCGCGTGGCGAGCGTGCCCTCGACCCAGTGCGCGGCGCCGCAACACGCGGTGAGCGCCGCGCGCACGGCGTCGTCGGGCAGCGCCGAGAGTTCCGCCGCGGTCATGCGGCTCAGCCCTCCGCGGTGCCGAACAGGCGCAGACGCGCCACGCCGCCGTCGGGGAAGATGTTGAGTCGCACGTGCGTCGCGGTGATGCGGCTCGGCAGGTCCCACGCGTGCCGTGCGTGCGGTTGCAGCGGCGTCTCGGCCACGAGCGGCTGCCACGCGGGGGTCGTCGTGAGCGTCTCGGCGGCGGCGTCGGGCGCGTCGCACCATTCGAGCGTGCAGCGGCCCGGGGCGTTGCCCTTGAAGTGATCGGTGTCGAGTTCGACGCGCTCGAGCGCGCCGCGAGTGGCCAACCGCACGATCGTCCAGTCGTGACCGGGGCCGCGCCGGCGACGCGTCTCCCAGCCGTCGCCCATGTGCGTCGAGCGCCCCGGCAGGATGAGGTTCTGGCGATGCCCGAAGAACATGTCGCTGCACACCATCACGTAGCCGCCGTTCTCCATGGCGGCGAGGTCGGCGACGCGGCCGGGCGCGAGGCGCGACGGATCCGGGCGCGCCTCGCCGTGCACGCGCAGGCGCGCCACGCCGCCGTCGGGGAAGATGCGGAAGCGCAGGTGCGTGATCCGCTCGGGGCAGTCGACCGTGAACCCGTTCCGCGCATCACCCGTGAGCGGTGAGCGCGGCACGAGCACGTGCCAGCGCACGGCGGGATCGGTGTCGAGCGCCACCGGGTCGGGCACGCCGGCCACGGCGCAGCCCTCGAGCTGGGCGTGCTCGGGGTAGTTGCCGCGGAAGAACGCGGTGTCGATCACCACGCCGCGCACGACGCCCGGCAGGCCCAGGCGCACGAGGCACCAGTCGTCGCCCGGCGTGCGGCGACGGCGCGTCTCCCAGCCGTCCATCCACTTGCCGCGGTCGGTGTACTCGTGCTCGCGCCACTCGGCGGCCGCGGGCCGCAGCAGCGCCTCCTTGGGCGCGAAGAACTCGTCGTTGGCCCAAAGCACCGCGCCGCCGAGACGCTCGGAGGCCAGATCGATGAGGTCGGTGAAGTCGTGCGTGCTCATGCGGGAGTCGTCTCCGGGAAGATCAACTGACCGAACGGACCACGGAAGCCCTCGGGGCCCTGCGCGAACACGCGCCGCCCGCGCACGTAGGTCGCATGCACGACGCCGTGCAGCGTGCGGCCGCGATAGGGCGTGAGCGGATGGCGATGCTGCAGCGTCGCGGGATCCACGGTGAACGTCTGCTCGGGCGTCCACACGACCACGTCGGCGTCGAAGCCCGGCGCGAGCGCACCCTTGCGCGCCTGCAGGCCCAGGAGTCGCGCCGGGGCGGCGCTCATCCAGCGCGACAGGCGCGCGAACGGGATGCCGCGCTCGCGCGCCGCCGTCCACACCGCCGGCAGGCCCAGCTGCAGCGAGGCGATGCCGCCCCATGCGGCCATGAAGTCGCCCGAATCGAGCGCCTTGAGCGCGGGCGGACTGGGCGAATGGTCGCTCACGATCTGGTCGAGCGTGCCGTGCTCGAGCGCGGCCCACAGCGCGTCGCGATCGGCCGCCGTGCGCAGTGGCGGCGCGCACTTGTACTCGGTCGCACCGTCCGGCACGTCGTCGCCGGTGAAGGCAAGGTAGTGCGGGCAGGTCTCGGCGGTCATCGCGACGCCGCGCGTGCGCGCCGCCGCGATCGCACGACAACCGTCGGCGCTCGAGACGTGCACGATGTGCACGCGCGCGCCGTGGCGTTCGGCCAGCCGCGCGACGCGTTCGATGGCCTCGACCTCGGCGGCGGCGGGACGGCTCGCCGCCCATGCCGCGTGCGAGCGCGTGCTCGTGGGCGCGGTCGCGAGCGCGGCCGGCCATTCGGCGTGCACCATGAGCGTGGCCCCGAGCGCGGCGAGGCGCGGCAGCGTGCGCTCGAGCTCGGCCTCGGTCACCGCGGCGAACTCGTTCACACCCGAGGGCACGAGGAAGCACTTGAAGCCGAGCACGCCGGCGTCGTGCAGCCCGGCGAGTTCGAACTCGAGCTTCTTGCCCGGCACGAGCCCACCGAGGAAACCCACGTCGACGTGGCACTGGCCGCTCGCGGCCGAACGCTTGCCGCTCAGCGCGTTGCGGTTGACCGTCGCCGGGATGCTGTTGAGCGGCATGTCGGCGAACGTGGTCACACCGCCGGCCGCGGCCGCGCGCGTCGCGCTCGCGAAGCCCTCCCATTCGGTGCGGCCGGGCTCGTTGACGTGCACGTGCGAATCGACGAGCCCCGGTGCGAGCACCGCGTCGTGCGCATCGTGGACCGAGAGTCCGGCGGGCCACTTCTCGAGGTCGTGCAGCGCCACGATGCGGCCGTCGCGGATCTCGAGGCCCGCCGGGCGCACGCCCTCGGGGGTGACGACGCGGCTGGAGCAGAGGATCGACGGATTCACTTCACCATCCCGGGGGTGAGGGTCAACGGGTCTTCTCGTGGAACTCGCGCACGAGGCGCGCGGACACGGTCATGCGGTACTCGGCGGTCGAGCGCAGGTCGTCGATCGGGCGGATCTCCTGCGCGAGTTCGGCGAGCGCGGCCTCGATGCCATGGCCGGCCGCGAGCGCGGCCTCGGTGCGCGGCAGGCGCACCACGGTCGGGCCGACGCTGCCGAGGGCGAGGCGCGGCCGCGGTCCGCCGAGCCCGGCGAACACGACCTTCGAGATGGCCTGGGCCGCGCGTGTGCCGACCTTGCGGAACCACTGCATGCCCTCGAGCGCACCGACCTCGACCGCGACGACGAGTTCATCGGGGCGACGCACGCACCGGCGATAGCCGGTGTAGAACGAGCCGAACGGCACGCGCCGCTCGCCGTCGGGGCCGGCCAGCACGACGGTGGCCTCGGCCACCGCGAACACGGGCAGCGAGTCACCGGCCGGCGAGGCGTTCACGAGGTTGCCGCCCACGGTGCCGCGGTTCTGGATCTGCGGCCCGCCGACCTGACGTGCGGCCTCGCACAGCATGGGCAGTCGGGCGCGCACGAGCCGCGACTTCTGCACGT
>CAZZLY010000139.1:0-3221 GCA_964655175.1 uncultured bacterium
GACGTCATCATCGAGCGCATCCTCGCTCGTGAGGGCGGCTACGTGGACCACCCTGCCGATCGGGGTGGTCCCACGAAGTTCGGCATCACGCGCGACACGCTCGAGCACTGGCGGGGCTTCGCGGTCTCAGCCGAGGACGTCGCCAAGCTGACCAAGGACGAGGCGAAGCAGATCCTCCGGTTCCGCTACATCGTGCAGCCGGGCTTCGACCACCTGGACGACGACCGGCTGCGCGCCATCGTCGTGGACACCGCGGTGCATTCCGGCCCGCGCCAGGCCGTGGTCCTGCTCCAGCGCGCGCTCGACGTGGACGAGGACGGCATCCTCGGTCCCGTGACGCTGAACGCCGCCAACCAGCTCGAGAGCACCGACGCCGAGAAGCTGATGGTCCGCGTGCTGACCGCCCGCATGCGCTTCCTCGTGAACCTCGTGCTCAAGTCCCCCGACCAGCTCGCCTTCCTTGCGGGCTGGACCGAGCGCGTCATGGCTCAGATCGAGGCCGTGCTGTGAGCCGCCAGTGGCTGTGGCGGGGGGCGCAGGTGTTCTGGATGGCGGCCATCCTCTCGTGGACCGCGCCCTCGGTGGCGCAGGCCGCCGTGCTCGAGCTGGACGAGCTGAAGATGTCGTTCTCGCAGATGCTCACGCTGCTGGCGGTGGGCGCGGCATGGGGTGACATGCGCCAGTGGCGCACGCAGGTGGACAAGCGGCTGGCGAAGCTCGAGGAGTGACGTGAGGACCCTCGCGAGCATGGAGAAGTCCCTGCGCGCGGCCCTCACGTCCGACCGCACCGTCATCCAGTGGCGCACGCTCAACGGCGACACGCTGGCGTGGGTCGAGTACGAGGGACGCCAAGTCGAGGTCGCCGTGGACCCCATGCGCGGCGGTCTCATCGAGTGCGTCGTCCACGAGCTGCTGCACGCGGTCTACCGGCAGGAACTGTCGCGATGGGGAGTGTTCGAGGAGTGCATCGTGCTGGCCCTCGAGCGCGAGATCATGGCGACCATCAACGCGAGCCCCCGTCGCGTGAAGTGGTGGCGTGAGGCCATCGCGGAGAAACTCGAACCCCAGGGGGACGTCTGAGCGCGCAACCGCAGCCCTCGAGCACCCGCGTCTGCCGCGTCTGCAAGTGCGAGAAGCCCGCGACGACCGAGTACTTCCGTCAGGCCAGCGGGGTGCTGCTCCGCGACGACGGCACCTTGTACCTGCGGGGTGACTGCCGCCGGTGCGAGACGGCCAAGAACGCCGCCCGCGGTCGCGAGGACCGGCTGGTCCGCAAGACGATCCAGACGGCCACCGGCCCATCCAAGTGGAAGCCACGCGTCGTGGGCGAGGACGGGGTGGAGGGCGGCTACACGCAGCACCCCGACGACGGCTACCGGTTCGTCTGCCTGCCCGACTCGCACGGCTATCTGGCCGACCCCGAGGCCATCGCTGCCGCGCTGGCGTTCGTCCGGTTCTACCGCCCGGTCCGCATCTTCTGCCTCGGCGACCACGTGGACTTCGCGGCCATCAGCCGGTTCGACAAGCCCCCGTCCGACATCGCCCGCATCGGCGAGGACCTCGAGTCCTGTCGCGCGTTCCTCGCCGCCGTCCGCGAGTCCGCCCCAGACGCCCGCATCCACTACCTCAAGGGCAACCACGAGGCCCGGTTCGCGCGGTTCCTCTGGAAGCATCAGGAGGTGGCGGCCATGTTCAAGGCGCAGGGCATGGACCTGCCCAACCTGCTCGGGCTCGGCGATCTGAACATCGAGTGGGAGGAGTCCGGCGCGCTCGAGGTCACGCCCGCGCTCATCGTGAAGCACGGCCACGTCGTCCGGCAGCGCTCGGGCTACACCGCCACCGGCGAGCTGGAGCGCAACGGCATCTCGGGCATCTCCGGCCACACCCACCGGCTCGGCCAGGTCTACAAGCGCTCCCGCGCCGGCATGATGACGTGGGTGGAGTCCGGCTGCCTGTGCAAGTACGACCCCGACTACATGGAGGGGCAGGTCTCGGACTGGCAGCAGGGGCTGTCGTTCGGGACCGTGAGCCTGAAGGGCAGGGGCTTCACCGTCCACACGGCTCCGATCATCAACGGCCGCGTCAAGGCGCTGGGGGTGGACATTGGCGCCTGACCTCGAGGCCAGCCGTCGCCAGTGGCGCTACGCGCTCGCGCACGACCGCACGCGCGAGGTCAAGGCGTTCTGGCACTGGTTCTATCCCCCGAGCGTGACGCCGCATCCGGGGCCGTGGGGAGTAGGTTCGGCTGACCCTCGGGAAAGTGAGTCCACATGGACTGGCAGCACGCCGTCGCCCTGCTCATCGGCTACCTCGGACAGTGGCTCAAGAGCTTCAAGAACATTCCCACCTCGGCGACTCAGGCCGTTCTGGCTGTCGTTGCTGTGTCGTTGTTCGCCCTCCAGACGCCGCCTGCGGCGCCGCTGACCGCGTGGCTCATGCAGGCCATCACGTGGGCCTTCGCCGTGCTCGGCGTCGCCTCCGTCTCGGCCGCAACGCGCATCGCACCCAAGACCGACTCGCAGTAGGAGACCCCCGAACATGAAGAAGATCGTACTCACCGCCCTCGCCATGCTCGCCCTGGCGTCGTGCGCCCACGCCGCGAGCGTGGAGCCCATCCTCTCGCAGAAGCGGCTCAGCATCGCCGCCGGCGCGAACTACGCCGCGTTCTCGAAGCTCGGCGCGTCCGCGGCCGACATCCCCGCGTTCAAGAAGGAGTGGGAGGCGGGCCTGTACGCCGCGTACAACCTCACGCCGCGCCTGAGCCTCGTCGGCTCGTCCGTGCTCGGCCTCGACAACCACCTCGTGCGCTCGTCCATCGGTCTCCGCGTGCGCCTCTTCCGCGGAGGTGAGCAGTAATGGCCACGAAGAAGGATGCCAAGGTCGTCAACACGGCCAACGCCATCACGAGCGTGCCGTCGTTCGAGAAGGTCGTCGAGGCGTTCCAGACGCTGCTCGCGGTCATCGAGAAGGAGATCGCCGAGCTGGAGGCGCGCGTCGGCGTGGGCAACGTGCTGTTCGCGCAGGTGGAAGCCATCGTGCGTCGCGCGCTCGACGACTTCGAGTGGAACACGCTGCGCGGGCTGATCCAGAGCGAACTGCTTTCGCTCGTACTGACGGGCCGCAGCGTCGTCAAGGACGACGACACCGACCTGGCGTAAGCTGGGGCGGCCCCCGGAACCCCGTCGCGGGAAGCCGTGGCGGGGTTTTCCGTGCCCGTAAAC
>CAZZLY010000140.1:0-3184 GCA_964655175.1 uncultured bacterium
CGGCCGGCAACGTGATCGGCCTGACCGGCATGTCGGTGGACATCACGCCGTCGCGACGCTGATCCCGGACGAGCGAAGCGGCCAGCCCGTGGGTGATCCCGGGGCTGGCCGCTGCGATGTTCGGTGTTGTCGGCCTCGGGGCGCTCGAGCCACCCGCGAGGGTCGGATCTCGGTGCGGGACTCGCCCCCGCGCTAGCGGTCGAGCTTCACGATCGTGCGCAGCTGGGTCTGGTCGCCGACGCGCAACCGGACGAAGTACATGCCCGGGCCCGCTGACGCGCCGTCGCGACGACGACCGTCCCAGGCGAGATCGTGCGATCCGGCCGGAGTGATCTGCCGCGGCAGCAGCGTGCGGACCTCGCGTCCGAACACGTCGTAGACCACGACCTCGGCGTCGGCCGCCTGCGACAGCGTGAACATGAACCGCGTGCCGCCTCGGAACGGATTGGGACGGGCGGCCTGCAGTTCGGTCACGAGCCGCGCGACGGGCACCCCGACGTTGTTCGGGGTCGAGGCGGGGTTGCCCAGGTCACTGCCGGCGATGCGCTCATCGCCATCCCAATAGCCATCCCGGTCGCGATCCAGCCCCATGCGCTGGCCCGCGCCGCGCGGCACGCCCTGCACCGTGAGCTCCGCGCCGGGGGCGGCGAGGGCGCGAAGCTGCGCGCTCGTGAGCGTGGTCTGGCCCGCGATGTCCGGCTGCCACGTGCCCGCGGAATACAGGTAGCCGCGGGGCGTTCCCGAAACGCGTCCGCGCGCGATCAGATCGCAGTCGCCCGCGTCCGCGCGCGCGACCAGCGTGTCCATACGCGCCACGCGGCCCGCGTCCGACGTGCCGCCGTCGAAGGTCACCTGCGCTCCGACCGCGGGGGCCGTCCCCGTGTCGAACGACAGGAGGTAGGCCTCGAGGTCGCGACGCTGCCCATCGCCCGTGGCCCCGGACGCGAAGTTGAAGACCGGGAGCTTGAGGAAGTCGAACAGGTTGTCGGTGCTGCCGTCGTGGGTGAAGCCCGCGCCACGCTTGTTGACCACGCCGATGGCCTCGGTGAAGCCGGTCTTCTGGTACAGGTTGCGCAGCTGCGGGACCTTCATGTCCTGCGATTCCTGGAGCGCGATGCGATCGGTGAGCTGGCGGTTGGTGCCCAGCGGCAGTGCATGACAGATCGCGCAGGGCCGCGCCGCATCCACGGGTGTGGTGGCGAAGAAAACGCGCCCGCGTTCGGCGCTCGGCTGACCCGCGGGCGCATCGAGGAACGAGCGATCGAGCCGCTGGCGGGGATTCGGCGGATACGCGAGCGGCATGACGAACTGCGACATGGCCGTCATCTCGCTGTCCGCGATGGGGGCGGACAGCCCCAGCAGGGACTGGGTCGCGCCCTTGAACGCGAGGAAGTTGTTGCGGTCCCCGCGCCAGTGCAGCACGCCCGCGTCGGTGAGACCGCGCAGGCTCTGCGTGGTCATGGGGCCCTTCATGGGATGCATCGGGACGAGGAGCGGGTCCAGCATGCCGGCGGGCACCGGGCTCATGGTGCCGGTGGGGTCGCCGAGGTCCCACGCGAGGTTGTCCATGTCGCCGTAGAAGTGACAGCTCGCGCACGACTGGTCGCCGTGCCCCGAGGTCGCGCCACCGTAGAAGAAGCGACGTCCGTTCACGATGTCGTCCGGCGTGGGATCGAAGCCGAGCGGCACGATGGACACGGACTGCAGCGAGCCCGTCGAGATCGTCTGCAGCTCGTTGCGGAATCGTCCGAGCACGTACAGGCGGGCGCGCGTGGGATCGACCACGGCGCCCGTGGGGCCGCTGACCGTGGGGATGCGGGCGAGCATCTGGCCGGACGAGTTGAGCACGCCGACCTTGGCAGAGCCCATGGCGGTCACGTAGAGACGCTGCCCGTCCGGCGACCAAGCGGCACCCGTAGGCACGGCGAGCGAGGAATCGCGCTCGGACGCAGGGCCGAACGGGACGCCGTAGTTGATGTGGGGGTTGAGCGGCTGGACCACGCTCGCGCCGGGTTCGGCGTTGGGCATCGACAGCATCGCGACCCGAGATTCGGTGGTGTGACCGCGCAGATTGGGTTCGAACCGCACCTCGGTCAGGGCCTCGGTGCCGATCGCCGCGCACACGCCGGAGACGGGGTTCATGCTGGCGGCGAACATGGACGTCGCCAGGCCGCCGTAGGTCACGGGGCTTGTGGGCGTCGCCGTCGCGTAGCGCACGACCTCGACGCGCGGCACGCTGTAGCGGACCTTGGAATCCCACAGCTTGCCGCTCACGTCGCGCCAGTGTCCGTTCACGAGGTGCACGATGAGTCCGGTCTTGGGCGCCGTGGGCAGCGTCGGGCTCTTCGGCGGCTGCGGCGCGGGCAGCGAATCCCCCGCCTCGGCCTGCGACAGCACGGTGGCCCCGTCGTTGCCGTGGAACACCGTCGCATACACCGTGGCCCCGTCGGGGCTCACCGCGAGCGCGCGCGGCTTGCGTGCCGGTACCGCGAGCACCTGCGGCACCGCGGTCGGTGCGGCGGGATCGAGGATCTTGATCGCGTCCTCCTGCGACACGCTGACCCACGCCTTCTGCGGCGTGCCCGCGAACACGACGTCTGAGGGCTCATCGCCGACGCGCACGGTGGCGCGCACGTGCATCGTTTGAAGGTTCACGATGCTGACGTCGTCGGACAGGTGATTGACGACCCAGGCCTCGTTGTCGTTGCGCACCGCGACCGAGACGGGTTCCAGACCCACGGGGATCTCGGCGATCCGCACCGGGGTCGCACCCGTGACGTTGAACACCGCAAGCCTACCGTCGGCGGTGTTCACCGCGAGCAGTCGCGTACCGTCCGGGGTGAGTGCCAGCGGATGCACCTGACCGCTCTCGAAGTGCTGGAAGTCGTTGGTCGCCTGCGTGCGCGACACGGCGCGATGCGGCTGCAGGGCGACGACGATGAGCGACAGACATGCGGTGGCGACGAGGATGCCGGGAAGGATGCGCATGGGGGCTCCCGTGGCGGTTCGAGGCTTGCGCACGACGGGGGGGGACGCGCGTCGTGGCCCGGGCATTGTGGAACGCGCCTGAGATGCGAGGCAATCGGAATCTCGGCTTTTCGGAATCGCGTCTCGAATGCGATTCAGCAACCCTCGCCGGGCTTCACGCCGAGGGCGCGCAGACATTCCGGCATGCCGTCCGTGT
>CAZZLY010000141.1:0-3171 GCA_964655175.1 uncultured bacterium
GGGGCGAGCGGCCGCGCGTTGAAGCGGCTGCGCCATGCGCCACACGTGCGAAACCGAGACGTGAGGAGACCATGACCACCCCCGGGGCACTCGACTCCACCGGATTCCAGACGCGGCTGCTGCGCGCCGAGAACCTTCGTCTGAAGCTCCTGGTGCTCGCCCTCTTGATGACACTGGTCACCACGTGCCTGCGGCGCGCGGCGGGTGGCGTGGTCATGTCGGTGGATGCGGTGTTCTTCCCGACCGTCGGGGTGTTGCTCGCAGCGCTCGTCTTCCAGGGCCTCTCGCTGCTGTGGGTGCGACGTCGGACGAGCGAGCACGGCACCGCGAGTGCCGTGCCGTTCGCGACCGGGGTGTTCGTGGATCTGGCCGTGCCCGGCGCGCTGTTGCTGATCCTGCAGAACCACTCACCGCGCGGGGAGTACGCGGCGTTGTCCGCGCCCGCGTTGCTGCTGTGGCCGCTCGTCATCCTGCTCTCGGTGCTGCGCCTGCGGCCGTGGGCCGCGTTCGGCACCGGAGTCGCGGCCGCCGCCCTGCACGTCGGCCTCGTGTTGCGCGCGATCGGACGTGCTCCCATCGCGCCCGATCACGTGCCGTTGCTGTTCACTTACGGTGCCCTGCTACTGGTGCTCGGTGTCGCGGCGGCCGGTGTCGCATGGATGATGCATCGCTACGTGCTTGAAGCGGTGGCCGAGGCCACGGGGGCGGCGCAGGCCGCGCAGGCCAAGGCGCTGCTCGAGAAGGAACTGCACGTCGCGCACGAGATCCAGATGGGTCTTCTGCCGAGCGATCCGCCGACGTTGTCCGGCTTCGACATCGCGGGCATGTGTCGCCCTGCCGCCCGCGCGGGTGGCGACTACTACGACTGGCAGCCGCTGCCCGACGGGCGTCTGCTCGTCGCCATCGCCGACGTGAGCGGACACGGCATCGGTCCGGCGCTCGTGACGGCGGTCTGCCGCGCCTACGCGCGTGCCACCGCGCCCCGGATCCCCGACGCCTGCGAACTCATGGGCTTGCTCAATCGGCTCATCTGCGAGGACGTGAAGGGCGCGCGCTTCATCACGTTCGGTCTGCTCATCGTGGCGGCCGATGGTCAGGCCGAGATGTTGTCCGCGGGGCACGGGCCGACCCTGCTGCTGCGCTCGAGTGACGGGCGTGTCGAGACGTTCGGGGGAGACGGGCTCCCGCTCGGGATCCTCGAGAGCGCGCCCTACGGCCCCCTGCAGCGGCTGCGACTCGAGCCGGGTGACGTCCTGTTGCTGTCCACCGACGGTTTCTGCGAGTACGCCCGCGCGGGCGACGCCGAACAGTTCGGGGAGGAGCGCATGAAAGAAGTGCTGCGCGCACACGCCACGCGCGGTGCGGGGGACCTGGTTGCAGCGCTCGACCACGCGGTCGCGGACTTCGCGAACGGGGCCCCGCAGGAGGACGACATGACCGCGGTGGTGGTGCGGCGCCTGCCCGCCTGACGCATCGGTCACGTGCGAGCGCGTGACGGGGACGCTGTGCGGAGAGTAGGCCGAGGGCGCCGCGGGGACGTGCCGTTGTCCGATGTGGATCCGAGCACGCGAGAGTCGCCCACGGGGCGAGCTCCTTCCGGCCATCCGATGGAAGCGCGAGGTTCTGAGCGGGTTTCGCGTTTCGCCCTTCTCCGATAGAGTCCGACGGGATGAAGACCTCGACCCCACGCATGCCGCGGCAGATCCCGTTCATCATCGCGAACGAGGGCTGCGAGCGTTTCAGTTTCTACGGGATGCGCAACATCCTGACGATCTTCCTCGCCTCGACCTTCTTCGCGACGCTGCCGGCCGCGGAGGCACAGAGCGAAGCCAAGGAGATCTTCCACGTCTTCGTCGCGGGCGTGTACTTCTTCCCGCTGCTCGGCGGTTGGATCTCCGACCGCTTCTTCGGCAAGTACCGCACCATCCTGTGGGTCTCGCTGGTGTACTGCGTCGGCCACGCGCTGCTGGCGATCTACGAGAGCAAGCCGGCGGGCTTCTACACCGGCCTGTTCCTGATCGCGCTCGGGTCCGGCGGGATCAAGCCGCTGGTCTCGACGTTCATGGGGGACCAGTTCGACCAGTCGAACAAGCATCTCGCGAAGGGCGCCTTCGACGCGTTCTACTGGATCATCAACTTCGGCTCGTTCTTCGCTTCGCTGTTCATGCCCAAGCTGCTGCAGGGCGTGGGGCCGGCCGCTTGGTGGGGCTGGCCCGCGGCTTCGGTCGCCTTCGCCGTGCCCGGCGTGCTGATGCTGTTGGCCACCGTGTTCTTCTGGGCGGGCCGCAAGCGCTACGTGGTGGTTCCGCCCGCGCCCCCGGACCCGCACTCGTTCGCCAACGTCATCCGCACGGCGCTGACCGCGCCGGGCCGCATGACGCCGGGCCTCGCGCTCGCCCTCGTGAGTGGCGTGCTCGCGCTGGCTTCGGTGGCGATGATCTGGGTGCTGGGTTGGAAGATCGTGATCGCCCTGTGCCTCGCGCTGGTGCTCGTGCTCGTCGGCGTGGGGTGGGGTGCGTGGATGGAGTTGGATCACGCGCGCGCACATCATCCCGATGAGGCCGTGGACGGCGTGCGCTCCGTGCTGCGCGTCTTGGTGATCTTCGCGCTCGTGACGCCGTTCTGGTCGCTCTTCGATCAGAAGGCCTCGACGTGGGTCTTCCAGGCCGATGCGATGACGAAGCCCTCGTGGTTCAGCCCGGCGCAGATGCAGGCGCTCAACCCGGCGCTCGTCATGCTGATCATCCCCTTCAACAACTTCATCGTGTATCCGTGGCTGCGACGACGCGGCAAGGAGCCGAGTCCGCTGGGTCGCATGGCGCTCGGCATGACGTTGGCGGGCGCGTCGTGGGTCGTCGTGGGCGTGATGCAGCTGGCGATGGACGGCGGGCAGGCGATCTCGATCGCCTGGCAGGTGCTGCCGTACCTGCTGCTCACCGCCGGGGAGGTGCTGCTGTCCGCGACGGGTCTCGAGTTCGCCTACAGCCAGGCGCCGGCCTCGATGAAGGGGGCCATCATGAGCTTCTGGAGCCTGGCGGTGACCGTCGGCAACCTGTGGGTGCTGATCGTCAACGTCGGCGTGAAGAACGACACGGTGCTGGGGACCATCGAACGCTCGGGGATGAGCTCGATCGCGTTCCAGATGTTCTTCTTCGCGGTGTTCGCGCTGGC
>CAZZLY010000142.1:0-3122 GCA_964655175.1 uncultured bacterium
AGGTGCGGAATTCGTGAGGGGACGGTTCCGTGTGACGCGCGCGCGTTCATCCGCATGCGACACGCGCGCGTCGATGCAGTCCCATCGACCGAGAATGCGCGATAACCACTTCTCGATGCGGTTCCATGTATCAGGATGTCATCGAGAGGTCATGGGACAGCTTCGCGTCCGAGTTTATGGGCGCGAAAGAATGTTAACGGCGTTGTCGGATTCCATTCCGACAGCGCCGGAACTTCCTAGGTGATGCGCATCCTCCCCATGGACCATGGATTCCGTTCGCTCGACGTGACTCGCGTGCACGCGCACGAGGGTGACGGCGACGGATCTCTCTCTCCCTCTCTCTGCGGAATCCTCTCGGTGAGGGTCGATGGCCATCGCGCTCCCTCCGGGGGCGCGACTGCACTCGTCCCGAGTCGAAGGTTCCACTCCCGATCCCCCGGAGTGTTCCCCCATGTCCCACGGTCACCCTGCCCGACGCCTCTGGCGCACCGCCCTCGCTGTGCTCGCGGCCGTCGCGTCCACGGTCTCGCTCGCGCGTGCCCAGGCGGTGAATCTGCCGCCGGTCGCCCCGATCAGCATCCTGTCCTTCGCCCAGCGCGACTTCGTGTCGGCCAGCGGGTACAACGCCGACGATCGCGTCATCGTGAAGGTCATCCATCCCGACGGCACGATCCGCAGCACGGATCCCGCGGCGCCGCTCGCCCCGCAGGACGATCCCAACGCGCTGCCCGGTGCACCGTTCGCGGGCATCATCGACGTCAACCATCCGGGGGCCTACTGCTGGAACGGGGTGACGCCGGACATCCGCCCCGGGGACGTGGTCGAGATCGACATCGTCGGTGGCCCGCGCGCCGGTCGCGCCGACGCGATCGCGGTGGACAACCTGTTCATCGGCAAGCTCGTCGAGATCGGCGCCGACGCGATCGAACTGCGCGGCACGGCCCTCGATGCGCTCGGTGGCCCCATCGCCATCAACGGTCTCGGCGTGCGCATCATCACGCTCGGGTCGCCGTTCGATGCCTCGGGTTCGCGTCTGTTGCGCGGTCGTGCGCTCGCGCCGGGTGCGGTGCTCGCGCCCGGCGAGGGTGTCATCACCGCCGACCCCGCGGTCGTGGGCGGTTTCATCGCCACGTTCTCCGGGCTCTCGCCGGCCGACATGCTCCGTGCGATCAGTGCGATCCGCCGTGTGGACAACATCCTGCCCGGCGGTCTGAGCGGCAGCGTGTTCGAGACCGGTCCCGGCATCGGTGGGGGGCCCGCGGTCTCGTGTGACGCGCCGCTCGAGCTGCTCGGCCCGCCGCCGGGCGCCGAGACGGTGCCGCCGAGCCGTCCGACCGGACTGGCCACGTCGATCGCGAACTTCAGCAACGTGACGCTGTCCTGGACGCCGTCCACCGACAACGTGGGCGTGACCTCGTACGGCATCTATCGCAACGGTGTCGCGATCGCCGTCGTGCAGAACCCCGATGGTTCGGCCCCGGCCCCGGCCGTGTACGTGGACGCCAACGTGCCGCCGGGCACCTACCTGTACACCGTCGATGCGGCGGACGAGGTGGGCAACCGCTCGCCGCAGTCGGTCTCGGCGCAGGCGGTGACGCTCGCGCGTCCCGCGCCCGCGGTCGTGGCGCACGAGCCGCCGATCGACGGTGTCTCGATCATCACGTTCCCGTCGCGCGACTTCGTGTCCTCGCTCGGTTGGTTGGCCAGCGACCAGGTCAACGTCGAGCTCATCCGTGACGGTCGCGTCATCAGCACGGCGAGCGGTCTGATCCCCGAGGGCGATGCGTTCGCGCTGCGGTTCGATGGCATCGTCGACGTGAACCACCCCGGTGCCGCGTGCTGGGCCGGAACCACGCCCGAGATGCGCGCCGGCGATCTCCTCCGCTACACGGCTTTCGGGCCGAACGGCAACGTCCGCGTGGTCAACCAGACGCACGTGGCCGGCGTGTCGTGTCAGCGCGTCGTGGTCGTGCAGAACGACGATCCGGGCACGCTCGTCAACGAGGGCGTGGTCGAGATCCACGGCACCGCGATCGGACCCGATGGCCAGGCCATCCCGATCGAGCAGCTCGAGCAGCGCATGATCACGAACAGCTCGCTGTTCGACATCAACGGCCGGCGCACGCTGCGCACGGGTGGCGGCAACGATGGACTGATCGCCTACGACCCGATCGATCCGGTCAAGAACCCGCTCGGCTACACGTGGACCGCGACCTACCTCAACCTGAACGGTGACGACGTCGCGCGCTGCGTCGGTGGCGTGAGCACCACGTCGGGCCGGCGCTTCGTGCAGGCCGACACGCGCATCCACTGGCTGGGGATCAACCCCGGCACGTTGGCCGAGGCCACGATCTACGAGAACTCCGATCTCAACCCGCCGGGTCCCGCCGCGCCGGGCTGCACCGCGCTGCTCGAGAACCCGGACGTCTCGCCGCCGACCGCGCCCGGCAACCTCACGGGTGGTCGCATCGGTCTGAGTGCGTTCCAGCTCACCTGGACGCCGTCGACGGACGACTGGTCCGTGTGGCACTACCGCATCCTGCGCGACGGCGTCGCCATCGGTGCCGTTCCGAGCACGAGCAACACGTACGTCGACAACAGCATCCCGCCGGGCCTGCACAGCTACACCGTGAAGGCGTACGACCGGGCCACGCCGTTGGCCGCCGGTCCGTCGCTCGTGGCGCGCATCTCCAACGCGTTCGGTCAGCCGTGGGGCAACGCCTCGCTAGCCTCGAACGCGGTCTCGACGAACCAGCCGGACGTGACGGCGCCGTCGGTGCCGGGTTCGTTCCAGGCGATCTCCGGTCCGAACCTGGTCGCGCTGTCGTGGACCCCGTCCACGGACGACGTGGCCGTCACCTCGTACCGTGTCTACCGTGACAACGTGGCCATCAAGGACCTCGCGGCCCCCGCGGTGGCGCACATCGATTCGCTGCTGGCCACGGGCACGTACACGTACCAGCTCGATGCGGCCGATGCGGCCGGCAACCGTTCGGCCAGGACGGCGCCCCTCACGGTGATCGTGCAGGCGCGCGCCGACCTCGTGCCGCCGTCGGTGCCGACCGGGCTCGTCGCCTCGGTCTCGCCGGACCTGCACGGGCGTGACGTGATCCTCACGTGGA
>CAZZLY010000143.1:0-3105 GCA_964655175.1 uncultured bacterium
GAATCCCGCAACGCACGACGCCCCCGGGGGAGACCCCGGGGGCGTTCGTGTGTTCATGAGGCTCCCGTGCACGCCGGTCCCCGCGCTACACTCTCCCGACCATGACCCGTGCCCGTGATCGTTCCGCCGCCGCGTCGTCGCTGCCCCTGTGGGCGGTGCTGTGCTTCCTGTGCTCGGGGGCGGCCGGGCTGCTCTACGAGGTGGTGTGGAGCAAGCAGCTGTCGTATCTGCTCGGCGGCTCGTTGCACGCGGCCGCCACGGTCGTCGCGGCGTTCCTGGGTGGGTTGGCGCTCGGTGCGCGTGTGCTCGGCGCGCCGCTCGCTCGGCGACCTCGACCCGCGCGTGTGTACGCGGCGCTCGAGGTCGGCGTCGCGCTCACCGGGCTCGCGATCCTGCCGCTGCTGCGCGTGCTCGACGGACCCGTGGGTCAGCTCTACCGCGCGTTCGGGGGCGAGAGCCCCGCGTTCGCGGTGGCGCGCGTGGTGCTGCTGCTGTTCGTGCTCGTGCCGCCGGCCGCGCTCATGGGCGCCACGCTGCCGGTGCTCGTCGCGCGCTGCGAGCGCGGCGCGCTCGGCGCCAATCTGGCGTGGCTCTACGCCATCAACACGTTCGGTGCGGTCGCGGGTTCGGTGCTCGGCGGGTTCCTGCTGCTGCCCTCGCTCGGACTCACCGCGACCACGGTGGTCGCGGCCGGGCTCAACCTGATCGCCGCACTCGTCGCATGGCGTGGTTCGGGGTCGGCTCAGGACGACGTGAGCGCGCCCGAGACGACGCGCGCCCACGTCGCGCCGTCGCTCGCAGCCCGCGCGCAGCGCGCGTTCGCGTGGCTGTTCGCGATCGGTGGCTTCGTCGCGCTGCTGCTGCAGCTGGCGTGGGTGCGACTGTTCGGGCTCGTGTTCGGCTCGTCCGTGTACTCGTTCTCGGCGGTGCTGGGCGTGTACCTGCTGGGGATCGCGCTCGGTAGCGCACTCGTCGCGCGCGCGCTCGCACGCGAGCGTGTTCCCGCGTGGGGTTACAGCCTGCTGCAGTTGGGACTCGCGGTGTCCGCGGTGGCGGGGCTGCACGCGTACGCGGGCCTGCCGCGCGCGATGCTGGAACTGGGCGAGCGCACCGGGCCGTCGTGGTCGGGGTTGTTGCTCGGCGAGGTCGGCCTCGTGGTGCCCATCCTGATCGTGCCGTGCGTGCTGCTCGGGGCCGCGTTCCCGCTCGCCACGCGATTGCTGCAGCGCGGCTCGCACAGCGAGACCACGGGCACGGCGTACGCGATCAACACCGCGGGCACCCTCGTGGGCTCGCTCGCCACGGGGTTCGTGTTGTTGCCCGCACTCGGCGTGCAGGGCGTGGTGATCCTTGCCGCGGTTCTGGCGCTCGTCTCGGGGCTCGTCACGCTGGCGTTGCCCGCGCTCGTGCGCGCGGACCGTCGCGTGTTCGCGATCGCGGGCGTGTTCACACTCGCGGCGATCGGCCTGGGCGTGACCGCGCCGCGCTGGGACCCGCTGCTCATGTCGGTGGGGATGTTCCGGCCCTACAGCGCGCACAACCTGGTCGAATCGGCGCGCGCCAAGGGCGAGACGGGCGACCTCACGCGCAACCTCGTGGCGCACCAGACCGCGCTCTACTACCGCGACGGCATCAACGCGTCCGTGCTCGTCGCGGCGGACTCGTCGCAGGGCAAGGTGTGGATGCGCGTCGGCGGCAAGGTGGACGCGGGCACCGGCGACATGCTCACGCAGGTGTTGTTGGGGCTGCTGCCGGCCGCGTTCGCGGATTCGGGCGCGCGCACGCTGGTGGTGGGACACGGCTCGGGGGTCACGGCCGCCTCCGCGCTCGCGGCCGGCGCGGGACCGACCGACGTCGTCGAACTCGAGCCCGCGGTGGTCGCCGGGTCGCGCTTCTTCCACGAGCCCGCCGAGGATCCGCTCAACGATCCGCGCGTCACCCTGCACGTGGAGGACGCGCGCACGCTGCTCGCGCACGGACGCGGCCGCTACGACGTCATCATCTCGGAGCCCTCGAACCCGTGGATCGCGGGCGTGAACAACCTGTTCACGGTGGACTTCTACCGGCTCGTGCGCGCGCGGCTGCAGCCCGACGGCGTGTTCTGCCAGTGGGTGCAGCTCTACGAGCTGTCGCCGACGTCGTTCCGCAGTCTGGTCGCGTCGTACCGCGAGGTGTTCCCCGACGCGCATCTGTTCACGCTTCCGGGCGACACCGACGCGCTGCTCGTCGCGGTGCCGCCGGGGCGCACGCTGTCGCTGGAGCGGTTGCGGTCGCCGCGCGTCGCGTTCGCACTCGAACGTGCGCGCCTGACCGCGCCCGAGGCGATCGCCGCGTTCTACGTGGGCGACGGCGACAAGCTGCGTGAGGTCGCGGCGGGCGGCACGCTCAACACCGACGAGCGGCCGTTCGTCGAGTACCGGGCGCCGCGCGACATGGTCGAGGTCGGCCGCGCGCACGGCAGCCACCATCCCGACATCACCGGTGGGTTGGTGTTGAGCGTCGTGCCGCCCGCGGGACATCCGTTCGCGGCCTGGCCGCACGACGCGGTGGTCGAATGGCGCGCGCGGCGACGGCTCGGTGCGGCCGACGGCGGTGACGACGCGCGCGTGTACGACGAGTTGCGCGCCGCGGATGCCGAGGCGGTCGCGGTGCGGTTACAGCAGGAGCGCGCGGCCGCCGCGCGTGGCCGCGCTGTCGCCGACGCACAGGCGCGGCTCGCGGGTCGCGATTACGTCCGCGCCATCGCGATCGCACGGGCCGCGCTGTCACAGGCCGACGGCCGCGAACGCACCGAACTGCTGCTCGTGCTCGGCATCGCTTCGTACGCCTCGCAGCAATCGAGCGAGGCGCTCGCGTGGTTCCGTCAGGCGCAGGCGCACGATCCGCGCGACGCGCGACCCTACGAGTACGAGGCGCGCATCCTCGCGACGAATCAGGATCGCGCGGGCGCCCGCGCGGTGCTCGAGCGTGGGCTTGCGCGGTTACCGGGCGATCCGGCGCTCACGCGCGCGCGACAGGCACTGGACGACGCGTCGCGCTGAGCCCGCAGCGACGCATCGCGGCGGTGTGCGGACGGCGACTTCGCATGCGGGTCGCGTGACCCGC
>CAZZLY010000144.1:0-2894 GCA_964655175.1 uncultured bacterium
GAGCCGCGCATCATACACGAAATGACGCGTGAAATCAATGGAATTCGTACTTCATGGACTTACTTCCACCTTCACACTTGCGTGCGAACGCGATCGCGCGCGCGCCCACGGGGTGGAGCACAACGGGCCTCCACCCCGCCCCGACGTCAGGCCGCGCTCTGCTCCCAGGGCAACTCCCTGCGTCCGACCCAACCGTGGCGCACCAGATCGCGGTGGATGGGTCGACGCAGCCCGAAGCGCTCGATGAGCGATTCGGGGTCCGTGTCCAACATGCGCAGGTGGCCCCCGATCCAGGTGACGTGCCCGGTCGTATAGGCGTTGATCGTCGTGTGCGTGCCCGCCCCCGACGGGATCGACTCGAGCCCGAGTTCCAGAACCTGCGCGCGGCTCGCCCGCACCGCATGCAGCGCGAGCCAACGTGCGGTGTACGCGTGCAGCACCTCGCGGTGGTCGGGTGTGCGGCCACTGACCACGCTGTCCGACGTGCGGATCATTCCGCCGTAGGCCGCGCGGATCGCATGTCGGCCCGAGGCCCCGTGGAGTTCGCCGACCGCGTCCTCGGCGACCGGAGTCACCTGAACGCGGACCGGGAATCGATTGCCCCGCCAATGGCGCGGCAGCGAGGGCGAGACGGCCTCGTCCACGATCGACTTCACAACCTTGGCCGTGTTCCCCGAGACCGGCTGCCACAACTGAACGACGACGAATCCGGGCAGATGGAACTCGGCTTGCGGGTCCTGGTCCACGCCCACCTGCACCTGGCCGATGACGGGGCCCGCGGCCGCGGACCGCCGCGCCTCGAGTTTGCGCTGGATCGCATGGGCGATCCCCGCCGCCGCAGGCGCCTCATCGGCCGTGTGGCGCGTCGCGAAGCCATGGACGATACCCGAACGCTCCCCCGGCACGAACGGCGCGGGCCCCGCGGACTCGCGGATCTCCTGCTGCACGCGATCGACCACGCGCACCGTGCGTGCATCCCATCGCTGCCACGCCCCACGGAGGCCGAGCTCATCAAGGGCTTCACGCACGACCGCTTCGACCGGACAGCGCGAAGGCGATGCGATCGTGCCGGCGACGATGACGAGATCGCCCTGCAGCGTGACGTCCACCGCGACGTGCGCGAACGGGTCCACCGCGAGGCGGTCGTCCACGATCGCGGCCGCGAGGTAGTCGCACACGGTGTCGGGATGACCGAGCGTGACGACCTCGGCGACATGGGTTTCACGGTCATATTGCAACGCTTGGACCATCTCCAGTACGCGCAACTGCTCCAACAGCGGCATGAGTTTCGCGATGTTCATCATGAACTCCCATGAATGAGTGGGGTGTCGGTGAGCGCGTGTCGCGGCGAACGCCGCGCGCGGCATCAACCGATGCGTCGCGTGGAACCGAAGCGGCCGTGGTTCGCACCCTCGGCGTGCACGGGTCGGGTCAGGTCCAACTGCTCGACGATGGCCGGAATCCGGAAGTCGAACCCCTTGATGAACGAGCTCGTCCAATCGTTCTCGATATAGCGGGGCACCTGGATCGAGACGTGCAGCGGCTCGTCGCGACCGGCCTCGTAGACCGCCTTGATCGTCGCCGCCTTCGCGAGGTTCTGCCGGACCGCCTCGCGCGCCACGTGCCGCGCGAAGTGCGCACCCGCGCGCTCGGCCCGCCACGGGTCGCGGCCGACCATGGGCGCACTGGGCGCCACGACGTGCGCGCCGTAGGTGTCCGTGAGAGCACATCGCCCCGACCGGCCCACCACGCCGCGCTCATCCGGACCGGCCACGACACTGAGCGAGAACGCCTCCGCCACCGCGGGCGTCCATTCCGCGCCCAGGATCTCGGGCAGCAGTTCGCGACGCAGGTGCGCGACGAAGGATTCGCCGACGTCGGCGCCGGGTGCATGCACGAGCCGAAGCGACACCGGCACGCGGTTCATACGATCCTCCTGATAGGCGATGCGGACGGATCGGATGTCGTGCGGCGCGACCGACGACACCGGAGCGTCATCGAAGCGCTGCATGAGGGCGTGCGCCGCCACGGTCGCATGCCCCAGATGCGCGGGCGTGTCGGCACAGGCGTGCCCCACGACGAACTGCGGTCCCGTGAGAGCGCCGACGGCGCGCGCGCCGCGCTTCGACGGAACGCGCAGCGGGCGGACGTGATCGGCCACGTGGAACGTGGCCGCACGCGCCTCGCCGAACGTCGTCACGAGCGCCGCGCGCACGACGCGCTCGCGCGACTCCCGCGAACCCGTGCTGGCCTCGCCGTGCACGAACACGTCGTCCCCGATCACGACGACCTGGATGCGCGTGCTCGCATCGCGGCTCTGCGCGAGGGCGGCATCCACGAGCGAGTCGGCGATGAAGTCGGCGACCTTGTCGGGGTGGGTACGGGAGGGCGAGAACCCGAACTCGCGGCGGAAATCGACACCGCACAGGGGGTGCGTATAAAACGGGATGTACTTGGACATGGCTGGGACTCCGAGTTGGGAGGACTCGGTCCCGAGCCGCTGCGCGGGACCGGATTTTTGGACGCCTGGGGTCGAGGCGAACGCATCCCCGCCGAAGCGGATGGCACCGTGGATCCGGAGGAACTCGGTTGCCGGCTCGTGTTGCGAGCACTCGCGATGCATTCCTGTGGAACTCAGCGTTTAAACACGTGGCTATAGCCACCCGATTCCATCCGGGCGGGAACGGGACGTGACTTGCGGGCACGAAAAAGCCCCGCGCTCCTGGGTCGCAAGAGTGCGGGGCTTCGGGGTGTTGGTTGCCCGATCGGCGCTTCGCAGCGCCGCAGCCTCATCCCACCCGGTCTCGGGTGGCTGGCACCTTGGGTGAACCCCACCCAGGTTGCCGGACGACGCCTCGCGGCACCGTCACTCTTGATGACGAAGGGAGATTACA
>CAZZLY010000145.1:0-2893 GCA_964655175.1 uncultured bacterium
CAGAAGCAGATCGAGCGGCTGCGGAAGGAACTCGAGACCAGCGGGCAGAAGCAGGCCGAACTCGCGGGCGAACTCGCGGCGCTGCGTGCCACGCTCGAACAGCGCGTGCGGGATGGCGTCCAGCGCGAGCTCGATGCGCGCCGCAGCCCATGGATGCCCAAGGTCGAGGCGCGCGACGAGGAGGCCGGGCGCGCGCAGGCGGCGGGCGCGGACCTGCTCGCGCGGGTCGAGCAGGCTCTCGCCAAGCAGGCCGAGACGGACCGCCACCACGGTAATCGCGCGACGCTGGAGCGTCGTCTGGTGGAGATGCAGGAGGCCCAGCGCCGCGTCGAGACCGCTCGCCAGCAGGCGCTCCATCCGCTCGCCTCGCTCGACGAACTGGCGATCGAGCTGCGGCGCGAGATCGTTCAACTTCAGAAGCAGCTGTCCAGTCCGGTGAACGTCGCCACCTACGACGACCTGCTCGCGCGTATCAATCGGGTCGCCGACGCTGAATCGCTCACCACGCTGCGGTCGTTCGTCGAGCAGGGCGCCGAGCTCGGCGTCTGGGATCGCGCGCATCTGCGGGCGCTGTATCTGGCGATCGACCATCGCTTCAGTCTGCTGCTCGACACGTTCGTCGACCACAACAAGGCCGCGTCGCTGCGCCGTCACCCGCTCGCGCTGGTGCGCCGCGCCATGGCCGGCGAGGACTGCTGCAGCGTCTACGTGGACGGGCACAACCTCGCGCACGTGGTGTACGAGGACTTGTTCGCGCGCGGGGGCAAGGACGCCGAGGCGCGGCGGCTGTTGCGCGACGATCTGGTGCGGCTGTTCCTCGATGGCGGCGACGTGGGCGTGCGGCTCTACTTCGACGGCCCGCAGCGCTCGGAGGAGGCGCTGTCGTTGCAGGTGCAGTGCATCTTCTCGGGCGGGCAGGGCGCGCATCGTGCCGACAACGCCATCCTCGAGGACGTCTCGGGGCGCCTCAACGCGGACGCCGAGGCGACCTGCATCGTGGTGAGCAACGACCGCGACCTGCTCGCGCAGGCGTCCCAGCGCGGCGCGCTCACGATGCGCGCGGCGGAGTTCGCGACGCTGTTGGGCTGAGCGCCCGTCGTGGGTGGTGGCTATCGCAGCAGCAATGCGCGCGCACGAGCCCGTGTGCCGCCTCCGGAGGCCGATATCAGATAGACGCCGGACGGGAGTGCGGTGCTCGGGAACTCCACGTGCGCATCGGCCCCGCGCCCGGGCGTGAGCAGCGAGCGGCCCACGCGCCGTCCCGCGATGTCCCATGCCGAAACTTCGATCGTTCCGTCGCACCAGCTCACGAATGTAACGGCGAGGCGCTTGCGGTCGGCGGACAGGACGAGCCGGGGGGTGGTGATCGGCGGCACATCCGGGACCGTGAGCGTCACCGGCGCCAGTCGTGCATGGTTGGAGTAGAGCTGCAGCGAGAGCCCGGAGAGGCGTGCGTCCGCCCACGTGGACGTGAGCGCGGTATCGGTATGGGCGATACCGAGGAAGTCATTGCCGTTCACGAGGACGATTCCCGGCGAGGGGCTGGCACTCACCGCGACGTTGGCCGGCCACGTGTTGCCGCTGTTCAGCGAGCGCGCGCCGTACACTTTGAACGCCGCGCTCTGTCCTGTGCCGGATTCCCGTCGGTCGCGCCAAGCGAGCGCCCACGCTCCGTTCGGCGCCCATGCGCCCGAGACCATGTCCTGTCCGACCCCGTTGCCGAGCGGATCGTCGTTGACACGCACCGGCGCATTCCACGTGACGCCGCCGTCCATGGAGGTGCAACCGTAGATGTCGGGGTCCCCGTTGCGCGCATCGGTCCACGCGAGCGTTACGATTGAAGCGGCGCGCGGGTGGCATCCGAGTGTGAAGCTGTACTGATAGAGCGTGTCGGTCGCTGCCAGACCGGCGTTGGCCGGTAGGACCGCGGCGATGCGGGGCACCAGCGTCACGCCACCATCGCTGCTGCTGAGTACGACATAGCGCGGGAACAGTGCGCTCGCGGGATCGTAGGAGAGATACGCGATGCGCAGCGTGCCGTCGGCGGCGATGCCGGGGACCGCCATGGCCTGTAGGTTCGCGCCCACGGGGATCGCGTCGTCGATCGTCTTCTGCGGCGTCCACGTGTGGCCGCGATCGTCGCTCCATGTCAGATAGAGTCGGAACGGTCGCACGGCATCCACCTGCTTCTTGGTGACGGCGTAGAGCCGGCCGGCGTGCGGGCCGTTCGAGGAATCGTAGACGAGCCAGGGGCGATCCACGGGGCGATCCGGCGTCGCGACGCTGGCGACGAACGAGGGCGTGTCCCACGTGATGCCGTCCGTGGAACGACACACGTACAGTCCACCGGTGCTGAAGGCGACGTTGTCGTAGTCGACGTAGCCCGCGATCACGGTCCCATCCGGAAGCCAGACGAACGTGGGATCCGCGGACACCTGCCCGGGGAGCATGTGGGGCAAGGCCACGGGGGCGGACCAGGTGAGGCCGCCATCGAGGGAGCGACTGGTCGCGATCGAGGTCCTGCCGGAGATCCGGGACATCCAGCCGACGACCATGCGGTCGGGGTGGTGCGGATCGACCACGAGGTTGGATTCGCCGTTCCAATTGAGGGTCGGGCTGATGCGCACGTCGGCCGCGCGGACGAGTGCCGTGGGCATCAGCGCGTACAGCGCGAGCGCGACAAGGATTCGCCGCATGCGGTGGCTCCGGTGATTCGAGGTTGCCGTCGTGGGCCGTGACAGGTGGGCGGTGGCTTACAAGGGTGGAATCCCAGCATGCCTCGGTCCGCCGGCCGAGGCATCACCCCATCTCGATATGCATATCTGATGCCAAGGCCTGCGGACCGCCAAGACCGACTCAACTCATGGAGTCATCGCGCGTTGCAGGGGATTGC
>CAZZLY010000146.1:0-2812 GCA_964655175.1 uncultured bacterium
CGCCGCGGTCATCTGACCACGACGCACGCGCTCGCCGACACGGTGCGACGCGCGGTCGCGGCGGTGGCGAACGAGGACGAGGCCGACCAGAGCGTGCGGCGCGTGTTCCAGGCCCTGCGCATCGAGGTCAACGACGAACTCGGCGCGCTCGACACGCTGCTGCGTGCGCTGCCGTGGTGCCTGCGTCCGGGCGGGCGCGTGGCGTTCCTGTCGTTCCATTCGGGTGAGGACCGCCGCGTGAAGAAGGCGTTCCAGGCGGGTGAGCGCGAGGGCGTGTACGCCGCGGTCGCCGACGAGGTCATCCGCGCGACGCCGCAGGAGCGCCACGACAATCCCCGGTCCCGACCGGCCAAGCTGCGCTGGGCCCGCCGCGCGGGCTGATCGCGTGCCACGGGTGCCCGTCGGCGCCATGCGGGGTCGCCGGAAGTCCTTTGGCACCCCTTGCGCGGGCCCTGCGGCGCCGGAATACACTGCACCCAACGCGGGCGAGTGGCCTCGCGTGAGACGTCCCGAACCGTGAGGGCCCCGTGCCGTCCCTGAGAGCCGTCATCGAGGAGCAGGCGCTCACGCTCACCGGCTTCCGATTGCCGGGCGTGGACTTCACGCAGCCCGTGGGCGACCCCGGCCTGTTCGGTCCCGAGAGCGCGCTGTGGGAACTGCACCGCGACGTCACGACCATGCTGTGCGGTGGTGTGGGTTCGATGCTCCTGCAGATGCTGCACCCGCTCGCGCTCGCGGGCATCTGGGATCACTCGGTGTACCGCGAGGATCTGCTGGGTCGGCTGCTGCGCACCAACCAGTTCATCTTCGCGACCTCGTTCGGCTCCCGCGAGACGGCCGAACGCATGGTGGTGCGCATCAACGCCATCCACGCGCACGTCTCGGGCCACGCGGCCGACGGGCGACCCTACTCGGCACGCGACCCGCATCTGGTGACGTGGGTGCACGTGGCGCAGGTCGTCACGTTCGTCGAGGCGTACCGGCGCTACGTGGACGCGAACGCGCCGGGGGAATGGGTGGACCGCTACTACGCCGAAGCCGCCGTGCTCGCGACCGCACTGGGTGGACGCGACGTGCCGCGCTCGCGCGCCGAGATCGAGGTCTATCTGGAGCGCATGCGGCCCGAGCTCGTGTGTGACGACCGCACGCGTGAATTGTCGGGTGTGCTGCTGGCGGCCTCGCCCAGCCCGGGGCTGCGCCCGCTCAGCCGACTGTACATGCGCGCCGGCATCGACCTGCTTCCGGAGTGGGCCACGCAGCAGCTGGGCCTGCGCCAGAGTCGTGTGGAGCGCATGGCCGTGCGTACCGCGATGCGCGGGGTCGCGAGCCTCGTGCGCCACAGCGTGCGCGACGGGGCGTGGCATCGCGCCATGCGTCGAGCGGCCGTCGTTCCCGCGGCCGACCCCGCACCGCTCGCCGAGGCCAGCGCCTGACGACGAACGCCCGCGGACCTCTCGGGTCCACGGGCGTTCAAGGGTTCACCTCGGGGTGCGCTTCAGGCGTTGGGCTGGCGGGATTTCATGCGGCTCAGCACGGCCGCGCTGTCGTGGATCTGCTGCGAGTTCAACCGGCGCAGGGCCACTCCGGGGCAGTCCGCACAGAAGCCCTCCGTGAGCGCGTACAGGGTGCGGCACCGAGGGCAATAGCTGTTGGCGCTGCCGTCGACGCGATCGGGCATCTCGAGATGCGTGTGATGCACTCGGGCGTTGCGAAGCAGGCGGTCGAGCCCGCCCCGCAGCAAGGCATTCCACGCCGCCGTACGAGGCGTCGCCGCGTTCCCCGCGGCGTCCAGTTCGCGATGCGCATGGCGCGCCAACGCGATGAAGTCCTCGGGCTCCCCGCAGGCCAGGACGACCGCGAGCGAGTCGAAGTCCAGCAACGCCGTCCGCCCGACGTGCTCGGCACTGCGCATGGCGTGCAAGGGCGAGAGGGCCAACATGAAGCCGACCCCGCCGAGGCGGCTCGTGGGGTGCAGCTGCCGATGTGCGCGCAACGCGTTCAGGACGAGTGCCACGTGCAGGAATGCGATGGTGGCGAACAGCAGCAGGGCGAGCAGCCCACCCATGCCGATCGTCAGAGCGACGGGCAGCACGATCACGATGAACAGCCACTGCAGAGTCCCCAACAGCCGCAGGGGACCGCATAGTCGATCCGACTCTTCGGAGCGTTCGCGGATGCTCTTCATGTGGAAGCGGGCCTCCACGAAATCGCGGAGCATGCGTGTCCGCTCGTCCGGGGAGGCGGTGGCGAGACGCTCGATCGCGCTCAGATGATGCGAGACGTAAGCGCTCTCGTGACCCAGCTCCTCGAGATGCTGGCGGAGGGAGGCGAGTGACCGCTTTCCCGCCGGTCCCGCGATCGACTCCCACTTCACGGCCTCACGCTGGCCCGCCAACAGGACCTCGGAGGCATCCGCCTCGAAGGGTGGTGGACAGGTGAGGTGGGATCGTCCGAAGGGGGGGAGTGGGTTGGTCCCCAGCACCGCACGACCCAGGAGCATGAAGCTCCCGGGTCGGGGCAGGAGACTCGACCGGCGCAGCCACGGCGCATGGAGCAGGCGTGCCCCGGGTGGCATGAGGATCAGGCACTCGAAGGCATAGACCACACCCAGGACGACGACGAGCGTGAGGACCTCCTGATGGCTCATGCGGCCTCAGGCGCTGGGGTTGGAGTCGTCGTTCGAGCGTCCCTTGAAGAGACCGCCGATGCGTCGGATCAGTCCCAGGAACAGCGCCCCGATGCCGACGAGGATGGGCTTGAGGAGCTTGGCCCAGAGCCCCGACTTGGCCGCGGCCACCGCTGCGCCGCCCAG
>CAZZLY010000147.1:0-2720 GCA_964655175.1 uncultured bacterium
CCTCCAGGAGGTAGAGGACCGGACGGGCCGCGTCGGCGCCCAGGGGGGGGGGGGCGCGCGGGGGGGGGGCGCGGGGGGGGCGGGGGGGGGGGGGGTGGGGTGTCGAACCGGGTGAGAATGCCCGTACAACCGGGTTATTTCAAGCCCCGCGCCGCGTCGCGGGCGCGCGCGCGCGCTGTTACAGTCGCGCCCGCCGCAACGTCCCGCACACGACATCCCCCGGAGGTCCCCGCATGGCCGGCACCACGATCACCATCATGAGCAGCGGCTCGATCCGCGTCGAAGGCGATTTCCAGATCCTCGATCAGGACGGCAAGGCGTTCGACCTCGGCGGGCGCACCCGCATCGGGCTGTGCCGCTGCGGCGCCTCGAAGAACAAGCCGTTCTGCGACGGCGCGCACAAGGGCTGCGGCTTCGACTCGCCGATCCAGGCCGTCGTGCTGCCGCCGCCGGCGCCCAAGCCCGGGGCCTGATCCCGTGCGAGCGCGCGGCGTCGTCGTGCTGCTCGTCGCCGTGTCGGTCGCGGCCGTGTGCGTTCGGCTCGGGCTGTGGCAGCTCGACCGCCTGCATGCGAAGCAGCGCCTGCACGGCACGCAGCGCGCCCAGCTCGCCGCGCCGCCGCTCGAACTCGCCGCGCCGTTGCCCGCCGAACCGCCCACCGGACGACGCGTGCGTGTGCACGGCACGTGGGATCGCACCGCGCACGTGCTGCTCTCGGGGCGCACGCACCAGGGCGCGGCCGGCGTGTCGTGGTGCAGCGTGCTGCGGCTGTCCTCGGGCGAGGGCGTGCTCGTCGAGCGCGGCTGGGTGCCCGCCGCCGATGCGCGCGATGCCCGCCTGGCCGACGAGGCGTTCGCGGACACCGTGGTCGTGGGACTCGCGCAAGCGCTCCCCGTGCGGCCCGGCACGCCCGCGTGGACCCCGCTGCCCGAGGCGGACGGTGCGCCCGCACGTTGGTCGGCGCGCGCGCTCGATCCCGATTTCGTCGCGCCGCGCTTCCGGCCGCCGCTCGTGCGCTGGGTGCTGCGCGCCCTGCCCGACGAGGCCGCCTCGCTCGCGACGCGCGATCGCCCGCCGATCGCCGAGCCGTGGATCGTGGGCGACGAGACCATGCACCGCTCGTACGCGATCCAGTGGTTCGCGTTCGCGCTCATCGTGCTGGTGGGCGGGTTCGTGCTGGCGCGACGCACGGCCTGAG
This sequence comes from uncultured bacterium, assembly GCA_964655175.1. Taxonomy (GTDB): domain Bacteria; phylum Eisenbacteria; class RBG-16-71-46; order RBG-16-71-46; family RBG-16-71-46; genus JAIOPA01. Next base: position 1,199 of record CAZZLY010000147.1, read on the forward strand.
CGCTCGCTCACCCCGCTGCGAACGTGCGCACCGCCACTTGTCGCCCTGCGCTCGTCTGTCGCACCATGTCGGGCATGAACGCTCCTCGCAGGCTCCTGCGCGCCCTCGGCGCACTGCTCGTGCTTTCGTCGTCCGTCCTGTTGGTCGGGGAGTCGCGCGCCGATTGTGACTGTCCGGTGCCTGCGGACACCCTGGGAGTGGTGTGGCAGGGCAAGCAGCCGCTCACCCTGCGACAGGTGGCCGAACTCGTGGCCCCGGTGCTCGAGTACTCGCCCGACGAGCCGATGTTCCGGCGCGCGCCCGCGATCCCTTCGCCGCATCCGTGCGATCGGCCCGCCTCGGGGGCGGTCGTGTACTACCAGACGCGTGCGCTGTTCCATCGCGGCGCGGAACTGCCGCTGCCGCTCGATCAGGTCGCCGACTTCAGCGATCGCGTGCGCACGCTGTACCTGCGGTTCTTCTTCTACTACCCCGAGGACATGGGCACGCACGGTCACCGTCACGACGTCGAGGGCGTCGAGATGGAGATCGACTTCGAGCGCGTGGGCGACTGTCGCCTGCTGCGCCTCGATCGCACGCGCGCGTTCGCGCACGGTGCGCCGGAGTACGAGAACCGTCTGCGCACCACCGAGGACACGCGCGTGCCCGTGGCCCTGCTCGTGGAGGAGGGCAAGCACGCCTCGTGCACCGATCGCAACGGCGACGGCGTGTACACGCCCGCCTACGACACCAACGAGCGCGTGCGTGACGCCTGGGGCGTGCGCGACATCTTCGGCTCCGGCTACATGCTGGGCTCGGCGTACGCGGCCAAGATGACCAAGCCGCGGCGCGAGGCCGACCGCGTGCTGCCGCCCGAGCCCTCGGCGGCGATGTGCGCGACCTTCGTCGAGTCGTCGTACGACGCCTCGAAGCCGTCGCGCGGACGTTACGAACTGCGAGCGGGGGATTCGCTCGACCTGTGCCCCGACGTGGGCACGCCCGCCGAGTCCACGTTCTTCGCCCGCGGCATGATGATCGCCAACGGCTTCGGAGTGACGGGCCAGGTCGAGCAGTTCCAGTACGACTTCGAACCGCACATCGGCAAGCTGCGCTGGGTCGCGAATCTCGTCACGAGCACCAACCTGGTGCTCGATGAGGGGCAGGCGCGACTCTCGTTCACCGGTCGCGGTCTGGACATCGGCGAGGGCTGGATCGTGCCGCGGGCGGCGATCGGCTGGCGGTCGTTCACCGCCGATCTGGTGTTCACGCCGTCGGCGGTCGTGTGGGTGAGTCCGTACGCCTCGCTGGGCTACGAGCACCATCGCCTCAAGGCGCGTACGCTCACGGGCGCGATCGCGTCCTCCGAGCATCGTCGCGACGAGTTCGCGAGCGAGCTCGGGCTCAAGCTGCGCTTCAGCGTGCCGCCGGGTCGCATGCGCGTGCTGTCGCTGGGCCAGCGCTTCGGGGGCCTGCGCTTCGGCGTGCGCATGAACGGCTTCGAGCGCATCCGCACGCCGCGGTTCATCGTGGCGATCGGCGGCGG
>CAZZLY010000148.1:0-2677 GCA_964655175.1 uncultured bacterium
TCCTGCTCGGTGATGCAGGACTGCTCCCAGGTCATGCGCCCGAAGCCGCCGTACAGATCCGGGCGCAGGCGCACGCCGTGATCGCGCACGTAAGGATTCGCCTTCACGCCCGAACGGTGCTTCGCGAACCGCGCCTCGGGCGTGAGCCCGGTCTGCCCCACGTACAGCGGGGGCAGATCCGAGCGACACCCGGGGTTCGCCTTCTGCATGCGCTTCTTGTCGAGCACCGCCCGGTCGAGTTCGACCACGTACACGCAGTGGTGACGCAGCACGAACGCCTTGGTCGAGGACGGATGCACGATCTCGCCGCGACGCGCGATCATGATCAGCGCCCACGCCGCGGGCGACCGTCCTGATCGCGATCGCGCAGGGTGAACTCGGCGTCGTAGCGGCGGCGCTTGGACTCCATCGGGTCCATGCGGTGTGCATGCACCTCGACGTCGCGATCGAGGGCGACCAGATAGTCGAAGGCCGCGTCGTCGCCCTGCGCGAACTCGCGCAGCCGGTCGTGCGCGTCCCGCATGACCCGACGCGCTTCGGCGTACTCGTGGCGGCTGTTGAGCTCGACCGCCGTGCGACGAGCGCGGGCCGACAGGTTCGCGTACGCCGCCTGACGCACGTCGGCATCGAGGGGCTGCTGGCGGTACTCGACCGCCCCCGCGTACGTGAGCGTCAGTGTCTCGCGGATCGGCGGCGCCTCCTCGCCGGCGCGATGCAGGACGAACTCGAGCTCGGTGCCGGCCTTCTGGCGCTTCTCGGGCACCTGCACCTCGAACACGACGCGCACGGACTGCTCGGACACGAGGTCGCCCAGCTTCACCTGCAGCCCGCCGGGCACCACGGTGAGGCGCGAGGTGTCCATGGCCTCCACGCGCACGCCCTTCGGCACGCGGACCTCGAGCACGACGTCGCGCTCGGTCACGGTGAGCGAGTCGCCCACCTCTCCGGACAACACGGTGGGCAGCTCCTCGGCGTGCGCGACGAAGTAACTGTTGCCGCCACCGGCCGACGCCATGCGCGTGAGCAGGCTCTCGTTGAAGTCGGCGCCGATGCCGATCGTGGACGTGCTGAGGCCGCGCAGACGCAGCTGCTCGACGTGGCCAACGATCTCGTCCTCGTCCACGGTGCCGTGGTTCGCCTGTCCGTCCGTCAGCAGCAGAACCCGCGCAAGACGATCCTCGCGCATGTCCTGGCTCGCCTGGAGACTCGCCTTGAGGTAGCCCATGAACAGATCGGTGCCACCACTGGGCTCGATGTATCGCAGTGATGCGAGCGCCTCGCGCTTGTTGGCGTCGGTCGCGAACTCGATCGGGAACGGCGTGTCCACCTGAGTGTTGAACGTCACGATCGCGAAGCGGTCGGACTCACGCAGCAGGCGCACACTGGTCGCCACACCCTCGCAGGCCAGCGCCATCTTCGGCCCGCCCATCGAACCCGAGCGGTCCAGCGACAACCCCAGATCGAGACCGAGGCGCTCGGACTGCGCCTCCTGCCGACGCGCCTTGATGTCCACGACGACGAAGTGGGTCGAACCGCCGGCATCGAAGGCCAGCGAGCGATCGGGACGGACGTTCATCTGCGGCATGGGGTGGACTCCTGTCTGCGGGGTCGAGGCCCGCTCTGGGTGGGTACTGGCGTGAACCCGGGGTTCCTGCGGCCGGTGACACGGGGTGCCCCCGCTCAGGGGGCGGTCCGGGAAATCCGACCTATACTCGTAAGGTATAAATCGAGGGTGTGATACGACGAACCCACCCGTCGCGGGACGGGTGGCCTCGGGGGCTGCTTGCTCTTCAATGCTGCAATATAGGCCATTTTCGCGATCTTGCAAGGGGGATTCCGCGCCGCCCCCCTTGGGACTTGCCGAACCCGCTGCGGCGTTATACCTTACCAATATGCGCTGGCCACCCTCGGAGCCCCCGGAACCCCGCCGCACGAACCCCGCCGCCCAGGCGATCGGGCAGTTCATGCGCGACCGCCGTGAGGCGCTGGGCCTCTCGGTGCGCGACCTGGCGCATGCGCTGGGCGTTTCGGAGCCCTACATCTACCTGCTCGAGACCGGCCGCAAGGAACTGCACTACGCCATGGCGCAGCAGATGGCGCAGGTGCTTCGCATCGACGAGGCCCTGCTGGTGGACTGGGTCAAGGAGCATCGGCCGCGGTCGTACCTGTCGGCGCTCGAGCATCGTGCGGAGGGCGGCTCCAAGGAACGCGAGCCGCGCCGACTCGTGCGCAGGCCCCGCCGGCGCGACGAGGACGCGGGGTTCGCGCAGCGTGCCGAGCGCCCACTCGACAGCGCGGCGGAGTATCTGGCGCGGTTCGACCGAATGCGCGAGCCACAGCCCCGTCCCGCTGGCGAGCGCGGTCTGCTTCAGATCCCACTGTTCGAAGCCGGGCGTCCGCCCCACGAGGACGAGGGCGCGGCCGCTTACCTGCCGTTCGAACGGCGGTTGATCGCCCCTGACGAGGATCCCGACGCGCTCTTCGCCTACACGGTGGATTGGCGGATGGCGCGACGCGTCCCCGACGTGCTTGCCGAGGGCGACACGGTGATCCTCACGCGTGAGGCGTGGCCGTTGCGGCCGCGGGCCGTGTACGCGGTGAACATGAGCGGCGTGATCGAGCTGGCGCGCGTCTCGATGCCGCGCGACGTCCTGATCGTGGAGGACGGCCCGGACCA
>CAZZLY010000149.1:0-2640 GCA_964655175.1 uncultured bacterium
CGGGGGCGCATCGCCTAGGGTGCGGGTTCCCGGCGCCGCCCCCCATGCGCCCGGGCCCCGGCGCGAACCGCGCGTCGGGGGATCCCGTTCGACGCGGCGCGTCGCCGCGTATGGAGCCTGACCTCATGCGATTCCGTCGCCTCCTGCCCTGGGTCGCCCTGACCCTCCTGCTCGCGTTCGCGACCGCCGCCATGGCCGCGGACAAGCCGAAGCCCGGTGCGGCCAAGCCCCTCGCCCCGCCCGCGGGTGCCGCGAACGGTGCGCCCGGCACCAACGGCGACAAGCCGTTCGCCGAGTGGGCCAAGTTCACCAAGGACGCCGAAGCCAAGAAGGGCTTCTTCACGCTGTGGAAGAAGCGCGACAACCTGTACCTGGAACTCGGCAAGGAGCAGTTGAACCAGCCGTTCCTGTACATCGTGAGCTACTCGCGCGGCATCGGCTCCAACTTCGTGCTCGGCGGCCTGCCGCTCGACGATCGCATGCTGCAGTGGGAGCGGCACGGCGATCGCATCATGCTGGTGCAGGTGAACACGCAGTTCACCGCCCCCGCGGGCACGCCGATCGCGAAGGCGCGCGACCTGTCGATCCCCAACTCGATCGTGCAGTCGTTCAAGATCGAGAGCGAGCAGGATTCGAGCAAGGCCGTGCTCATCGACCTGGGCGCGCTCGTGCTGTCGGACGTGACCGACCTGAGCGAGAACATGAAGGGCTCGTTCGGCGGCGTCGGCGTGCGCTTCGACAAGGAGCGCTCGGCGCTGGGCGGCATGAAGACCTTCCCGGACAACACCGAGATCGAGGTCACCCTCACCTACTCGCCGCTCGACCGCTCGCGCCTGTCGCTCGAGACGGTGCCGGACAACCGCTACATCCCCGTGGGCGTGCACTACTCGTTCACGCGCCTGCCGTCGCGGCCCATGGCCGTGCGGGCGGCGGACAACCGCGTGGGCTTCTTCCTCGATGCGACCAAGGACTTCGCGCGCGACGACCAGGAGAGCTTCTTCCTGCGTCACGTGCACCGTTGGCGGCTCGAGAAGAAGGATTCGACCGCGGCGTTGTCCGAGCCCGTGAAGCCGATCGTCTACTACATCGATCCGACCGTGCCCGAGAAGTTCCGGCCGTGGGTCAAGCGCGGCATCGAGAAGTGGCAGGTCGCCTTCGAGAAGGCCGGCTTCAAGAACGCCATCCTCGCCAAGGACGCTCCCACGGACGATCCCGATTGGGACGCCGAGGACGCGCGCTACAGCACGGTGCGCTGGATCACGTCGCACGAGCCGAGCTTCGGCGCCATCGGACCGTCGCGCGTGGACCCGCGCACGGGCGAGATCCTCGACGCCGACGTGCTGTTCGAGGCGAGCATGTTCCAGAGCTACGCCAACGCCTATCGCCGGTTCGCGGGCCCCGAGGCGATCGCCCAGAGCGCGCGCCCCGAGGCGCTGCTCGAGCAGCTGCCGCCGCACGTGCGGCCCGAGATGCTGTGCATGGCGGGTGACGCGCTCGCGTCGGCCGGCGCCATGCAGCATCTGGCGCTGCTCATGGACGGCACGCTCGAGCCCGGCAGCCCGGTGCCCGATGCGTTCCTGCAGACCGCGGTCGAATGGGCGGTGATGCACGAGATCGGTCACACGCTGGGCCTGCGGCACAACTTCCGCTCCAGCACGAGCACGCCCTATGCGCAACTGCAGGATCCGTCGTTCACCGGCGTGAACGGTCTGTACTCGTCGGTCATGGAGTACCCGAGCCCGAACATCGACTACACGCGCAAGGCGCAGGGTGACTGGTACACGACCACGCCCGGCAGCTACGACCTGTGGGCGATCCGCTACGGCTACACGCCGAGCGGCTCGAACGACCCCGAGGTCGATCGTGCGTTCGCACGTCGCATCGCGGACGAGTCGCTCGCGCCCGGCCACGAGTACTCGACCGACGAGGACACCTACCCCGCCGACGCGCCGGACCCGCGCAGCAACATCTACGACCTCGGCAGCGACCCGCTGCAGTTCGCCAAGGATCGCACCGCGTACCTGGGCAAGCTGTGGCGCTCGCCGGCGTTCGAGGAGCGCGTCGTCGGCAAGTCCGGCGATCTGACGGCGCTGCGCCGCGCGCTCGACAACGTCGTGCAGCAGTACGCCGTCGCGGCGGGCATGGCCGTGAAGTACGTCGGCGGCTCCTACATGTCGCGCATCGAGCGCGGCCAGCCCGGCGAGAAGGACCCCGTCGAGCCCGTGCCGGCCGCGCGGCAGCGTGAGGCGGTCGACTTCCTCGCCAAGCGCGTGTGGGCCAGCGATGCCATGACCGCACCGGGCGCCCTGCTGCAGCGCCTCGCGCCGAACCGCTGGTCGCACTGGGGCATGGGTGCGGGCACGTTCGCGGGTCGCCAGGACTACGCCTGGAACGATCGCGTGCTGGCGATCCAGTCGAGCCTGCTGGGGGCGGTCACCTCGCCCTCGCTGCTGGCGCGCCTGCGCGAGCAGGAGACGCGTTCGAGCGACGCGTACCGTCTGTCCGAGCACTTCGACCGGCTGACGAAGGCGGTCTGGGGCGAGGTCGGCGGCACCACGCCGGGCGCCATCCGCACGCTCGAGGGCCCGCACACGCGCCGTGAACTGCAGCGCGCGTTCGTGGACCGCATGGCGAACATGG
>CAZZLY010000150.1:0-2585 GCA_964655175.1 uncultured bacterium
GTCACCGGACCGCAGCCCGGCGGGTTTCGGCTATACTGCGCGCCGGTCACCGTCCACCCCCTCCGGAGTCCTCAGTGCCGCGTTTCTACATCACGACCGCGATCGATTACGTGAACGGCCGCCCGCATCTGGGCCACGCGTACGAGAAGGTCCTCGCCGACGCCCTCGCCCGCCGCCACCGCCAGAAGGGCGACGCCACGCACTACCTGACGGGCACCGACGAGCACGGCCAGAAGATCGCGCGCGCCGCCGCCGCCGCGGGCAAGACGCCCGCCGCGTTCGTGGACGAGCTGTCGCAGACCTTCAAGGACGCGTGGGGCGCGCTGGACGTGAAGTACGACCAGTTCATCCGCACCACCGACAAGCGCCACCATCTGGCCGTTCAGGAGCTGTTCCGCCGGCTCAAGGACGCGCTCAGCCCCAAGACCGGTCAGCCCGTGCTGTACGAGGAATCGTACGAGGGCCTGTACTGCGAGGGCTGCGAGGGCTTCAAGACGGACAAGGACCTCGACGAGGAGGGCCGCTGTCCCGAGCACAAGGTGAAGCCCAAGGAGGTCAAGGAGAGCAACTTCTTCTTCCGCCTCTCGGAGTACGACGAGGCGCTCCTCAAGCACATCGAGGCGCACCCCGACTTCATCTGGCCGGACTACCGCCGCGAGGAAGTGGCCAACGTCATCAAGGGCGGGCTGCAGGACATCAGTGTCTCGCGGCCCAACCTCACGTGGGGCATCCCGCTGCCCGAGGAGATCGAGGGCGGCGAGGGTCACGTGGCCTACGTGTGGGCGGACGCGCTGCTCAACTACCTCAGTGCGATCGGCTGGCCCGAGCGCAAGTACTCGCTGTGGTGGATGAGCAAGCAGAAGGACGTCGGTGGACCCGGTGCCGCCAAGCAGGACGAGTTCAAGGACCTCGACGGCCAGGGCAAGCCCGGCGCCGCGTGGGCCGGCACCAAGGACGCGTACTACACGAACGCGTTCCACCTGATCGGCAAGGACATCAGCCGCTTCCACTGCATCCTGTGGCCGGCGCTGCTCATGGCCGCGGGCGTGCCGCTGCCGCGGCAGGTGTACATCCACGGCTTCATCTACGCGCGCGGTGGCGAGCGCATGTCCAAGTCGCTGGGCACGGGGGCGGATCCGGTCGCGCTCACGAACACGTTCGGCGCCGACGCGGTGCGCTTCTATCTGCTCGATTCGTTCGCGACGGGTCGCGACGGCGAGTTCACGCTCGAGCAGTTCGTCGAGCACGTGAACACGCACCTCGCCAACAAGCTCGGCAACCTGTCGAGCCGCACGGCGACGCTGGTGGGTAAGAACTTCGAGGGCCGCGTGCCGACCGCGTGGGATCCCGACGCGATCACCGGCGACGAGGCCCGCGCGGGTCTCAAGGCCCTGCTCGACACGGCGGCCACGACCGCGATCGAGGCCCCGCGTGCGTGGGAGGAGATGCGGATCAACGAGGCGCTGGAGCACGTCTGGAACGTGGTCGAACGCGCCAACGAGTTCGTGGACCGCACCAAGCCGTGGGAGATCGCCAAGGACCCCGCCCGCCGCGACGAGCTCGCCACCGTGCTCGGGGCGCTGCTCGAGACCCTGCGATTGATCGCGGTTTGGACGTGGCCCGTCATGCCCGCCAAGTGCGAAGCCATGTGGGCCGTGCTCGGACTGCCGGGTTCGCCGGGCGACGCGAGCCCCGACGCCGGCACGCCCCGCTTCGGCGCCGGCGACGGCCGCGCGCTGGGTGAATCGCGGATCCTGTTCCCGCGCATCGACCTCAAGAGCGTGCTCGCCGAGTGATCGACACCCACGTCCACCTGTGCGACAAGCGGTTCGACAAGGATCGCGCGCAGGTCTTCGATCGGGCGCGACACGTCGGCGTGACGCACATGGTCGAGATCGCCTACGAGCCCGCCATCTGGACGAAGGGCTTCGCGCTGGCGGCCGAGCATCCCAACGTCTTCCTGGCGGTCGGCGTGCATCCGAACAGCGCGGGCTCGGTCGGGCTCGAGCACCTGCCCGCGCTGCGCGACCACGCCCGGCATCCGCGCGTGGTGGCGATCGGCGAGATCGGCCTGGACACGTTCCGCGACTACGCGCCGATCGAGGCGCAGGAGGAGTGGTTCCGCGTGCAGCTGGCGCTCGCGGACGAGGTCGGGCTGCCGGTGGTCATCCACCAGCGCAGCGAGCTCGAGCGCACCCTGAGCATGCTCGAGGCCGCACGCCCCGCGGCCGGCGGCGTGCTGCACTGCTTCTCGGACGGCCCCGAGGTCGTGGCGCGCGCCCACGCGCTGGGCTTCAAGCTGGGGCTGGGCGGCGTGCTCACCTACGACAACCCGGCGCTGCACGAGGCCGTGCGCTCCGCGCCCGAGGACATGCTCGTGCTCGAGACCGACGCGCCCTATCTGGAACCCGAGCCGCGATCGCTGCGCCGCAACGAGCCGTCGCTGCTCACGCGCGTCATCGCCCGGCTGTGCGAGCTGCGCGGCTGGACGCCCGAGCAGGCGGTGCGCATCACCCGCCGCAACGCCCGCGACCTGTTCCGCCTGCCCATCCCCGCCGACGCCTGACGGCGTCGCGCGCGTGGGG
>CAZZLY010000151.1:0-2419 GCA_964655175.1 uncultured bacterium
TTCGCGTTCGTGCTGCCGGCCGAGGGCGAGGCGCGTCTGGACGTGCTCGACGTGACCGGCCGCGTGGTGTGGTCGCAGCACGGCACGCTCGGTGCCGGTGCGCACGCGTGGCGCTGGGACGGACGCGGCAGCGACGGCGCGCGCGTGAACACGGGGCTCTATCTGGTGCGCCTGACCACTCCGTTCGGCACGCGCGGCACGCGACTGGCCTGGGTGCGCTAGGGCAACGTCAGGGCGCGACGACGCTCACGCCGAGCGTCGTCGCGCACGTCGCACGCAGCCGGTCGAAGCTCGCGTGCGCGCTCGACGAGACGCGCTGTCGTTCGAGCTCGCCCCACACCTGCTGCGCGAGTGCGGTGTCCGCCGCACAGGCACGCGTGAGCTCGTCCAGCGCCAGTGCGCCGCCCGGCAGCAGCGGATAGGCGAACGAGTCGGCGACCGCGGCGAGCGGGCCGTCCCGGCGCACGTACAGTGCGGCCGCATCGTCCACGCACACGAGCGCCCACTCGCGTTTGCGATCGAGCAGGTCGGCGAGCCCGGCCGCTGGCAGCGGCGAACGCGACAGCAGCACGTGATCGAACGCGTACCGCGCCTGGAGCGCCTCGAACCCACGTCGCGACGTGAACGCCGCGAGCGTGCCCGCACGCTGCTCGGCGGGCGCGTCCTCGGGATGGATGTCCATGAACGGCACGCGCGTCGAGTCGGGCGCGAACCGCCACAGCACGTACCCCCCGAGGAAGAAGTCGTTGAGCATGCGCCCGCGCACGCCGTGCGCCTGCATGAAGTCGCACGCCGCCACGGGCGCGCGCCGCAGATCCGGCGCGATGCCGAGCCGCCCCTCGTAGCCGGTCCACTCGGGCAGACACACCAGCGGCGCCACGAGCGCGAACGCGAGCGCCTGCCGCCCCGGGGACGCGTGGAGCGGCCCGCGACGCCACGTCGCGAGCCACGCCTCGAGGTCGCGCGCGAGCCACGGCGTGGCGACCACCGCGTAGGGCGCGACGAAGCGGCTGCCCTGCAGCGCGAGCGCGGTGAACACGCCCAGCATCAGCGCTTCGCCGAGGTCGACGCCGTGCCGACGCGCGCGCGCCCACGCGAGCAGGGGCCCACCGAGCAGCAGGAGCGGCAGGCCGTTGGTGAGGTTCATGCGCCAGGCGAGCGGCTGCAGCTCGGAGATCCCGGCGAGGAACGGATCGTGCCGCCATTCGCTCACGAACCGCCACGGCCGCTGGACGAGCTCGGGGCCGTAGGGGTTCACGAACGCCACCGCGACCATGGCGAGCGCCACGAGCACGAGTCGCACCGCGTCGCGCCGCGTCGCGGCCGTGCGCCACGTGCCCGCCGCATGCAGCGTCACGAGCAGCGGCCCCCACCACCACGACAGATGGCTGTTCGCCCACGCCCACGCGATGCCGACGAGCGCCGCATCGCGCACGAGCGGCCGGCGCACCGCGTGCAGCACGAACGGCACCGCCGCGAGCCAGACGAGCGCGAGCGTCTCGGGTCGCGCCTGAGATCGCGAGCGGATCGCGAGTCCGCACAGCACGAGCACGATCAGCGCGGGGATGCCGCGCACGCCCATGCGCCGCGCGGTCGCCCACACGAGGGACGCGACCACCGCCGTGGTGAGCCAGCGCCACGCGGCGAGCCCCCACACGCCACCCGCCTCGAAGAACGGCCACACGAGCCACGAGAACCCCCACGACGGGTTCACCACCGGGGTGCCGTGCGTGGGCCACTGCCACAGCTGCGTGCGCGGCACCTCCCCCATCGCCGCCATGACGCGGCCGAACGCGAGGTGCTGCCACACGTCGAGGTCGTACATGCGGAAGCTGACCGATGCGAGCACGCATGCGAACGCGACGAGCAGCGCCGCGAGGTGCGCCGGATGCGTCGCCGGCATCGACGCGGGCGTCGGTGGCGCGACGGGGCGCGGGGCGGCGGACTTCGATCGCGTGGGACGACGGGACATGCGGGCGGGCTCCGGACCGGGCGTGGACGGGACGCGGCAGTCTAGCGAGCGCCGCGCGCGCCCCCAAGGCGCGTGCTCGGCGTGCGGCCGAGCGCGCGCACGGGACTTGCAGGGACACGAACGTGCCGCCCCCGCGCCGCGCGCCCCCGCAGGGAGAACCATGCTCGCGCGCATCCGCACCGCCGCGCTCTGGGGACTGGACGCGTTCCCCGTGGATTGCGAAGTGGACGTGGGCCCGGGGCTGCCGGGCTTCGTCATGGTGGGCTTGCCCGATGCGACCGCACGCGAGGCGCGCGAGCGCGTCTGGCCGGCGCTGCGCAACGCCGGCCTCTCGCCGCCCGACCGCCGTGTGACGGTGAACCTCGCGCCGGCCGATCGGCGCAAGGAGGGCGCGTCGGCCGACCTGGCGCTGGCGCTGGGGCTCGTGGCCGCGACCGGGCAGGCGCC
>CAZZLY010000152.1:0-2387 GCA_964655175.1 uncultured bacterium
TTCTCGACGAACGCGGTGAGGCCCTCGGTGGAATCGGCGCTCGCCCAGCACGCGGCCTGCGCCGCGGATTCGGCAGCGAGGCACTGATCGAGCGTGCGCGCGTGCGAGGCGCGGATGGAGCGCTTGATCGCCTGCACGCTGGTCGCGGGCGAGCTCGCGAGGCGCTGCGCGTACTCGCGCCAGCGCGCGTCGAACTCGGCCGCCGGGAACACGCGCTGCACGAGTCCCAGCCGCAGCGCATCGTCGGCCGAGACGAGGTCGCCGGTCCAGCACAGGTCGAGCGCGGCCGCGGTGCCCACGAGTCGCGGCAGCGCATGCGTACCGCCCCAATCGGGATGCAGCCCGATCTTGACGAACGTCTCGCCGAAGCGCGCGTCGCTCGACGCCAGGCGCACGTCGCACGCGAGCGCCAGATTGCAGCCCGCACCGGCCGCCACGCCGTTCACCGCAGCGATCACCGGAATGCTCAGCGCCTCGAGGCGCGTGACGATGGCGCGGCCGGCGTCGAGCAGCGGCGCGAGCGCGTCGAAGGATTCGCCGCGCGACTTGAGGTCCACCATGTGCTGCACGTCGCCGCCCGAACAGAACCCCTTGCCCGCCCCGGTGATGACGAGCACGCGCACGCTGCGATCCTCGGCGACGCACTCCAGCGCCTGCACGAGTCGTTCCCGCATGTCGCCCGCGAACGCGTTGAGCTTGTCCGGGCGATTGAGCGTGACGACGGCGACGCCGTCGGCGACCGCGAGCAGGATGGGCGAGGGCGTGGACATGGTGCAGGTCTCCGGGAGAACGGACGGTGCGGTGAGACGTTCAGGTGATGTCTGGCGAGACGCCGCCAGAAGCGGCAATACGCGGCGGGACCAGCGGATCAGAGCGGTATGCGGTGCGGTGCGGTGCGGCTCGGTACATTGCATACATGTGTGACACGGCGGTACTCGGCACGGCGCATCGCCACTCGCGGCGACACAACGTAACGCGGCGTGACACAACGGGACTCGGTGCGATATCGCGGAACTCGGCGCGGTGCGTGCGATTCCACGAGTACCGAACACATCAGGTGATTTCGTGCTTGACCGTTTACAGGCCACGCCGAACGCGACGCCGCCAGTGGCCCACAAGGATGAGCCACAACCTTCCGTATCCGCAACCACTCCGCGTTTCTCGCGACAGGTCGAGCGCGTTCTCGTTTCCCCGCGCGTTCGCGCACCACGCGGCGACGTCGAGAGCCGGAAACGGGCTGGTTATCATGGCCGGATCGCAACGCCCCCGCCGACCACTCGCCCCCGAAGAAGCGAGCGCGTCATGTTGTTCGAGCAAGTGTCAGGTCTTCGCGATGCGGTGCTGATCACCGAAGCCAAGGCGTTCCTGCGGCGGGAGTCCGAGGCGTTGGCGCAGGCGCTCGCGCGCATCGCGGTGATCGACGAGCGCCGGCTGTACGCGGCCGCCGGCCATCCTTCGATGTACGAGTTCTGCGTGCGCGAGCTGGGGCTGTCCGAGAGCGCCGCGCTGCATCGCTTGAACGCGGCCCGCGTCGCGCGCGCGCATCCCGTGCTGTTCGACGCGCTCGCCGACCGCCGGATCACGTTGAGCACGGTGCTCATGCTGGCCGAGCACCTGCGCGTGGCCGACGCGGGCGAATTGGTAGTCGGCGTGGCGAACAAGACGCGCGCCCAGGCGCAGGAGTGGCTTGCCGCGCGCTTCCCGCAGCCGGAGCTGCCCACGCGCGTTGAGGTCGTCGCCGGTGATGGCACGCGCAGCGCAGCGGATCTGGGTACCACAGTCGCGCTGTTCTCGGCTTCCGCATTAGGACAGGTCGCACCGGTGCGACCTGTCCCAGGAAACTCGCGTCATGCAGAGGACTCGACGGAACCACTTCGCGCACCGTCGCGCGTCGTTCCGCGCAGCGAGGATCGCGTGGCGTACCAGTTCACGGTGGACCGCGCGACGCACGAGTTGTTCCTGCGCGCGCAGGAGCTGTTGTCGGGTGACGTCGCGCCCGGCGACGTGGCGGCGGTGTTCGCGCAGGCGTTGGCCACGCTGGTGCGCCAGCGCGAGAAGTCGCGCCACGGCCTGCACACGGCGACGCGCGCGGCGGTGGCGGTACCGCCGCGCGGTCGCCACATCCCGGCCGCGATGCGCGCCGAGGTGCACGCGCGCGACGGCGGCCGCTGCGCGTTCGTGACCGACGACGGCAAGCGCTGCGAGTGCCGTCGCGACCTCGAGTACGACCACGTGATCCCGGTGTCCCGCGGCGGCCGCACGTGCGTGGACAACCTGCGACTGCTCTGCCGCACGCACAATCAGTACGAGGCCGACCGCCTCCTGGGCCGCGGCTTCATGGAGACGAGGCGCCGCCGCAGGCCGCTCGTGAACCACGAGCTGCTGGC
>CAZZLY010000153.1:0-2362 GCA_964655175.1 uncultured bacterium
CATCCCGCCGTGTTCATGGTGCTCGTCACGCCGTTCGGCGTGATGAGCGGGTTCCTCACCGTCACGATCGGCTGGCTGCTCGCCAAGCACGGCCTGAGCGTCGAGCAGATCGCCGTGCTCATGGCCGCCAGCTACATCCCGCACGTCTGGAAGTTCCTGTGGGCGCCGATCGCGGACATCACGCTCAATCGCACGCAGTGGTACCTGATCTCGGCCGTCGCGAGCGCACTGGGTCTGTACGCGATGGGCGCGATCCCGCCCACGGTCGCGAACCTGCCGCTGCTCACCACGGTGGTCGTGGCCGCGAACGTGGCCGCCGCGCTCATGGGCATGACGGTGCAGAGCCTCATGGTGGCGCTGTGCGACGAGTCGCAGCAGGGCCGCGCCGGCGGCTGGTTCCAGGCGGGTAATCTGGGTGGCGGCGGCATCGGCGGCGGTCTGGGCCTGTGGATCGCGCAGCACACCGCGTACGACTGGCTGCCCGGCGCCGCGCTCGCGGTGGGCTGTCTGCTGTGCGCGATCCCGGTGTTCTTCCTGCGCGAACCTGCCGCCGACGGCCCGCGCAAGGCGCTGCACCACGAGCTCGCCCACGTGGGCCGCAACCTGTGGGAGCTGGCGCGCTCGAAGGGCGGCTTCCTGGCGTTGGCGCTGTGCTTCGCGCCCATCGGCAGCGGCGCCGCGTCGAACCTGTGGTCCGCGGTGGCCGGCGACTGGCGCGCGAGCGCGGGCACGGTGGCGCTGGTGACGGGCGTGCTGGGCGGCCTGGTGATGGCCGTGGGCTGCGTGGTGGGCGGCTGGATCTGCGATCGCATGGACCGCAAGACCGCGTACATCCTGTTCGGGCTCATGCAGGCCGCGTGCGCGGCCGCGATGGGGTTCCTGCCGCACTCGGAGCCGAACTACGTGGTCTTCACGCTGCTCTACGCGTTCATCACCGGGTTCACGTACGCCGGCTTCACGGCTTTCGTGCTGGAGATCATGGGCGTGGGCGCGGCGGCGACCAAGTTCAGCCTGTTCGCGTCGCTCTCGAACTTCCCCATCCAGTGGGTCACGAGCATCGACGGCTGGGCGTACAAGAAGCACGGCCCCGCCGGCATGCTGTACGTGGAGGCGCTGGTCGGCGTGGCCGGCATGATCGTGTTCATGCTCGGCGTGATGAACCTGGCCAAGCTGATCTGGCGCGAGCGCGAGGGGACGCCCAAGGCGGCGTGAGGTTTGCGCGGGGCACGTGACTCCGCGCGCGGCACTGTCCCCGGGGACAGTTCGTTGCCGGAACCGTGCGCGGTACGAACCTGTTCACTGACGCTGGAGTCAGTGAATGGGTCCGCAGGGCTTCTTGACGCCCCCCGTTGAAGACCGAAGTCGGTCAGCGATAGAGCGCTTTGACGCGGGTCCAGCTCGAGCGCGCGGCCGGCGTGGGCGACTGCGGCACCCCGGGGCCCGCGAAGATGCGCAGGTCCCACCATGCGATCCAGGACAACGGACTCTCCGACGTGACCCGGACGTAGCGAACCGCGGGCGGCTCGGCGGCACACGGGATGACCACACGGTCGTGGTTGGAGGCCGAGCAGAGGAACACGGAGAGGTTGTAGGTCACGCCCGCCGACGTGCGCCCGCTGACCGAGTGCTTGAAGGAGGCCGGCGGCGAGACCGCGGCCAAGCCCTCGACGCGATCGATGTGGACGTCGGACCCGAGATCGACCTCGATCCAGGCGGGGCCGTAGTTGCCGGCGTTCCAGGCGGTGTCGACCGTGTCCGCGTCGACGGCGTAGGGCGCCAACCAGCCCGGGAAGTCCGAGCTCGCGGTGACCGGACGCCCGAATGCGAGGTTCTGCGCGTGGGCGGCGGAGGCTCCGGCAAGCAGGACGAACACGAACAGGATGGGGCAAGCGCGACGCACAGAACCTCCGATGCCGGGGCGGGATGGCGAGCAGGGACACGTCAGGGAGCGCGCAGTCTAGAGGTGCGTCCCGCGGAATGACAGCACGTTGCGCGTGCGGCGATGGGATGAACGCACGCCATGAGGCACGCGGGTCGCCCCCGCCCCTGCCCTTGGTTCGCCCACCCGGACGGGGCCCCGCTGGCGCGTGGAGGAAGCGGTTCGCGCGATCCAGCGGACCGGCCCGAAAACCAGAACCCGCGACCGTGACCGGCCGCGGGTTCGCGTACTCGATGGCGTTGGCGCGCTTGGGGTTACCCCCGGCTCCATCCGCCCAAAATGGCGGAGAGGGAGGGATTCGAACCCTCGATACCCGTGAGGGTATAACGGTTTTCGAGACCGCCCGATTCAGCCGCTCTCGCACCTCTCCACGGATGAGTGTGCCCGAAAACGGGGGGAGCGTGCAAGTGGGCCGGGGGCAGG
>CAZZLY010000154.1:0-2335 GCA_964655175.1 uncultured bacterium
GGCGCGATCCTCGTGACCGCGGTCGCGGCCGACATGGCCGGCCGCCGTCGTGACTGACATGCCCCCCGTGGCCGCGCTGCGGCGTCGGCTGCACGCCCTGTGTCTCGGCGTCCTCGTGACCGCGGTCCCGAGCGCCCATGCCGACCCCGTCGCGAGCGTCACCGTCCGTGTGCGCGACACGGATCGCCACGCACTCGAGGGTGTTTCCGTCCGCAACAGCACCACGCACGGCGTCACCGATGCCCAGGGTGAGGTCCGATGGGACCTGCCCACCGGGCCGCAACGCTTCATCCTCGTTCGCATCGGCTACGCCGCGGACACGCTGCGCGCATCGATCCTGCGCGACACCGTGATCACCGCGACGCTGCGCGAGGTCGACGTCGACGTCGCACCCGTCATCGTTTCGAGCACGCGCTCGGAGCGACGGCTGCAGGACGAACCCGAACGCGTCGAGGTTCTGGCCGGTGACGAGCCGGCCGAGAAGTCGCTGCAGCATCCGGCCGATCTGCGCAACGTGGTCGCCGAACTGCCCGGCGTGCGCGTGCAGGCCGCGTCGTCGGCCACCGCCGCATCGGGGCTGCGGCTCCAGGGGTTGCGTGCCCAGTACAGCACCGTGCTGCTCGACGGGCTGCCGCTCGCGGGCACCGGTGGTGTCGGGCTCGGGCTGCTGCAACTCACCCCGGTGGACCTGCAGCAGGTCGAGGTCGTCAAGGGTGCGGCGACGGCGCTTTACGGACCGTCGGCCATGGGCGGGGTGCTCAATCTCATCTCGCGCCGCCCCGGTGAGCGCCCCGAACGCATGCTCTTCGTCAATGCGACCGCGCGGGGCGGGGCCGACGCGGGGCTGTGGGCGCTGCGCCGGTTCGACGCTCGCTTCGGCGGCTCGCTCCTCGCCTCGGTGCACACGCAGCCGCTCGTGGACGCCGACCACGACGGTTGGGCCGACGTGCCGGGGCATCGCCGCGGGGTGGTGCGTCCGCGGCTGTTCTGGAACGGGGATCGAGGCCGTTCCGCGATGCTCACACTGGGCCTGATGGCGGAATCGCGCGAGGGCGGCGGCAACGGCGACCTGCGCAGCCGGGTGGCCACGCACCATGCGGACGTGGGCGGGATCGTCCGCTGGCCGTGGTCCGCACGCGACGTGCTCGTGGGTCGCGGGGCCTGGAGCACCGACCTCGCCACGCGTCGTCAATACGACCCGGTCGCAGGCCCGTTCGATGGACACGACACCCGCACCGCCGGTCTGGCGGAACTCACCTGGCTGCACACGAACGGACCGTTGGTCTGGCTCGCCGGGGCCTCGCTCGAACACGACCGCGTCACCGTGCGCGAGTTCCCCGCGCTGGGGCATGAGCGGACCCTCGCCGCGACGCTCGGCCGCGTGACGTGGACGATGACGCCCTGGCTGACCTCGTCGGTGGCCGCACGCCTCGACGACCCGCAGGGGACCGGATCCCGCTGGAGCCCGCGCGTCGCCCTGCTCCTGCACGACGGCGACACGTGGGCCGCGAGGGTCTCGTCCGGAGCGGGGTATCGAGTTCCGGGAGCGTTCAGCGAGGAGACCGAGGGCCTGCCGTGGTCGCGTCTGCGCGCCAACGACTCGCTTCACATCGAGCGCCTGCATCAGACCGCACTCGACCTGACCTGGCACCGCCGCGGCATCGAGCTCAATGCGACGCTGTTCCGCTCACGCCTCGACGACCCCGCGCGTCTCGTCGAACACGCGACGCTGGCCGCCCTCGAGACCGCCCCCACCCCGACGCGAACGTGGGGGCACGAGATCTACCTCTTCCTCGAACGCGGTCCGCTCACGCTCTCGGTGGACGACGCCTGGACGCACGCGACGGAGCACGCGGCCGGAGGGGGCACGCAGCCGGTCGCCCTGACACCGCGACACACGTTCGGCCTGGACGTCGCGCTGGGTGATGCGGACGACGGCTCGCGCGTCGCGTTCGAATGGTTCGTCACGGGGCGCCAGCGCCTGGAACACGACCCGGCGCACACGCACAGCCCCGCCTATTCGCAGGTCGGCGTGCTCGCTTCGCAGCGCATCGGTGCCTGCACGGTGTACGTGAACGGCGAGAACCTCACCGACGTCCGCGCCTCGTCGTTCGCGCCGGTCCGCCTGCCCACGCCCTCCCCGATCGGACGCCTCACGACCGATGCGTGGGGCCCGCTCGAGGGCCGGGCGTTCAATGCCGGGATCCAGTGGCGTTTCTGAGTCCCGCGCCCGCGGATCAGGCGCGTCCCTGCTTACGCAGGTAGGCGAGATAGACCTGCTCCACCTGCGCGCGATGGCGTGTGGCCTTGCGCAGGTACTTGAGCGCCGAGTTGA
>CAZZLY010000155.1:0-2285 GCA_964655175.1 uncultured bacterium
CGCGCACCTGTGACAACCGGCCGATCCCGGTGCGGGCCGGTCCGGTCGCGGCGCTGCGCATCCAGAACACCGATCTGGTGATCACCCCGGGCTCGCTGCCGAACCCGGTGGTCGGCACGCCGTACAGCCAGACCCTGGGTCTCACGGGCGGCGTCGCGCCGGCCTCGTTCGCGATCACCGCGGGGGCATTGCCGCCGGGGCTGACGCTCGCGCCGAACGGTACGATCTCGGGTACGCCCACGGGGACCGGTCCGGCCTCGTTCACGGTGCGCGGCGCCGACGTGGCCGGGGTGCCGGGTTCGCGCGCCTACACGATCACGGTCGGCTGCCCGGTGCTCGCGCTGGCGCCCGCCACGCTGCCCGAGGGACAGGTGGGCGCCGCCTACAGCGAGACGCTCGTCCCCAGTGGCGGGACCGCGCCCTACACGATCACGCTCGTCGAGGGGGTGCTGCCCGCCGGCCTCGCGCTCGATACCACGGGGACGATCAACGGTGTCCCGAGTGCGGCGGGCGCGCGCGTGCTGACGTTCGACGTCGTGGACGCCTACGGTTGCCACCTGCGCGAGACCTATACGCTCACGGTGTTCACCGATCCGGCCGTCTCGCACGTCGTCGCCTCGACCGCGGGGCTGTGTCTGTCGTCCGAGCATCCGCAGGTGCGCGTGCCGTTCCGTTACGAGCGCGGCGATGCCGTGCCGGCGCGTCTGGCGCACGTCGAGTTCACGATCGATCCGCGCTTCCAGCTGGCCGCCGCCGGCGCGCCCACGAACAGCATCCACGAGGGGACGTGGCTCGGCGCGTATCCGCTGCGCACGTTCCAGGTGCTCGATCTGGGTGGCGGCGCGTACAGCGTGGACGTGGCCGTGCTCGGGCAGCCGTGCGGGCCCGATACGAGTGGTGTCCTGTTCACCGTGGACCTTGCGAGCTCGGGTGGGGACGGTGTCGGCGACGTCACGGTGACCGAGGTGGCCGTGCGCGACTGCGACAACCAGCCGCTGCCCGCGCAGCCCGGACCTCCCGCACAGCTCGTGGTGAATCACGTCGCGCCGCCGGCCCTCGCCGATCTGTCCGCCTCGCAGGTCACGAGCGGCAACGACGCCAGCGGTCGCACCGCGATCCAGGTGAGCTGGACGCCCACGACCGCGGGTCGCGTCGAGGTGTACCGCGCGCCGTTCGGCAGCTATCCCGGTTACGACAACGGCGGCGGCGTCGCGCCGGACTCGAGCGAGGCGCCCGATGGTGCGTGGACGCTCGTCTCCGCCAACGCATCCCCCGGTCTGCTCGACACGCCCCCCGCGCGCGGGTTCTGGCACCACGTCGCGTTCGTGGTGGATTCCTGCGGCAATCGCTCGGCGGTCTCCAACATGACGCACGGCGCGCTCGACTATCACCTCGGTGACGTGACCGATGGCGCGGTCCGTGGTCAGGGCGACAATCGCGTGCAGCTCGAGGACGTCACGCTGCTCGGCGCGCACTACGGGCTGTCCGGAGCCGCGATCACGACGGCGGGGGTGGGCTATCTGGACGTCGGCCCGACGACCGACGGCGCCACCACGTCGCGCCCGACCACCGACGGGGTGATCGGCTTCGACGACCTGCTGATGTTCTCGCTCGACTTCGAGACGGTGTCCGCGCCCGCCCTGCGTGCGCGTCCGGCCTCTCCGCCGTCGGCTGCGGCGGCCACGGTGGAGGCGTTCGAGCTCGAGGCGCCCACGGTGGTCGCGGCCGGCGACGAGATCGAGGCGACGCTTCGCGTGACCGCGGCCGGGGCCATGCAGGGCTTCTCGGCCTCGCTCGCGTGGAACGACGCGGTGCTCGAGCCGCTCGACTGTTCGTCGTCGGGCTTCGCCGAGTCGCAGGGTGGCGTGGCGTTCTCGCCGCGCGCGGGCGCGATCGACGCGGCCCGTCTGGGTCGCCAGGGTGTGGGCTTCACGGGGCAGGGCGAGGTGGCGCGATTCCGCTTCCGCGCCCGTCGCGAGGGCGACCCCGGCCTGCATCTGGGTGCGATCGAAGCGCGTGACGCCGCCAACCGTCCGCTCGCGCTGGGCGCGGTCGCGCAGTTGCTGGTGCCCGCGGTGCCCGCGCACGACGTCCTGCTCGCGCCCGCCCCCAACCCCGCACGCGGTCAGGCGAACCTCGCGTTCGGCGTCGCGCGTCGCGGCGCGGTGGACCTCGCGATCTACTCGATCGACGGTCGTCGCGTGCGCGTGCTCGCACACGGCGTGCACGAGGCGGGCAGCTTCCGGATCGCGTGGCGCGGCGACGACGACGCGGGACGCGAGCAG
>CAZZLY010000156.1:0-2269 GCA_964655175.1 uncultured bacterium
GTGAGCCACATCGACTCGCTGCTCGCCACGGGCACGTACACCTACGCCATGGACGCCGTCGATGCGGCCGGCAATCGCTCGCCCAAGACCGCGCCGGTCACGGTGATCGTGCAGGCGCGCGCGGACATCGTCCCGCCGTCGGTGCCCACCGGGCTCGTCGCGTCGGTCTCGCCGGATCTGCACGGTCGTGACGTGATCCTCACCTGGAACGCGTCCATCGACCCGGCCAACGGTGGCGTGAACAGCCTCGTCACCGGCTACAGCATCTACCGTGACGGTCTGCGCATCGCCACGGTGGCCGCGCCGACGCTCACCTACACCGATGCCGCGGTCGCCATCGGCACGCATCGCTACCAGGTCGACGCCTACGACTCGCCGTTCAACCACAGCAACACGTCGCTCGCCGTCACGGCGGTCATCGCCAACAGCCCGCCGCCGCGCGGTCATCTGCTGAGCGCGTTCCCGGCGCGTGACTACCTCTCGGGCCGTGGTTACCCGGTCGCGGGCAACCCGTACCACTTCGAGGTCATCCGTCCCGGCGCCACGTTCGTGTCGGACACGATCAGCGTGCGGGCGAACGATCCCACGGGTCTCGTCGAGGTCAACCATCCGGGTGGCACGTGCTGGCTCGTCACCACGCCGGACATCGTGCCCGGCGACATCATCCGCATCGTCGATGCCCATGGCATCGCCGATCAGAGCTACGTCGGCAACGTCCAGACCGGTCGTCCGATCGCCACGGGCCCCAACAGCTTCGTGGTGCACGGCACGGCGCTCACCGTGACGGGCGCGGTCATGCCCATCGGCCAGGTCGGTCACGTCATGGTGCTCGATCAGGCGAGCGGTCTGCTCGACGTCAACGGTCAGCGCACCATCCGGTCGGGTGCCGCCGGCATCGACGGCGTGCTCGCATACGACGGCCCCGGTACGCCGGCGTGGACCGCCACGTACACGGGCATCTCGAGCACCGACATGCTGCGCATCATGGGCGGCACGGACCCGGCCGGTAAGGTGTACGTGCCCGCCGAGTCGCAGGGTCAGTGGGCCGGTCGCGTGCCGATCGCGGCGACCGAGATCGACTTCATGGAGATGGGTCCGATCGTCCCCGGTGGTCCGGTCGGTCCGCTGTGCGCGGCTCCGCTGCAGATCCCGGTGCCCGCGGCCACGCTGCTCCCCGGCCTGCTCACGTTCCCGGCCACGACCACGGTCAGTGGTGCGCTTTCCGCCGAACTGCGCAACGTCGGTGGTGCGCCCATGGTCGTGCGCAACGTGTACGTCTCGGGTCTGAACCCGACCGATTACACGATCACGGCCGGCGCCGGTCCGCGCACGCTCGCGGCGGGTGCCCGGCTCACGATCAGCGTCGCGTTCGCGCCCAAGGCCCTGGGGCTCCGTCAGGCGTTCCTGAGCGTGGACTGCAACGCCGCCAACACGCAGGACCTGTCCATCCCGCTCTCGGGTGTCGGCATCGGCGCGCAGGCGCCGCCGGCGGCAGGTACTCCGGTCGCCAGCTTCGCGGCCGGGACGCAGCTCAACGTCGCGGCCGGTGGTGCGATCGCCAACAGCCTCATGCCGGTGCGTGTGAACTGGGCGCCCGCGGTCTCGCCGCTCGTGACCAGCTACCAGCTCCAGATGAGCGTCAACAGCGCGCCCTGGGTGGACACGCCGAACCAGCCGGGTGCGGCCACGAGCATCGTGCTGGGCCTGCCCATGGGTATCGCGACGGCGCCGAAGACGTACCAGTTCCGCGTCCGGGCCATGAACATCACGGTGCCCGGTCCGTGGACGATCGCGTCGCGCGTCGGCTTCACCATGGTGGACAACCAGAACACGAGCATCAGCTACAGCGGCACCTGGACGCTGGCGGCGGACGTCGCGGCGTACGGCGGTTCGACCCGCAGCTCGAGCGTGGCCAAGACCGCGACGACGCTGATCGGCAAGAACCGCTTCACGATCCCGGGTTCGATCGCCTGGGTCGCCACGATGGGCCCGGACCGCGGTCTGGTCTCGGTCTCCGTGGACAAGGGTGTGCCGGTGACGGTGGACCTGTACTCGCCCACGATCCAGAAGGCCATGGTGCCGTTCGCGGTCAACGTCGGCGCCGGTGCGGCGCACACGATCACGATCAACGTGCTCGGCACGCGTAACGCGTCGTCCGCCGGCACGAAGGTCGAGAGCGACCTGTTCGTCATCATGGACGGTGCCGCCGGTACCACGCCGGCCGAGCTGCAGCAGGCCGACGACACCGAGTTCGATTCGACGCCGAAGG
>CAZZLY010000157.1:0-2229 GCA_964655175.1 uncultured bacterium
GACAAGGCCATCGACCTCATCGACGAGGCCGCCTCGCGCCTGCGCATGGAGATCGATTCCATGCCGGTCGAGCTCGACGAGATCGCGCGTCGCGTGCGGCAGCTGGAGATCGAGCGCATCGGTCTCGCGAAGGAGACCGACGAGGCCTCGCGCGGCCGTCTGGAGCGGCTCGACGCCGAACTGACGCGTCTGCGCGCCGAGAAGGGCGGGCTCGAGGAGCACTGGAAGAAGGAGAAGGCGGCCGTCACGCGCATCCGCGAGCTCAAGGCCGAACGCGAGCAGCTCAAGACCGACGAGGCGCGCGCCGAGCGCATGGGCGACCTCGAGAAGGTCGCGCGCATCCGCAACAACGACCTGCTGCTGCTGCAGCGCCAGCTCGATCAGGAGACGGCGCGGCTCGCGGTCGTGCAGCAGGAGCGGCGCATGCTCAAGGAGGAGGTGGACGAGGAGGACGTCGCCGAGGTCGTGGGCAAGTGGACCGGCATCCCCGTGTCGCGCCTGCTCGAGGGCGAGGTGCAGAAGCTCGTGCGCATGGAGGAGCGTCTGCACGCGCGCGTCGTGGGGCAGGACGAGGCGGTCACCGCGGTGGCGGAAGCCGTGCGTCGCGCCCGCGCCGGACTGCAGGACCCGCGCCGTCCCATCGGTTCGTTCCTGTTCCTGGGGCCCACGGGCGTGGGCAAGACCGAGCTCGCGCGCGCACTGGCCGAATTCCTGTTCGACGACGAGCGCGCCATGGTGCGGCTCGACATGAGCGAGTACCAGGAGAAGCACACGGTCGCGCGCATGATCGGCGCGCCCCCGGGCTACGTGGGCTACGAGGAGGGCGGTGCGCTCACCGAGGCGGTGCGGCGTCGTCCGTACGCGGTCGTGCTGCTCGACGAGGTCGAGAAGGCGCACGTCGAGGTGCTCAACGTGCTGCTGCAGCTGCTCGACGACGGCCGGCTCACCGACGGTCAGGGTCGCACGGTGGACTTCAAGAACACGCTCGTGATCATGACCAGCAATCTGGGCTCGGACGCCATCCTGGAGTTCGGCGAGCAGGATCGCACCGAGATGACGATCCTGGTCGAGCGCGCGCTGCGCCAGCACTTCCGGCCCGAGTTCCTCAACCGTCTCGACGAGACCGTGATCTTCCGTCAGCTCACCCGCGAGCAGATCCGCCACATCGTGGAACTGCACGCGGTCTCGCTGCAGCGCATGCTGCAGGAGCGCGGCGTCACGCTGGTGCTCACCGAGGCCGCACGCGACGCGCTGGCGGCCGAGGGCTACGATCCGCACTTCGGTGCACGACCGCTCAAGCGCACGCTGCAGCGGCGGGTGCAGAACCCGCTCGCCATGAAGCTGCTCGAGGGCGCGTTCAAGACCGGCGACACGGTCGAGCTCGATCACACCGACGGCGGCTACGTGTTCCGCTCGGTGCCCGCGCCGCGCCCGCAGGAGGGCGTCGCGGTCTGAGTCGGCGCGTCGTGAGATGCGAACGGCCCCGTCCCGAGGCTTCGGGACGGGGCCGTCTCGTGCCGGCGCGTGGGCTCAGTGGTAGAGCGCTTTGACGCTCGTCCAACTGCGAGGGCGCGTGGGCGTGGCCGCCGGACAGCCGCTGCCCAGCGTCGTCGTCACCCCGAGTCCGCCCTGCCAGGTGGCGTACAGGTCGTCGGGCGCCATCCACCACGTGCTCAGCGCCTGATGGCTCGTCGCGCTCACGACGTCGATCTTCTGCAGCACGAGGCACACGGGCACGTCACAGCCGCCGCACGCACCGGTGCCCGTGGTCTTGGTGTGCGCGATGTTCAACTGGAACGCGAAGTACTCCTGATCGGGCACGAGGTCGGCGAGTGCGTTCGGCGGCACCGCGATCGCGGCCAGGAGGCGCGCGGTGTTGGGACCCGCGAAGGACGGGTTCTGATACGCGGCGATGCCACCGGCCATGCTGTTCGTGGGATCCCAGTCCACGCAGTTCACCGAGCCCGCGGGCGCGGTGAACGCCATGGACAGCGCGCTGCTGCGACACGAGCCCGCGTTGCGGTACGCCCACCACGCGGGCAGCGTGGGCGAGGCCGACGCCAGCGTGAGCAGGATCTCGAGGCCGTTGGTCGCGAGGTTCGGGCGCGACAGCACGAAGCTGCCCACCAGCGCCTCGCTGCCCGTGTTCACGTCGCAGGCGAAGTTCCTGTTCACCACGCCCGCGTCACCCGCACAACGATCCCAGCGCAGCGCCATGCCCACGGCCGC
>CAZZLY010000158.1:0-2201 GCA_964655175.1 uncultured bacterium
ACGCACACGCCCTGGAACGTGAGGTGGATCCAGCGGCCGATCACGGGGCGGCCGAGTGCGCGCGTGAGCATGTCGGCGTACGCGGCGAGCTGACCGTGGTAGCCGGCGGCGGCCACGAGGCCGTCGTCGAGCGAGCAATTGAGGCACTTGTGGTCGATCACCACGAGCCCGTCGCGCGTCTCGAGCACCAGGTCGGCGTAGCCGTGCACCTCGCTGCCGTCGGCCTGTCGCCACTGCAGCGGCCACTCGCGTCGCCACACGGCGTCGGGCCAACGCTTGCCGATCCACGCGCGCAGCGCCTCGGCCGATCGCGCGAGATCGGCGGGCGGCACGCAGTCCGCCACGCCGAACGCCTGCAGCTGGGCTTCGGCCATGACCGCGCGCCGGTCGGTCGTGTCCGACGGCTGGTCGCCCGCGAAGAACGCGTGAATGGCCTCACCCAGCTCGAAGTAGTCCTCGGTGCGCTTGGGGGTCATGGCGGGCCCGAGCCGCTCGGGCGCGCCCACGCGACAGGTCTCCTCGAGCGCCGACGGCTGCACGTAAGCCAGCGGGTACGAACGCGCGGCGCGCACGGGATAGCCCGGGTCGGCCCCGATGGGTTCGGCCGGGATCGTCGTCGCGACCATCTCGCGCACGCGCAGTTCGAACGTGTGGCCGCCCCACGTGACCGGACCGTCGTGTTCGACCTCGCCCAGGATCGGCTCGCCCGACGCATCACAGAACGTGCCCCAATCGTGTTCGAGCAGCTTGTCGGCCTTGGTCGTGAGGACGAGCCGGTCGCGCGCGCGCGTCCAACCCACGTAGAGCAGACGCAGCAGCTCGCGCTCCTCACGCGTGGCGACGTCGCGGTACGCGCTCGACAGGCTCGTCATCTCGTGGATCATCATGCCCTTGCGCGCGGGGCGCGTGCCGTACATCGACGGTGCGCCCGCGAACGGGTCCGGCCAGTAGCGCAGCCAGCGACCCTCGAGCGGGGACTCGAACCGGAACGCGTCCACGTCGGTCATGACGTGCACGCCGAACACGTCCGGCTCCATCTTGCGATCGAGTCCGTGCATCAGCACGATCGGCCACTCGAGGCCCTTCGCACCGTGCAGCGTCATGAGCGTGACCGCGTCGTCCTCGACCGGGACCGCCTGCTCGTCGTCGTCGCGATCCGCCAACTGCAGCAGCGCCACGACGAGACCGGGCAGCGTCGGCGTGCGCTGATCGTCGGCGCAGCGCGACAGGTACGTGAGCGCATGGGCACGCAGACGATCGAGGTTCGCGTGTCGCTGCGTCGCGCGCCCCCAGCGCAGACAGAGCTCGCGCACACCCACCGCCTCGAGGGCGGCGTCGAACACCGCCAGCACACCGGTCGCCGGCGAGGCGGACTTGCGCTCGACGATGCGCACGACCTCGGGCAGCTCGAAGAACGCACGACCCGGCGTGGCGAGCAGGCGCTCGAGCCAACCCGCGGGATCGTCGGGCATGGCGATGAGCCGCCCGAGCTCGGCCGCGGCGAACGCGTCGCCGGCGTCGACCCACAGTCGCAGCGCGGCGAGGACGACCCGGACCTCGAGCGTCTCGAGCAGACCCGGACGGCCGAGCACCGCGGGGATGCCGGACGCCTCGAGTGCGTCGGCCAGTCGGATCGCATCGTTCGTGCGACGACACAGCACCGCGATGTCGCCGCGGCGCGCACGACGAGGCTCACCCGTGACGCGATCGCGCACGAGCGTGTCCTCGTCCTGCAGCAGATCGTGGATGCCGGTGACCACCGCGGCGGCGGCTTCGGCCTTGCGCTGTGAACCCACGCGATAACGCCACAACTCGACGAGCGCGCCCAGACCGTCGTCGTCCGGGGTCGAGGCGGCCGGCTCGAGCTTCACGCGTTCGGGCGGCAGCCCCTGCGTGGCGAACGCGGCCGCGAACACGTCGGAGGTGAGTCGCACGAGCCCCGCGCGACTGCGGTAGGACCGACTCAGCGTCTCGATCGTGCGCTGGGACCGCGCCTCGATCGCCTCGACGACCGTGTCCATGAGCGCCGGGTCGGTGCCGCGGAAGCCGTAGATCGCCTGCTTCTGGTCACCCACCCACACGCTGCGCGGCGCGATGCGCGCGAGCGCGAGGAACACCTCGAGCTGCAGCGGGCTCGTGTCCTGGAACTCGTCCACGAGCACCAGATCGAGGCTGCCGCGCAGCTGTTCCTGCACGTGCGG
>CAZZLY010000159.1:0-2179 GCA_964655175.1 uncultured bacterium
CTCCAGGCCGACTTCGACCCCGCGCGCAGCCGCATCAACCTGCTCGTGGTCGTGCGCGAGCTGCCGATCGCGCGGCTGGACGCGCTGGCCGCCGTGCTCCCCCGCCCCCGCAAGGGTGCGGCGGTGGACCCCATGGTGCTCACGCTCGAGCAGGTGCAGCGCTCGCTGGACGTGTTCCCCATCGAATGGCTCGACGTGCGCGAGCGGCACTTCACGCTCGCGGGCGAGCCGTTGTTCGCCACCCTCGAGGTGCCGCAGCGCAAGCTGCGCCTGCAGATCGAGCAGGAACTGCGCGGCAAGCACCTGCGACTCATGCAGGCCTATCTGGCGGGCGCCGACCGTCCCGCCGACCTGCACGCGACACTCGCTGCAGCGGCGAGCGGCTTCCACACGATCTTCCGCGCCCTGATCCGCCTGCACGGCGAACCGGCGCCGGGCACGCACGACGGCATCGTGTCGCGGCTGGCACAACTGCACGACCTGGACGCGACGGCCCTGGGTGGCGCCCGACGCATGCGCGCCCTGTCCCGCGCGCCGGGTGCCGACGAGACGCGCGCCACCTATCGCGCGTTCCTGGCGCAAATCGAACGGCTGACGCGCGTGGTCGACGGGTTCGCCATCCCATGAGTGCGCGGCGCGTCCTGACGCGCCTGCTCGTCGTGCTCGCGCTCGTCACGATCCCCGTCGTGGCGTGGGCCACCGACGGCGGCGCTCCCATCCCCGACTACACCGGCTACGTGAACGACCGCGCGGGCGTGCTCGACGCCTCGCGTGTCGCCCAGCTCGAGGGCTTCCTCGATCAGGTGCACACCAAGACCGGCGCGCAGTTCGCCGTGCTGGTCGTGCCCGACTGCGCACCCGACGACCCCTCTTTGTATAAGACGCGCGTGTTCGAGAAGTGGGCGATCGGCGACCGCGAACGGGACGACGGCCTGCTGCTGCTGGTCGCGATGCAGGAGCACGCGGTGATCTTCGAGACGGGTTACGGCCTCGAGGGTACGCTGCCCGACGGTTGGCAGGCGCGCATGCTGCGCGAGCTGGCGGTGCCGCGCTTCCGCGACGGCGCGCCGGCCGAGGGCATCACGGCCGCCGTGCTCGCCGCGTCGCAGCGGATCGCCGCCGAGAAGAACGTCACCCTCACCTGGGACGGGCGCGAACTGCGTTACGACGAGGGCGCCTCGGACGGGCGTCGTGGCAAGCGCTCGCGGCCGAGCACGCTGCTCATCCTGTTCCTGCTGTTCTTCGTCATCCTCCCCGCGCTCAACAGTGGTCGCCGCGGTCGCCGCGGCGGCTATCACGGCGGCTGGGGCGGTGGCTTCGGCGGCGGGTTCGGCGGTGGCGGGTTCGGTGGTGGTGGTGGCTTCGGTGGTTTCGGCGGCGGCTCGAGTGGTGGTGGAGGCGGCGGGGCCCGCTGGTGACCGCACGCACGCGCATGTAGAACCCGACGATCGCTCAGGGTCGGCTGGCAGGAACGACCCGCACGGCTCTCCTCCCCTGCCCGCGGGGGTCCATGACCCTCGCGCGGAACCGACGATCCTCGTCGCACCCTCGGGTGCGCGTTCATGAAAGGAGCACGACGATGCGTGGTGGGATGATCGCACTGGTGATCGGGTTGGTGGCGTTGCTGGGTCTGGGTGGCTGTGT
This sequence comes from uncultured bacterium, assembly GCA_964655175.1. Lineage (GTDB taxonomy): Bacteria > Eisenbacteria > RBG-16-71-46 > RBG-16-71-46 > RBG-16-71-46 > JAIOPA01. The sequence goes on from CAZZLY010000159.1 coordinate 1,645, forward strand.
CGCCGGCAGCTACAACACGCTGGTGGCGCAGAAGACCGACCTCGAGGCGCGCTGGAACGAGGTGGACAACCAGCTGCAGCGCCGCAACGACCTGATCGGCAACCTCGTCGAGACCGTGAAGGGCGCGGCCGGGCAGGAGCAGGCCGTGTTCGGCGAGATCGCGCAGGCGCGCGCCGCCATGTCGGGCGCCAAGACGCGCGAACAGAGCATCTCGGCCGCGCAGGGCATGGACGGCGCGATCAGCCGCCTGCTCGTGGTGATCGAGAACTACCCGCAGCTCAAGAGCATGGAGTCGTTCACGTCGCTCATGGACGAGATCGCCGGCACCGAGAACCGCATCGCGGTCGCGCGCGGGCGCTACAACGACGGCGTGCGCATCTTCAACACGAGCGTGCGCAGCTTCCCGATGAACCTGCTCGCGGGCGCGTTCAAGTTCACCGAGGCGACCGGCTATCCGGTGCCCGAGGCGGCGAAGACGACGCCCAAGGTGGATTTCTCGTCGCTCAAGCCCGACGCGGCGGGTGCGACGAAGTAA
>CAZZLY010000160.1:0-1965 GCA_964655175.1 uncultured bacterium
TGGCGGGCGGGGCCTACCTGCTCGCGGCGCTGGCGTGGACGGGCATCCCGGATCGTGCACCGAGCGGTTCGCGCGCGAAGGCGACCACCGCGGCCTGAGCGCGACGTCCGGACGCGCGCGTCGCGTTCAGCGGAACGCGAGCGGGCGCGTCATGGGGCTCGTTGCCGGGTGGGGAGCCGGTTCGGTGGTGGCCTCGGGCGGTGCGACGGTGAAGAGGGTCAGGTCCTGCACGGGCTCGAGCCGCGCGCTCTGGAACAGTCCCGAGAGATCGGGCGCCCCGCACGGGGGTGTTGAGGCGAGCGTGGCCACCATGAGGAACAGCGTGGCATCGGCGGCGACGCCCAGCACCAGCCCCAGATTCCGATAGGTCTGGTCGCGTACGCCGAACGCGATCGAATCCACGTCGGTCGACGGCAGGGGCCACAACGCGACGCCGTGGCGGCCCTCGAGCCGCAGCACGGTCTGCAGCGGGGCCTGCGTCGCAAGCGTGAGCACCTCGTCCCGCGCGAAATAGCCCGTGGAATCGAACGTCATGTCGAGCGCATCGCCGAGTGGGATCGCCACCGTGCGCCCGCGCGGCGACGCGGCGTCACGGCCCAGCCGCAGATGCACGCGCTGCGGTCCGAAGCCGGCGAAGAAACCGCGCACCTCGCGGCCGTCGATGCGATCGTGGCGCTGCTCCATGAGCACGACGGGCTCGTCGAGGTCCGGGATGCGCGTGACGGCGCCCGTGGTCTCACGCCACGCCTGCCAGCGTGCGCGGTAGGCGGGGTCCACGTCCGCGCTCAGGCCCTCGTAGGTCCCCTCGAGACGTCGGCCGTCCTTGAAGTGCACCGCCACACGCGTCCCGGTCGGGATGCGCAGGGCCTGCGCCTGCGTGCCCGGCCGCATGCGCCCAGAGGCGGCCCGGTCGAGGCTGCCGCCGATCACCAGACCCAGCACGGTGCAGCCGCTGATCTGGATCGACAGGACCGACGTCACCAACAGGATCACGAGCACCGCATGGCGTCGCATGGTCCCCTCGCTCGATGGTCGTGGATCGCACGTGCGGAGTATCGCGCGCGCACGACGACGCACCGAGGGTCCTTTGTGACCGTGTCCCGAGGTGGAGTCCGGGGCGGGATGCGGCCCCGTCAGCGCCCGAAGCGGGCGGCGACCGCGCCCGCGGTGGCGGTGAGCGCGGTGCCCCACGCCATGTCCACCACGGTCACGAGCGGCGACCAACCACGCAGCATCGCGAGCGCGGTGAGGTCGAACGTGGCGTAGGCCACGAGCCCGAACAGCGCACCGCGCGCCGCGACCTCGCGCACGCGCGCACCCGGGTGCGCGTGGACCACGAACACGTCCACGCCGATCAGATAGAGCGCGTAGAACAGCACGGCCGCAACGAGGTCGGGCTGGGGGCGCAGCAGCGGGCCGATGTGCGCCTGATAGAGCGGCGGCGAGATCACGCCCAGCCAGAGCAGGTCCAGCGCCAGCATCGTGATCGCGGCCAGGGCGAACGACTTCACGCGGGTCATCGGAGCATCCTCATGCGGCGCGTGCGCCGCCTTGTGGCCGCGTGTCGTCAGGGGACGACCCAGATGACGTCGCTACCGTACGAGACGAACGTGCGCTGGAAATCGTAGAACGCCGGGTTGTCGCCGCGGCGGACGAGCCGCACGGTGTAGCGCTGCTCGCTCAGGAGATCGTACACGCGCAGACGGCTCCAGCCGGGGACGAGCCCGGCGAGGTGGAACACGCCGGTCTCCTCGCGCAGCCAGATCTCGTACGGGCGGCTCAGGTCGTTGACCACGATGAGGTCGAACGGCCGGAACCCGGTGACCACGGTGCCGCTCGCGGTGCATCCGCCCAGCCCCAGCGCGAGGCCGAGGAGCAGGGCGGGGGCGAGGAGCCTCAGGAAGCCGCGACGCGTCGTGTTCACGCCTCGACGTACCGGTCGGCCACCTCGAGCGCGGCGTCGAT
>CAZZLY010000161.1:0-1907 GCA_964655175.1 uncultured bacterium
ACCGGATAGGTGGTCGCGGGGTCGCCGCCGATCTGCTCGGGGTCCACGACGTCGTGGTTCAGGTGCAGCGCGGCGGGGAACTCGTACGTGAGCACGTCGGCGCCCGCGTGCGAACGCCACAGCTTCACGGTGCTCGCGTTCTGACCGTTGTCGGCGGCCACGTCGCCGCCCACGGTGATCATCACCAGCGTGCGCGCGCGCGCGGCGTGGTGCACCGCATCGGCCTGCACCGCTCCACCCAGCAGCAACGTCGCGGCGATCGCGCGCGTCGCGAAGCGCGGGTACACGTGCTGCGGTCCGGGCAACGCCTGCTTCTTGGCGTCGTCCCACCAGATGAACACGTTGGGGAGCACCAACGTGAGGCGCGTCACGAGCGGCGTCCACACGCCGGGCGCGCGCGTCACGCCGAACAGCGGCGCGATCGCCACCGCGCGATCGACATCGGATCGCTGCTGCCCCGCCCACGCCGCCATGACACCGCCGATCGACAGTCCGCCCACCGTGACGCTGTCGCCCAGACCCTGCGCCGCGTCCACGACGCGATCGGTGAACGCGGCGAGTTCGCGAGCGTCGCTGCGCGCGAGTGCGGTGGTCATGTGCTCGGCGAGCCCGTGGTGCGGCAGTCGCGGAACGATCACGTTGGCGCCAGTCGCATACAACGTGCGCGCGAGCGAATCGAACTGGGCCGGACAGTTGGTGAGCCCGTGCAGTAACACGACCACGCGGCCCGTGCGCGCGCCGTGCGTGTACACGGTCGTGCCGCACTCATTCGAGACGGCGGTGCCGTCCTCGGCCTGCAGCACGTCGAGTCGCGCAAGCGCCTCGTCGTACGTGCGCGCGGGATTCGGATGCGACTCCAGCCCCTGCGGTCGCAACGGCCGCAGCAGCAGGACGGCGGCGAGGAACAGCAGCCCGATGATCAACAGGGGGATGCGGCGGCCACGGATCATGGGCGCAGCATAACCCGTGCGGGACGCACGACCGAGTCTGCCGGTCCGAGCGGCAACGCCTGCCGGAGATTCGTGCCGTCGCGGACGGGACGGGGCCGGGCTTCTCCTGTGAATCGGGCTGTTTCGGGGGGAATCGCGCATGGCATCCCGATTGCAGTACCTCCCCCCTGACTCCAACCGTGCCCGCACACCCATCCCCCGCACCCCACCTCCCGGAGGATCCATGGATCGCCGTAGTCGCACCGTCGCCATCGCCATCATGCTCGCCACGCTGCTGCTCATCGGAGCCACGGTGCAGCGCGGCGTCGCCAACACGAGCGCGCCGTCGTCGCGCACCCCCACGACGGCGTCGGCCAAGGAACCCGCGACCAAGGGCACCAAGCCCGCCACGACCGCGCCCACCGAGGAGCCCGACTCGCGCGCATGGGCCACCCTCATGGCGGGCAACCGCCGCTTCGTGCGCGGCGAGCATCTGGTGCGCCCCGTGCGCGAACTGCGCAGCGAGCTCGCGAAGGGCCAGCACCCGGACGTGATCGTGGTCACCTGCTCGGACAGCCGCGTGTCGCCCGAATGGATCTTCGATCAGCCGCTCGGCGAGGTGTTCGTGGTGCGCACCGCCGGCAATCTGGTGGACCCGATCGCGCTGGGCTCGATCGAGTACGCCGTCGAGCATCTGCACGCCAAGTTGCTCGTGGTCATGGGCCACGACAAGTGCGGCGCGGTGGACGCCGCGTTGAGCGGCGCCGAGATGCCCACCGACAACCTCAAGGCACTGGTCGCCAAGATCCGTCCCGGCCTGCCGACGTCCAAGTCGGGCGCGTCCGCGGAGGCCACGCTGCAGGCGGCCGTCGAGGCGAACGTGCGCCGCAGCGCCATGGACTGCATCGTCGGCAGCCCCATCGTGCGCGAACACACGGTGAAGGGCTCGCTCGCGGTGGTGCAGGCCGTGTACCACCT
>CAZZLY010000162.1:0-1870 GCA_964655175.1 uncultured bacterium
GCGCCCATGCGCTTCACGGCCTCGCGCATCGCGGCGAGATCGACGACGCACGGCACGCCGGTGAAGTCCTGCAGGATCACGCGCGCGGGCTTGAACGGCAGCTCGACGGGCTCGGCGCCGGTGGCCTGCCACGCCGCGATGCGCTTCACGTCGTCCTGCGTGACCTGGTAGTCGTCGCAGTTACGGAGCGCGGCCTCGAGCAGCACGCGGATCGAGAACGGGAGCTTGGCGAGGTCCACACCGAGCTTCGACGCAAGCGCGGCGAGCGAGTAGACGTGGACGGTTCCGACGGGCGTGTCGAGCGGCTGGCGAACGCCGAAGGCGTCGCGAAGGGATGCGTTCATGACGCGTCCTTTCCGGTTGCGGCGGCGCACAGGGCCGCCGGGAAGACGGGGAGGCGCACAGGGCCTCCGGTGAACACGGCTACCTTAGCAAATCGGCCGCACGCGTACACGACTCCAGCCCGTTCCCCACCGCATGCGAAGCGGACCCGGCAAGCTTCGACCGAAGGGGTATGACGCTGGGACCACGAGCGGCCGTACATTCGCGGTATGCATCGTTCCCTCCTCGTGCGGCAGGTGCTGCCGGCCGGGCTCCTGCTGATCGGACTGCTGCTCGCCGCGGTCGCGGTGGACGCGGTGCTGCATACGGCCGGGTGGGCCGCGATCGGCCTGTGGCTGGGGCCCGTGGGCACGCTGCTCATCGTGGTCTCGCTCCTCTACTCGCTGCGCAAGCGCAAGCTCATCACGTACGGCCAACCCGCACGCCTCCTGAAGTGGCACGAGAGTCTGGGATGGTTCGGCACCGTGGCGGTGCTCGTGCACGGCGGACGCCACTTCTCGGCGCTGCTGCCGTGGTTCGCGATGATCGCCATGGTCGTCGTGGCCGCCAGCGGCATGATCGGCGCGGTGCTGCTCAAGCAGGCGCTCGCGGCGCAGCGCGCACAGCCCGCCGAGCCCGACTCCTCGCGTGCGCTGCTCGACGCGCTGACGGTGGACCTCATGAAGCGCTGGCGCACCGTGCACATGCCCCTCAACGCGGTGTTCGCGGTCCTCGCGCTGCTGCACGTCGTGACCGCGATCGCGTTACGGGCCTGGTGAGGACGCGACCATGCGCACCGGACCCGTCGCCCTCGTCACGCTGGTCGCCGGACTCTCGTGGATCGCGTTCGCGCCCGGCCTCGCACTCTCACCCGCCCCGCTGACGCGCGGCCACGCGAAGGTCGAGTCGGATTGTCTGGAGTGCCACGTCCCCGGACGCGGTGCCCCGATCGAACGCTGCCTCGCCTGCCATCCGCGCGAGCGCATCCTCGCGGACGATGCGCCCTCGGCGCGCACCCGGACGTTGCAGGAGCTGCACCGCTCCCCCGCCGCACGCGACTGCGCCGATTGTCACACGATGCACGTGGGTCGCGACCCCGCGCTCGCCACGCACGCGTTCCGACACGAGGCGCTGGCGCCGTCCGCGCGCGCCGCCTGCGGCACGTGCCACGACCGCCAGAAGCCCATGGACGATCTGCATCGCACCGCGGGCACCGACTGCGGCTCGTGCCATGCGACCACCGCGTGGCGGCCCGCGACGTTCGATCATTCGCGCGCGTTCGTGCTGGACCGCCACCACGACGTGGCCTGCATCACCTGCCACGAGCCGCCCGGGGGCTATCGCACGTACACCTGCTACGGCTGCCACGAACACTTGCCGGACCGCATCGCACGCGAGCACCGCGAGGAGGGTATCACCGGCAGCCGTCTCGACGATTGCGTGCGTTGCCATCGTTCCGCCCGCGACCACGAGGGTGGTGAAGGCGGCGAGGGCGGCGAGCACGGTGAACACGGCGAGCACGGCGGCGGCGACGACGACTGACGCCGCC
>CAZZLY010000163.1:0-1816 GCA_964655175.1 uncultured bacterium
CGCCTCGTGTGGTCGGACGAGTTCAACGGCACCGCGCTCGATGCGAGCAAGTGGGAGCAGCAGCTCGGCACCGGTTGCCCGTCGCTGTGCGGCTGGGGCAACAACGAGCTCGAGTACTACCGCGCCGAGAACACGAGTGTCGCCGGCGGGTTGCTCACGATCACCGCGAAGGCGGAATCGTACCTGGGCTCCAACTACACGTCGTCGCGCATCCGCTCGCTCAACAAGGGTGACTTCACCTACGGCCGCATCGAGATCCGCGCCAAGCTCCCCGCGGGGCGCGGCCTGTGGCCGGCGTTCTGGATGCTGCCGTCCGACAACGCGTACGGCGTGTGGGCGGCGAGCGGCGAGATCGACCTCATGGAGTACCTGGGGCACCAGCGCGACCGCGTGCTGGGCACGATCCACTACGGCGGACCCTGGCCCGGGAACACCTTCTCGACGAGCACGTACGTCGGACCGGCCGGCACCGATTTCAGCGCCGCGTTCCACGACTTCTCGTTCGAGTGGGAGCCGTGCGAGATGCGCTGGTACGTGGACGGCGTGCTGTACGCGACCAAGCGCGACTGGAACTCGACCGCGGCGGGCTATCCGGCGCCGTTCGATCAGCGCTTCCACCTGCTCATCAACATGGCGGTGGGTGGCAATCTGCCGGGCTCGCCCGATGCCAGCACCGTGTTCCCGCAGAAGCTGCAGGTGGACTACGTGCGCGTGTACCAGGTCCCGGACGTGCGCGCGTGCGTGAAGACGTTCGACGGCATGGACCACAACGCGCCGTTCTCGAACGGCTGGTTCTCGTTCAACGGCACGGTGGGCGGTGGCAGCATCAACGGCACCACCACCGATCTGCCCCCGGTGCAGTCGTGCAAGGCCGCGCTCGCGGCCGGCTACGGCTCGAGTGGCGCGGTGGGCTACCAGGGCGGCTTCGGGCGCACCAAGCCCATGGACCTGACCGGCATGACCCACTTCACGATGTGGGTGAAGCCCGACGCCTCGCAGACCTACCGGGTCGAACTCAACCTGCAGGAGGACGACAACGGTGACAACGCCGTGCCGTCCACGCCGAACGGGCAGGATGACGAGTTCCAGTACAACTTCCTCGTGAGTCCGACCGGCCCGGGCGCGCTCGCGGGTGGCGGTTGGCAGAAGGTGTCGATCCCGCTGAGCGCGTTCACGGACGACAACACGTTCCATTACGGCGGCAACGGCATCTTCGACCCCAAGCCCACGAGTGCGGGCGGCAACGGTCAGCTCATCTCGGTCGTCATCGCGATCGTGAGCACGAGCGGCTCCAACGCCACGTTCCGCACCGACCTGTGGCAGTTCACCCGCCAGACCTCGTCCTACGCCGGTCGCGTGTGGAACGACTTCAACGGCAACGGGCTCGTGGACGCCACCGAGGCCGGTCTCGCCGGCGTCACGGTGCAGTTGTGGGACGCGGTCGTGGGCAAGCAGGTCGCCACGCAGGTGACTCCGGCGAGCGGGGCGTTCTCGTTCACCGGACTCGCCGCGGGCACCTACGAGGCGCGCGTGATCACGTCGACGCTGCCGGCGGGTGCGATCGCCACCCGGGACCCCGACGGCATCGCAACGCTCGCGCGCGCCAGCGAGGACGTGGGCTGCGACGCCGCGCTCGCGGCACGCGACTTCGGTTTCGCGGTCGGAGCGCTGGGGGTCGACGACCCCGCGCGCACGCGCGTGCAGCTTGCGCAGAACGTGCCCAACCCGTTCCGGCCCAGCACGACGATCGCGTTCGAGTTGCCGCACACCGACCTCGTCACGCTCACCGTGCTCGACGTGGCCGGGCGCCCGGTGC
>CAZZLY010000164.1:0-1799 GCA_964655175.1 uncultured bacterium
CTCGTCGCCTCGGTCTCGCCGGACCTGCACGGGCGTGACGTGATCCTCACGTGGAACGCCTCGATCGACCCGGCGAACGGCGGGGTGGCCAGCCGTGTCGTGGGCTACGGCATCTATCGCGATGGCGTGCGCATCGGCGCGGTGGCCGCGCCGACGCTCACCTACACCGACGCGCTGGTCGCGATCGGCACGCACCGCTACCAGGTCGACGCCTTCGATTCGCCGTTCAACCGCAGCAACACGTCCGCGGCCGTCACGGCGGTGATCGCCAACAGCCCGCCGGCGCGGGGGCATCTCATCAACGTGTTCTGGGCTCGTGATTACGTCGGTGGCACGGGCTACCCGGTCTCCGGCAATCCGTATCACGTCGAGGTCATCCGCCCCGGCGCGACGTTCCTTTCGGACACGATCAGTGTTCGCGCGGACGACCCCACCGGGGCGATCGACGTGAACCATCCGGGCGGCACCTGCTGGCTCGGCATCACACCGGACATCGTGCCCGGTGACATCGTGCGGATCGTGGATGCGCATGGCATCGCCGACCAGACGTACGTCGGCAATCTGACCGCGGGTCGTCCGATTGCCACGGGCCCGAACAGCTTCGTCGTCCACGGCACCGCGCTCACCGCGCTCGGCACGCCCATGCCGATCGGTCAGGTCGGTCATCTGATCGTGGCCGACAACGGCAGCGGACTGTTCGACTTCAACGGTGCACGCACGATCCGATCGGGTGCGTCCGGCATCGATGGCGTGCTCTCCTACGATGCGCCGGGTTCGCCCAACTGGACCGCGACCTACACCGGGATCTCCACCGCCGACATGCTGCGCGTCATGGGTGGTACGGATCCGGGGGGTGCGGTGTATGTGCCGGGTGAGTCGCGTGGTGCTTGGTACGGTCGCGTCCCGGCCGCGCTCAACGAGATCGACTTCTACGAGGTCGGTCCGCTGGTCCCGGGTGGTCCCGCGGGGCCGGCGTGCGTCGCGCCGCTGCAGATCCCGGTGCCCGCGGCCACGTTGCTCCCGGCCCTGCTGACGTTCCCCGCGACCGCGGGAACCAGCGGTGCCCAGTCCGTGGAACTGCGCAACGTGGGTGGCGTCACGATGAACGTGCGCAACGTGTACGTGTCGGGGATGAATCCGACGGACTTCACGATCACGGCCGGAGGTGGTCCGCGCACGATGGCGCCGGGTGCCCGACTCACGATCAGTGTGGTGTTCGCGCCCAAGGCGCTCGGCACGCGCCGCGCGTTCGTGAGCGTGGACTGCAACGCCGCGAACACGACCGACCTGTCGATCCCGATGACCGGTGTCGGCATCGCCGCGCAGGCGCCGCCGGCTCCGGGGACGCCGATCGCCGCGTTCTCGAGCGGGTCGCAGCTCGCGGTGGCCGCGGGCGGTGCGATCGCGAACAGCATCGTCCCGGTGCGCATCAGCTGGGCACCGGCGGTCTCGCCGCTCGTGACCGGCTATCAGCTCCAGGTCAGCGTGAACAGTGCCGCGTGGGTGGATGCGGACAACCAGCCCGGGGCCGCCACCAGCATCGTGCTGGGGGTGCCCATGGGGACGGCCGCCGCGCCCAGGACGTACCAGTATCGCGTGCGTGCCCTGAACATCTCCGTGCCGGGGCCGTGGACGATCGGTTCGCGGTTCGGATTCACGATGCTCGACAACCAGAACACCAGCGTCACCTACTCGGGCAACTGGCCGCTGGTGGCGGATGCCGCGGCGTACGGTGGTTCGGTGCGCACCTCGAGTGCGGTCAAGACCGCCACGACGCTGCTCGGCAAGACGGCGTTCCG
>CAZZLY010000165.1:0-1750 GCA_964655175.1 uncultured bacterium
GGACGGCGACTTCGCATGCGGGTCGCGTGACCCGCGCGAGTCACCAGACGCGCGGAGCCCAGTGCGCGCTGGTCGCGATGCGCTCGCGCCACGAGTCGCCGTGGCGTTCCACCAGCAGCGCGTCCTCGCGGCGGCACCACCAGGCACTCGTGATGAGCGCGGGCAGCGTGAGCACGAGCCAACCGAGCGGCACACCCACGGCGAGCGGCAGCGCCACGTAGAAGAGCTGGCGCGCGGCCACGTCCGGCTGACGCACGCCGGCGACGCCGTGACGCGTCGCGATGCGCAGCGTCATCGCCGCGAACACGAGGGCGATGCCCAGCAGGTTGCCCACGCCACCGAACAGCGGACCACCGGTGGGCTTGATGAGCATGTAGTAGGCGAGGATGCAGGTGAACACGATCGCCGTCACGATCCGCGGCGGACGCACGTTCGCACGCAGCGGCTCGCCCCCGTTCCGACGCGCCCAATGATCGGCGACGGCGTAGAACGAGATGAGCAGACCGCTGGTGGCGTAACGGATGAGCGGATTCGAGAAGTCCACGCGTGTCCTCCGGGCACGAGGTCCGAGTGGGGGATGCGACAGTATCGGTGTGCGCCCCCCGAACATGAGTGCCCGCGGCGCAGAGTAGTGTCATGGATTCCGGCGACCCGCAAGCCTTTGCAAGGACTTGGTTCGGATTCTGTAAGACGTATTCTGACAACGGCTTGCAGGGTTGATGCTGAGCCCGTTCCGCTGCACCCTCCGTGTGCCCACCCGCATCCAATGGGCCGTGCGTGGTCCTTCTGGCCCATGTCCGTCGAAACCGACTTCTAGGTCCTCACTCATCAAACGGAGCTGACGAATGAAGATCCGCAAGAACCTCCTGGTCGCTGGCGTGCTGCTGGCGATCTCCGCCGTCCCGTCGTTCGCGAACAACTTCGGCCTCGGCTACTTCCGTCCCGAGTTCCCGGTCGGTGGCCGCGTGTGGGTGAGCGACAAGGTCGCCTTCGACGCCGGTGTCGGCTTCACCACGCTCAAGACCGAGACGGGCGCCGTCACGAACGCCGATGCCAGCTCGTTCGGCTTCGACCTCGGCATGCCGTACGTGGTCGCCAGCACCGACAAGGCCAAGTTCTTCGTCCGTCCGGGCTTCAGCTACGCCACGGGCAAGAACAAGGTCACGAACACCGACGTCACCGCGTTCTGGATCAGCGGTTCGCTGGGCGCCGAGTACTTCCTGAACGACAGCTTCAGCATCCAGGCCGCGCACGGCCTGCGCTACACGTCGCAGGAGGACAAGACGGGTGCCGTGAAGGTGAAGACGACGACGGTCTCGAGCGAGGCGTTCGGCGTCTCGAGCATCGGCTTCCACTACTACTTCGGCGGCAAGTAACGCATCGCCCAGCGGCGCGTCGCAGCCGCGACGCGCGCGCGGTCGCACATCACGGGGGCGGGAGAGGCGACTCTCCCGCCCTTCGTGCGTCACGGTGACCCGATCGTTCCATACGGACGATCGCGCGGTGATGTCGGTCTCCTCATCGCACGAACTCCACCGCCGAACCTTCGATTCCGTCGGGGCATCCGCGGACGAAAGCCCCTGCAGAGGAACCCCGCGCAATCGGGGCGCGATTCGGCTAGGCTGCGCCGCATGACCCCCGAACCGAACGTCCCCGTCCGCATCCAGCGTCTGCCGCACGCCGAAGGCCTGGCGTTGCCGTCGTACGAGACCGAGGGCGCCGCCGGCATGGACGTGCGCGCCGCGGTCGA
>CAZZLY010000166.1:0-1716 GCA_964655175.1 uncultured bacterium
GCCGGCGGACGGCCCGACATCTGGGAGCCCGAGCAGGACGTCTATTGGGGCACCGAGGCCACGTGGCTCGGCGACCAGCGCTACACCGGCGATCGCCAGCTCGAGCAGCCGCTCGCGGCGGTGCAGATGGGCCTCATCTACGTGAATCCCGAGGGCCCCAACGGCAACCCCGATCCGGTCGCGTCGGGTCGTGACGTGCGCGAGACGTTCGCGCGCATGGCGATGAACGACGAGGAGACCGTGGCGCTCATCGCCGGCGGGCACACGTTCGGCAAGGCGCACGGCGCGGGCGATCCGGCGCTCGTCGGTGCCGAGCCCGAGGGTGCGTCGATCGAGGAGCAGGGGCTCGGATGGACGAACCGCCTCGGCACGGGCAAGGGCGTGCACACGACCACGAGCGGCATCGAGGGCGCGTGGAAGCCGAACCCGACGCGTTGGGACAACGGCTACTTCGAGATGTTGTTCGGGTACGAGTGGGAACTCACCAAGAGCCCGGCCGGCGCGCAGCAGTGGACCCCGAAGAACGTGAAGCCGGAGCATCTCATCCCCGATGCACACGACCCGTCGAAGAAGCACCCGCCCATGATGACCACGGCGGATCTGTCGCTGCGCTTCGATCCGGGCTTCGAGCAGGTCGCGCGCCGGTTCCACGCGAACCCTGACGCGTTCGCCGACGCGTTCGCGCGCGCCTGGTTCAAGCTCACGCATCGCGACATGGGTCCGCGCGCGCGCTACCGCGGCGCGCTCGTGCCGAAGGAGACGCTGATCTGGCAGGACCCGATCCCCGCGGTCGATCACGCGCTCGTGGACGCGCAGGACGTCGCGGCGCTCAAGGCCAAGCTGCTCGCCTCGGGGCTCACGGTGACGCAGCTCGTCACGACGGCGTGGGCGTCGGCCTCGACGTTCCGCGGCAGCGACAAGCGCGGCGGCGCGAACGGTGCGCGGCTTCGGTTGGCGCCGCAGAAGGACTGGGCGGTCAACCGTCCGGCCGAACTCGCGGGCGTGCTCGCGACGCTCGAGGGCGTCCAGCAGGCGTTCAACGCCTCGGCCACGGGTGGCAAGCGCATCTCGCTCGCCGACCTGATCGTGCTCGGCGGCTGCGCCGGCGTCGAGGCGGCGGCCCAGCAGGCCGGGCACGCGGTCACGGTGCCGTTCACGCCGGGCCGCATGGACGCGTCGCAGGAGCAGACCGACGTCGCGTCGTTCGCGGTGCTGGAGCCGCTCGCGGACGGCTTCCGCAACCACGTGCGCAAGGGCCTCGAGGACTCCGCCGCCGAGCGACTCGTGGACAAGGCGCAGCTGCTCATGCTCACGGCGCCCGAGATGACGGTGCTCGTGGGTGGTCTGCGTGCGCTCGGGGTGAGCGAGGGTTCGCACGGCGTGTTCACCACGCGTCCGGGCGCGCTCACGCAGGACTTCTTCGTGAACCTGCTCGACATGCGCACGACGTGGGCGCGTTCGGCCACGCCGGGCGTGCTCGAGGGGCGCGATCGCAAGACGGGCGCGGTGCGTTGGACCGGCACGGTGGTGGATCTGGTGTTCGGTTCCAACTCGCAGCTGCGCGCGTTGGCCGAGGTGTACGCCGCCGCCGATGCGGGGCCGCGTTTCGTGGCCGAGTTCGTGCGCGTCTGGGACAAGGTGATGAACCTGGATCGCTTCGACCGGCGCTGAGATCGTCGCACGCGATCACGTGACGCCCCGGTCCGCCCCGCGCGG
>CAZZLY010000167.1:0-1715 GCA_964655175.1 uncultured bacterium
TCGAGGCGCAGGCTCACCGTGCCGCCACCGCCCAGCGATTCGCCGAGCAGGAAGTTGAGCGACATCAGGTTCGGCACCTCGCTGCGCTCGACCGTGCCGTGGCAGATCCCCTTGAACCAGCTCTTCACGCGTGCGGCGGTGAGCCACTTCACGAGCGTCGGATAGATCTCGGGCGCGCGCGCGATCACGCCGATGTTGGCGGTGTCGCCCTTGTCGCCGCTGCGCGCGTGCGCGATCACCGACAACGGCACGGTGACCTTGCGCGTCGAACCCTTCGCCACGGGCCACGCGACCTTGGGCAGCTTCACGGGCGCGGTCATGGGCTTGAGCGGCGTCGGCCATTCGAGACGGCGCTCGCCGGCGTCGGTCACGAGCGTGGGCCGCACGAGATCGCGCGGCACCAGCGCGGGCCAGTACGCCACGACCTCCTGCGCCTGCGGTCGGCCACCGGTCACCGCAACGCCGCACGGCCCCGACAGGATGATCGCGGGCACCATCTTGGAGAACGCCTCGATCTTGGAACGGTCCTGATCGCGCACGCCCAGACGCAGCAGCACCTCGGGCACGTCCACCGCGGGCGCGAGCGGACCCCAGCACGCGGACGCGCCCACGTACTCGGTGTGCGTCGCCTCGAACGTGAGCCCGAGTCGCTCCCAGAACAGATCGGCGAACACCTCGGCCTTCGCACGCGCCTCGGGGCCCGAGATGATGATCGAGCCGCTCGCCTTCCAGCCGTCGGCGTACGCCGCGCTCACCTTGAGCGACGCGGGCGCGGGTCGGCCCTGGATGCCCCACACGCGCACGCGATCGCGGCCCACCTGCTCCAGGCGGATGCTTGCGAAGTCCGCGGTCACGTCGGGCGTCAGGTAGCTGCGCGAATCGCCCATCTCGTACATGAGCTGCTCGGTCACCGTGCGCACCGTGACCGCGCCGCCGGTGCCCGCGTGCTTGGTCACGATGAAGCTGCCGTCCGCGCTCATCTCGACGATCGGATAGCCGATGTCGGCGAACCGCTTGATGTCACGCCAGTCGGTGAGATTGCCGCCCGTGCTCTGCGCGCCGCACTCGATGATGTGGCCCGCGATGATGCCCGCCGCGAGGCGATCCCAGTCGTCCGCGGCCCAGCCGAACGCCGCGATCATCGGCGCCAGCGTGATGCCCGTGTCGGTGCAGCGGCCCGTGACCACGATGCGCGCGCCGCTCTGCAGCGCCTCGACCACCGGCCACGCGCCGTAGTACGCGTTCGCGGACGAGACGCGCGCGCGCACGTCGGCGAACGCACGCCCGTCCTCCATGTTGTCGAGGCTCGCACCCGCGGCCGCGAGTTCGTCGAGTCGCGCCATGAGATCGTCGCCCAGCACGGCCGCGACCTCGAGCGTGCGGCCGCGCTTGGCCGCGAGCGCGAGCAGCGCGCGGCGGCACGCGGCCGGATTCACGCCGCCGGCGTTGGTGACCACCTTGATGTCGCGCGCGATCAACAGGTCGAGCGTCTCGTCGATCTGCGCGATGAAGTCGCGCGCGTAGCCCGCCTCGGGGTCGCGCGCGCGCTGCTTCTGCATGATCGACATGGTGATCTCGGCCAGGAAGTCGAGCGTCACCACGTCCACGGGCCCGCGCTCCACCTGCCGCTTGAACTGCCCCAGGTCGTCGCCCCAGTAGCCACCGGCGTTGGCGATGCGGATCATGGACTTCTGCGACATGAGGGGTTCTCCCGG
>CAZZLY010000168.1:0-1702 GCA_964655175.1 uncultured bacterium
ACGTGCAGAAGTCGCGGCTCGTGCGCGCCCGACTGCCCATGCTGTGCGAGGCCGCGCGACAGGTGGGCGGCCCGCAGATCCAGAACCGCGGCACCGTGGGCGGCAATCTCGTCAACGCCTCACCGGCGGGCGACTCGCTGCCGGTGTTCGCGGTCGCCGAGGCCACCGTGGTGCTGGCCGGGCCCGACGGCGAACGGCGCGTGCCGTTCGGCTCGTTCTACACCGGCTATCGTCAGTGCGTGCGCCGGCCCGACGAATTGCTGGTCGCGGTCGAGGTCCCCGCGCTCGAGGGCGCGCAGTGGTTCCGCAAGGTGGGGACGCGTGCCGCACAGGCCATCTCGAAGGTCGTGTTCGCCGGCCTCGCGGGCCCGCGACCGCGGCTGGCGCTCGGCAGCGTGGGCCCCACCGTGGTGCGGCTGCCGCGCACCGAGGCGGCGCTCGCCTCCGGGAGCGGCCTCGACGCGGCGCTGGCCGAACTCGCGCAGGAGATCCGCCCCATCGACGACCTGCGCTCGACCGCCGAGTACCGTATGACCGTGTCCGCCCGACTCGTGCGCGAGTTCTGGGAGCGGACGCGCTGAACCCCGACCCAAGGGATGGTGACGTGGATTCGTTGATCCTGTGTTCGAGCCGTGTCGTCACGCCCGAGGGCGTGCGCCCGGCGGGCCTCGAGATCCGCGCCGGTCGCATCGTGGCGCTGCACGACCTCGAGGCGTGGCCGGCCGGCCTGCCCATCCATGACGCGCACGACGCGGTGCTCGCCCCCGGTCTCGTGGACTCCCACGTCCACATCAACGAGCCCGGCCGCACCGCGTGGGAGGGCTTCGCGCACGCGACGCGCGCGGCGGCGGCGGGCGGTGTGACGACGCTCGCCGACATGCCGCTCAACAGCCTCCCGGCGACCGTGAATCGCAACGCGCTGAGTGCCAAGCGCTCGGCCGCCAACGGCCAGTGCCACGTGGACGTGGGCTTCCTCGGTGGCATCGTGCCGGGCAAGAAGCTCGAGTTCGAGATCACCGGACTGCACGATGCGGGCGTGCTCGGCTTCAAGTGCTTCCTCGTGCCCTCGGGCGTGAACGAATTCGCCGCGGTCACCGAGGCCGAGCTCGAGCGCGCGTTGCCGCGCCTCGCGGCGCAGGGCGACACGCTCATGGTGCACGCCGAGTGGCCCGCCGCGCTCGCCACCGCGCCCGCGAGCACGCGCTCGCACGCGGCGTATGCCGCGAGCCGTCCCGCCGCCGCCGAGGTCGAGGCCATCGAGCGCATCGCCGCGCTCGCGACGCGCCACGGCGCGCGCGTGCACGTCGTGCACGTCTCGAGCGCCGAGGGTTGTCGCGCGATCGCGGCCGCCCGCACGCGCGGCGTGGCGATGACCGCCGAGACCTGCCCGCACTACCTGGTGTTCACCGGCGACGACGTGCCCGAGGGTGCGACCGAGTACAAGTGCGCCCCGCCGCTGCGCACCGCCGCCGACCGCGATGCGCTGTGGGCCGCGCTCGAGCACGGCACGCTCGACCAGATCGTGAGCGACCACTCGCCGAGCCCCGCGGACCTGAAGGCGCAGGACTCGGGCGACTTCATGGCCGCCTGGGGCGGCATCGCCTCGCTGCAGCTGGGCCTGCCCGCGGTCTGGACCGCGGCGCGCGCGCGCGGCATCCCGTTCGCGCGACTGTCGCGCTGGATGAGCGCGGGGCCCGCCCGA
>CAZZLY010000169.1:0-1624 GCA_964655175.1 uncultured bacterium
CCGTGGTGTCCCCGGCGGCGTGCTCGGCGCGCGCGGCCGCCTGATTGGCGAGCACGGCGGCGGGCGCACGCCCCTGAGCGGCGCGCCGCGCGTACGACGACTCGGCCGCGACGAAGTCGCGACGCCGGAACGCGGCATCCCCACGCGCCCAGTCGCTCTGCGCCCGCGCACTCGAGGCGCCCCCGAGCAGGGCGAAGGCGATGAACCACGCCGCGGCCGAGCGTTCGCTCGCACGCGCCGTCGAAGCCCCACGCGACGCGTTCGGGATCCGGCGACGCGGCGCGGCCAGGAACACGACGATCGCCACGCACGCGAGCAGGGCGAAGAGCGGGAAGCGCGCCACGGGTCGTTCGACGAGCCGCGTGCCCTTGCGCGACTGCGACAGCGAGCCCAACGCGTGTGCGAGCCGCACCACCTCGCCGCCCGGCCGCGAGGCCGCGACGTAGGTGCCGCGCGTGTCGCGCGCGAGTGCGCGCAGCAGGTTCTCGTCGAGTCGCGACCGGACCACCGCACCGGACTCGTCGCGCTTCACGTCGGTGACGGCCCCGTCGTCGTTGCGCACCGGGATCAGGTCACCGGCGGGCGTGCCCACGCCAACCACGAACACGCGCAGACCACTGCGCCGCAGCTCGGCGATCGCCTCGCGCGCATGCCCCTCGAGGTCCTCGCCGTCGGTCCACAGCACGATCGCCTGCTCGTCGCGGCGCCCCGCCGGCATGAGCTTGAGACCGGCACGCAGGGCCCGCCCCAGATCGCTGCCGGGATCGCTCACCGTGCCGGGCCCGATCGTCTCCAGCGTCAGTCGCACCGCCGCCGGGTCGAGCGTGAGCGGGCACAGTCGCACCGCGTCTCCCGCGAACGCCACGACACCGACGCGGCTGCCCACGAGCGCGGGCAGGAGCGCGATCGCCTCGTGCCGCGCCTCCTCCATGCGCGACGGTGGCACGTCGCGCGTCTCCATGGAGGCCGAGACGTCGAGCACGAACACCACGTCGGAGCCCTGCGAGGTGCGGCGCACCGCCTCGCGCCCCCACTGCGGTCCGGCCGCCCCCACGAGGAGCAACGCCACCGCCGCCATGCGCGACCACGCCCCGATGCGCCCGGTCCACGGCGCCTGCTGCTCGAGCAGCCCCGCCAGCGGTTCGCGCCCCAACAACAGCCGCAGCGCGTGCCCTCGGCGACGCGAGGCCCGGAACTCCAGCAGGCCCAGCGGCAAGAGCGCCAGCAGCCCGAGGAGCGCCCACGGATGCTCGAAACTCATGCCGCCCTCCCGCTCGTGCGCGCGCGCATCACGGCACCCGGAACGCCCAGGTGGCGTTCGAGAGCGCATACAGGGTCAGCAGCACCGCCGCGATCCCCATGAGCCAGGGCCCGAGGTCGCGGTACTCGCGATACAGGAGCGCCCGGATGGGGGCGCGCTCGAGATGGTCGATCTCGTCGTAGATGGAGGCGAGCGAGGCGGCGTCGCCGGCACGGAAGAACCGCCCGCCCGTGCGGCGCGCGATCTCGAGCAACGGCTTGTCGTCCACGGTCACGGTCTGCGCGACCATGGTGAGCCCGAGCACCGGGTCCATGACCGGCACCTGCACGACCGCGGGCCGTCCCACGAGCACGGTGTAGACCT
>CAZZLY010000170.1:0-1619 GCA_964655175.1 uncultured bacterium
GTGTGGGACGGTCTCGACCAGTGCCCGGGCACGCCCGCCGGCGTCAAGGTGGACGACAAGGGCTGCGCGACCGAGGTCGCGGGTCGCGAGACCGAACTGCTCGAGACGGGCATGGTCCGCGTGCAGGACGTGCAGTTCGAGGAGGGCCAGGCGACGATCCTCCCCGCGAGTTATCCGAACCTCGCCGTGGTCGGCCTGCTGCTGCAGAAGTGGCCGCAGCTGCGCATCGAGGTCGGTGGCCACACCGACTCGAAGGGCTCGTCGGTGGCGAACCTCAAGCTGTCGCAGGCGCGCGCCGAAGCGGTGCGCACGTACCTGACGACCACGTTCCCGACGATCGATCCCAAGTCGATCACCGCGAAGGGCTACGGCAAGAGCAAGCCCGTCGCGCCCAACACGACCGACGAGAACCGCGCCAAGAACCGTCGCGTGGAGTTCGTGGTCACGAACAAGGACGTGCTCAAGCAGGAGATCGCCAAGCGCGCCGCCGCGCCGGCGGACTCGACGCAGAAGTAACGCCGTCCGAGCCGACCACGAGGGCCGGGGAGCGCCACGCTCCCCGGCCCTTCGTGCATCCGCGCGGCTTGCGCCCCGCGCGCGACGCGTGCACCTTGGGCCGCATGATCCTCGAGAACGAACAGGACCGCGCGGGCATGGAGGCGGCCGGGCGCGTGGTGCGCGACACGCTGGCCGCGATGCGCGCGGCGGTCGCCATCGGCGTCACGACCGGCGACCTCGACGCGGTCGCGGCGCGCGTGTTCTCGGCCGCCGGCGCGCGCTCGGCGCCGCAGCTCGTCTACCGGTTCCCCGGGGCGACCTGCATCTCGGTGAACGACGAGATCGTGCACGGCATCCCGTCGGACCGTCGCCGCCTGGCGGAAGGCGACCTCGTGAAGCTCGACGTGACCGCCGAACTGAACGGCTACATGGCCGACGCCTGCATCACGGTGGGCGTGGGCCGGATCTCGGAGACCGCCAAGCGACTCATGGCGTGCGCCGAGAGCGCGTTCAAGAAGGGGCTGCGCGAGGCGCGCCACGGTCGCCGCGCCCTCGACGTGGGGCGTGCGATCGAGGACGAGGTCGCCCGCAAGGGTTTCGCGGTCGTCGAGGAACTGCAGGGCCACGGCATCGGCCGCACGATCCACGAGGAGCCGATGATCCCCAACTGGCCCGACCCCGAGGCGAACGGTTGGCTGCAGGAGGGCATGGTCATCACGCTCGAGCCCATCATCTCGGTCGGTGACGGCGAGATGATGGAGGGCGCCGACGGCTGGACGATCCTGACCCAGGACGGCGGGATCGCGGCCCACCACGAGCACACGATGATCGTGACCAAGGGCGCGCCGATCCTGATCACCGCCTGAAGCCCTCGGACGACCAAACGAGAACGGCTTGTCGGGAAGCCACGGACCCCCTAACTTCCGCGCCGTGAGTCGCCCCCGCCAGGATGGCGCCGGGTGACGTGAGGTTCCGTGGCTCCACAGGAGGTGGTCCCCATGCGACGCCGATTCATCCCCGCCGCGCTGCTCGCCCTCGCGCTGTTCGCGCCCACGACGGTGCGCGCCGCTGAGAACCCGGACTGGTCGTTCGGCGTGCTCGGAGGGGTCGTGAACTACTCC
>CAZZLY010000171.1:0-1571 GCA_964655175.1 uncultured bacterium
AGCGCGGTCGCGATCGTGTCCGCCCCCGAGCCCTCGCGTCCGCTCGGACGTCCGTGACGCCTCGCGACGCGGCGCGCGTGACGGCCTGACGGATCGCGAACACGCGCCCCGCTCGAGGTCACCCGGGGTACCACGGTCCCAACGGACGAGGGCGACGATGGTCGCGTTCGCGCCACACGATGTGTGTGAGGGCCGATGATGCGTGCAGGAGGGCGTTTCCCTCCCCGTCACCCATCCTCGAACGAACGGATCGATCCCATGACCCCCGCGCGTCTTCGCGTTCCCCGCACGACCCTGCGCCTGTCCGTCCTCGCGATCGCCCTGCTCGCCTTCACGGGCTGCGCCAAGAAGGACGGCGTCACCGCCCCTTCCGTCAACCCCACCACGGACGCCTACACGATCACCCGCACGCTCTCGGACGAGGCGCAGCGCAACACGCTCGCGTTCGACGGCTTGGCGTTCCTCACCGGTGATCTGGGTGGGCAGTCGTTCCTGCCGCCGGGCAAGGTCGCCGATTATTGCGGCTTCCAGTACCTGCGTGACAACGACCCCACGCAGATGGGTCACAACACGGACTTCGTGACGATCATCGCGTTCAACGTGCTCCACATCCTCGACAGCACGCAGGTGCAGCATCTGGTGCGCAGCGCCGAGAGCGACGTGACGCCCATCAACGCCTTCGCCTACGCGCGCTTCCCGCTCCTCAAGGCGTTCCGCCGCGAGTGCACGGGCGATCGTCCCGCGGGTTCGACCGGACTCGACTCGGCCGCGATCGTCGCGACCACCGCCGAGCTCTACCGGCTCGATGGTCGCATCGCCTACAGCCGCGCTCGCGCCATGGGTCAGGTGCTCACCTCACTCACGCCGACGCAACGCGCGGCGTTCGCGGCCCTCAAGGCGGCCCACGGCGTGGGCAACTGGAACCGCACCCTCACCGACCCGTTGCAGCCGCTGCATCTGCCGCACGACGTCAACGTCACCGTGATGACCTACGCGAGCGAGATGTACGCGTGGTGGGCCGGCTCGGTGGACGCCGACGTGTACTTCTGCCCCGAGCGGCACGCCACGTACTTCGGCTCGTTCTATCTCAAGGACTGGCCGGCGATGGGCAATCCCAACTACACGATCGACGAGCAGCTCACCGCGACCGCGGGCCAGGCGTTCCTCAACGCGCTGCCCGCGCCGCAGTCGGCGTACGTGAGCGCGCTGGTGGACGTGCAGCGCAGCGCGCTCTACGCCATGGTCGAGCGTCGGCGCGACATCGCCACGATGCTGCGCGGCTTCCAGAGCGGGACCGCGGTGGACTCCCTCGCGGTGATCACGCTGTCGGGGCGCTACGGCGAGCTCGACGGCGCGATGGGGTACTCGTACGCGACGCGGTTCTCGAACGTCGGTCGGGCGCTCACCACACCGCAGTGGGCGGCGGTGGATTCGCTCGCCGACCGGTTGGGCTACGTGGCCGCCGCGGGCGCGTTCCTGTACTCGGCGCCGATCGCGATGCCGACGATCGCGGACACGGACCCGCTGTTCACGATCCCCGTGACGCCGGCGACGCGACCGCGCTGATCGCG